>JAEUII010000328.1 GCA_016795145.1 Planctomycetaceae bacterium
TTGGGATTTGCATTGGCTTTTCTGCTGCAGCCTTTGCAGCAGAGAAAGACGGTCGTACCATTCAGATCCAGCTTGATAGGAGCGCCCATTGAACCAAGTAGGCTCTTAGTCTGGATTGCACAGTACTTCTGTGCTTCCGCAGCGGCACGGTCCTCTTTCGACAGTTTGGCAAGAACTGCAGACGCTTCCGTCAGTGATTTGGCTCTAATCAGCGTGTCCTTCCCGCCCTTGACGGCTTCTTCAACACAGCTTTCACAGCACACAAAAACTGGTTTGCCATCGATCATGACTCTGATCGGTGCTCCCATGGCACCGAGTCGGCTGTACTCCATCATCACGCAGAATCGCTGCGCCTCAGCCAATTTGCGGTCCGCAGTCGAGAGTTCGGAAAGTGCTTCGGCAACGTCCTTCTCCATCTTTGCTGCATCTTGTTGGTGATCATGGTGCTTTTCGTCGGCGTGCCCTGGCTTGTCGTCGGCAAAGCCATTCGCAGATAACGAAAGACAGACAACGATTCCGAGTAGGGACGGGTTTAGCAAAAAACGAGATCGAGAAAACACCATGTCTTTCATCCTGTTGAAAACGAAAATTCAAGAAAATCTTCCATCGTGCCGACGTGCGAAATCACAATTCACAAAGAGAACGGCTAAAGCAACACCGGTCATTTGATGCAGAAAGTGCCATTCGTCTTCACGGTATTCAAAGATTGTCAGCAAAGTTTTCGAAATTCGGACAGACTGCTGCAATCCTGCGTGAAGACAGCCTTCCGGGATGTCTTCACGCAAAATTTCTTGATCGAGAATGCCGCATCAGAGGTTGGTAGGCCAACGTATGATGCGGCGGAAGTGCTGCTAAAGTCCGCTCCGACTGATCTCCACAGCCTGCTATTCTTATCGCAGAACTCCATCTGGCATCAGACGACCCGATGCTGGACGCGTCGGGATGAAACTCCTCTCACGTGGCACAATTCCAAAGTATTTGGCTGGATCTCTTTTGACAGCGGCAACGCAGGCTTCGCAGCAGACTTGTATCGTCCGCCCTGAAACCGTAACTGGAATCGGTGGTCCCATGGAGCCAAGCTCTTCGCCTGTAACCGGGCAAAGCTGCTGTGGAGGGGCCTGATCTCTTGGTGTAAACGAATCTGTTCGACTCATCTCCTCACGATTTGAGAAGGGCTTTAGCTCTTGAGCGACCTTTGCGAAGTACTTCGCTGGATTTTTCTTCACAGAGGCAACACAGGCTTCGCAGCAAACGTGAATTGTTCGTCCGGAAATTGTGACCGGAATCGGCGAACCCATGGATCCAAGTTCTTCGCCAGTGACAGGACACAATCGCTGAGTGTTAGGCTGCAGATAAGACTGACGAGGGTTTGACGGTTGGCGAGAAGCGTCGAATGGCACGGCTCCGGTTTCGTCGGTGACGCGCCGCAGGTATTTTTCCGGATTTCGTTGCACTGCGGCAACGCACGCCTGACAGCAGACTTGAATCGTCCGTCCGGAGACGGTCACAGGAATTGGTCGTCCCATCGAGCCAAGCGCTTCCCCAGTAACCGGGCAAATTCGCTGTACACTGGTTTGAGAAAACGGTTTTCTTCCCCGCAGATCCGTTCTTCGAGGTTCCCAGCCATCATTCACTTGAGACGCAGATTGGTCGGGCGAGCAGTTTTGGCAAGCATTAACGCAATCGGGACAATCCTGACGTCCACAGTTTTCCGGCGAACATGGAAATCGTGGGTCACAAGTTCTACACGGGCACTTTACTGAATCTCGCCGATCGACGAGGAGCGACGATCGCCTAGACTCCATGGTTCGATTCGACGATTGCGACCAGGTTGCTGCTGACGGTTGATTGGACTGGCAACCGGGTCCATTACAGAACGGGCGTGTGGAAAGCTGTGAACTCATGGCACTAATGGCCACGAGCAGATAAAGCAGAGAATTCATGGACATGACCTTTCATCAGAACAGGGGCGAGTAGCACTTTGCTGATCGCAAATACGGAACTAATCCGCCGTCGTCTGCGGAAGGGAAAATCCCATGAACGTATGCATCGTGCATAGAGCCGGAGGCGTTCAAATCAATCCGCCACCGATGGGTCACTAATGATTCGCACGAGTTACCATTACCATTGAGGAACCGTGGAGTATGAACCATTTCCATGATTCCAGTTGCGCGGCGTTCGGTAGGCCGGGGTTGAGTAAGAGCCGTCAATGCCTCGCGACATGTACGGCGCGGAATAGTTGTCGGAATACCACTGTGCCGAATTCGGATCTGTCAAGTACTGATTTCCGTTCGATGGGCTTATCGAGTAAGGATTGCTTGAACTGCGAGTCCGGCTCATGTAGTTGCGGCTGTACGGTAGGTTGCCGTATTCTGACGTACGGATACTACTGCTCAGATTGTAGTCAAAACTCGCGTGTTCCTGGTTGTCATGGAAAGCACCATGTGAAATCGACTGATGCAGCGAGTTGTGCTGCCGATTGTCCAATCCCAGACTGTGGGCCTGATCATGACTGGACTGACGATCGATGCTGCGGTGACTGAGTCCAGTGTGATAACGCTGTTCCGGTGTGTACGCCGATCCTGTGTTGCTGGAAAATGCAGTACCTATCTTGTTGCTGTACGGACCATAGTTGTGGTCCGCTCTGACGATGGCCTGATTCGCGACAGCGACTGCCATCGTCAGCAAGATCCCGATGAACTTCTTCATTGTTTTTCTCCGAATGAATATCGTTGGAACTCGTGTCATTCCGCCGGTTGTCGATCGACATCGGCGAGACATCATCTCAGTGACGCACATGCCGTGCCGTTCAAGGACGAACCGATAATCAATGCATTTGTTGTTCGCGAATCGCCATGTGGCGATTTGCGATGTCGTCTTTCCGACATCACATGGCGCGTTCTTGACTACGCTGGATTAACGTCACGAACCTTTATGACTTGGACCGTCGAGTTTGGCCCCTCGTACCGGTTACTGTCTGTTTCGCCGTGGCGATTGCCGGACGCAGACTTGCGGCAGTACCAACATGCACGGATGGACCGCAGTTTGATTGGTTCTGCCACGGATTGAGCTGCACCCGTTTCCTCACACTCTCGCTGATCATTCTCGCCGGCCAGACTCAACGAACGTTATTCTCACCAGTCGATATCGAGAAAAACTTAGAAAACATCTGCGGTTCCGTGAAGAATACTGACGGGAGAAACATCAAATATAGTGAACGAGTTGAGAGCGATGCGTTGACCCTGTCGTCGATTTGCGATGTCGCCACCAGCCGTTTCTTATCGGGAGTGCTGGAATGTCAAATTTGCGTGTTCTTGCTGGGCTGATGTTGATTCCGCTGGCTTTTGCGGCTGAGGTCGCCGCGAGTCCTTCTCCAGTGGCAAGTGAAGACTGGAATGCAATTCATCGCCAAATGGGAGCCACTGGGAAGAATGGATATCGCCCAATGACGTCGAGGGCCTACCAGAGTTCGGCGAGATTCCATTCGCGAGCGTTGAATTCCTATGGAGCCGAGTGCCAACAAGTGCCAGTAGAAACAGCGAGAGAGCACTTGACGCAGGTTCAGTCGAGCGTCGCTGCAGTGAAAAAAGAGATCAAGAAAATCGACTCGGAAACTGCGACGAAAGCCGGAATTCAGGAAGATGTTGCCGCGATAATGAAGCAGCTGGCCGAGTGTGAAAAGATGTGCGGTATGGCTGACAAAGCGATCGCTGGTGAAAAAGTGGAGAACGCTCCAGTCTGCGCTCATTGCACATCCATCGAAAAGCAACTGTTGGCGATTCGCAAATCGGAGGATGCGATGCTGAAGAAGCTGGGTATCTCAATTCCCGATGATGAGCACGCGGACCACAAAGACCACGAGCATGATGCTAAGAAATGAGTTCTTGAACTCCAGGAAGTCAAATACGCATTGCCATTAGCCGCTAGACTGCAGCTGGCGGCTGATGGTGTGACGCTGAGTTGCTTCTGCAGGATTACTTCGTCTGCTATCAATCCCACAACCATGATGCTGAATCCGTCCTTTGAATATCGGTTGAATCATCAGGAGTCTCCATGTCGCTCGAAGACAGCTTGATCAGGCTTGCTGCCACTGGCGACCGTGAGGCTCAGAGGCTTTTATATGAATCGTTAAGAGATTCAATCAGTCGGCTGGTTTCACGCATCGTGGACTCATCTGACGTGGATGATGTGACTCAGGAAATCTTTCTGCATGTGTTCCGAGTGCTTGGCTCTTTTCGGTTTGAGTCGGAATTCACGACATGGGTGTTTCGACTTGCGGTTAACGATGCTCTGCAGCATCTTCGTCGCAAACGGCGCCGACCGCTTGTTCCAATGGGGGATCTGGATATGCCGTGTCGAAGTCAACAGAATCCTATTGAGAACAACGAGATCCTTTCTCTTGCACTGTCGAAGCTGGATCCGGAACTTCGGGTTATCCTTCATCTAAAGGAGGAACAGGAAGAAAGCTACTCAAGGATCGCCGAGATTCTCAGAATCCCAGAAGGGACGGTAGGATCGAGGCTCAATCGGGCACGGCGAGAATTGAGAACTGAACTTCTGGCTCTGGGTTGGGGAGATTGACATGAATTGCGACGACGTCAACGCGAAGCTGTCCGAGTTCTACGATCGCGAATTGCCTGCGGACCAAATGGCAGAGATCAGCGAACATGTCAACAACTGCGACGGCTGCACGGCAGAACTCCGTTCTTTTGGTCAAATTGGTAGACTGTTTCGCGAACAGGGTGAGTCGATTACGGCATCAGGGAATTGGGCAGGCATTGTAGTTCGTCTTGATGAACAAACCGGGCGCTTCTCAAAGTGGCGTTTTCCCCGTTCTTCGTATCGCTTGGCATCATTGATTGCGGCATCACTGATTGCGGCAGTTGTAATTGGATACTGGGCCGCATTACGAACTTCACATGACGGGATCGAGCTTGTCGCCGCCGCTCACGTTCACAAGACTCTGACACGTTTTCCACAGAAGCCTCGTGCTGTCGTTGATGAATTATCGACTCAGTACGATGGGACGTTGGTTTCGCTTGCTGCCGCTAAGGAACTGCTGGGTTATGAGCCAGTCGTATCGCTACTGTCCTCATCTGGCTACAGAGTCGCATCGACTCATGTTTTAAAAATGCCATGTTGCAAGTGTTCGGCTTCATTGTGTGTTCGCCAAGACGGATCAGAATTCCTGATTTTTGAGCACAACGAAGAGCAGCCAATGTGGTTCGGTGATTCGCCAACGATCTCCGCGCGATGTTGCGGTCAGGTGTGCCACTGCGCTCAAATGCCCGATCAGTTGGCTGTCACGTGGAAAGTCGGTCCGAGATTTGTAACCGCAATCGGTGTCGAAGGGCTCGATGAAATTGCTCGGTTGATGGCCATAGTGAGTCTTCCGAACTCTGCTGTGTAGTCCGCCGCGGAGGTATTTCTCGGCGTCAAAGGGCCATTTTCGTAGAAATTGAGTTTTCTGTGTTTATTCGGTGAAGGATTCGGATCGTAGCATCATCAAATCAATGTGGGACCGCAGGTAGGCAGGATTCTTCCAGATGACTTCAACAGCCCTTAATTTGATGACAGCGTTTGTGCTCGTGTGCGGACTTCTGCCGAGCCAAATGTTCGGTTGTTGCTCGGAATGCAAGTGTGGACGTGGCGTTGCAACACAGAATGGCAACGCCAAATCGGATTGCAATGCGCGACGTTGCTGTTCTGGACAACGAAGTGGCGGTCTTGGCTGCGATGCGATTGCTCCATGTTGTTGTAAAAAACAAACTGCAGTCCCGTTAATTGATGTCACCCAAAGGGCTAACCTCGCTACGGGCGTCAGCGTTGATGGCAGTTCTGTGCTTATCAAGGTCATTCGAAGTCTGATGTTGCCGCACACATCGTGCGTTCACTCTCATCTTAGATGTTCATGGCAGGCTTTTGCATGTGTGTGGATTAAGTAAAAGCCTGCGTAAACACGTTGTTCAAGAAGAGTTTATCGGTATCAACTGCAATTTGTTGCAGGGCAATTCGAACATTCAAATCTATCTGACACTCAATCAAAGGGACTCTCTCATGTTTACTCGCTATTCACTTTCGGCTCTATTCGCACTGGCAGCGTTGATCAGCAACTTCGGCTTACAGGCTGACTCGCCGACTCCGGAATCATCTGGCCAGCAGAGCAAGCAGATTTGTTGCCTCAAGCGTGCCTACTGTTGTTCGATTAAGGCCAAGTGTTGCTCCCAGTCGTCAATCACTCAGATCGCAGACACGACGGCTCCCGTTCAAACCGTGTCATCTGCCGGAGAAGACAAGATCTCCGATTGCTGTGCTGCTCAGGCGGACTGCTGCTTCACTGGTTCGCACTGTTGCCTCGCTGAAGCTGCATGCTGCCGTGAGGGTTCAGACTGCTGTGAAATGAACGCCGTTTGCTGCCAGCAGTGATTTTGGAACAAATTGGGCCAGGCTGTGGAGGAGCTCCTGAGTTTGCTTGCAGACTCAGGAGCCGCTTGGTTTTGCTGAGCCTATGTCAAACTTGACGCTTATCTTATCGAAGATGGACTCATGGATTGCAATGGCTGCTGCTGCATTGCTGGGCATCGGTCATTGATTCTGAAGCGAAGCGAGGCAGTGTCGAGAATTGATCTGTGATGTCGTTCAGTCTTTCGCTAGAATGTCATTACGGGATATCAGTAGGACTGAACGATCATGTTTCATCGTATGCTATCGCTATTGCTGATCGGTGCGACCGTTTTGGGGCCGTCGATCTGCTGTTGTACGATGAAGGTGGCGAGTGCAGAAACCTCGGCACCAAAGTGTTGCTGCTGTCAAAAGGATGACACAGCGAAGCAGTGTCCAGGAAGTTCCGATGGTAACAGGGAACACGAATGCCCTTGTCAAAAGCATCGAGCAGTGGGAGTGCGGCTGGATGACAGCCTGATCCTGCAGACGTCACCGTGGGTGAAGTGGATCATCGAACTCTCCTACCTCTGTTCGCCCGTGTTGTTCCGGCAAACCGATGAGGTGCCGCCACGCGCCGCGCGATTTCTTCCAGGAAGAAGCCCCCCAATGCTGGCGGGCAGAACACTTCTGATTGCACACAACGTAAGTCGCTGTTAATCCTGATTGCTCACGGGAACGCCGTCGCTGCGTAACACACGCTGAATAGCGATCGCGGTAACGCAGGACAGCGGCACGCACTACCGAGTCTTTCACACCGTGCCGACAGAGATCCGTCTGCGAGCCGCATTCGTCGCACTCGCTTAAACGCTCCACCTGCAGTGTGAGCAACCTTTACTGTTCCTTTACTGTTCCTCAACTGCCTGGACGCATTGTTGCGTTCTTGCTGCAAGGAGTCGCATGATGAGATTCAATCAGTATTTGTTCTCTGGGGTCGTGTTTTCTGCGGGCGTTCTTTTTGCGATCGCGGCTGGCTGTGGCTCACAGTCTGCGCCGACGGTCTCCACTCCGCCCGCCAATCCGTCAACGGTCAGCGTACCAGTCACTTCGACAACTGCCATCGCCGCTTCAAATAGCAATGACAAGGCAGTCGAAGAGGAAGTGCATCCGCACAAGCCGGGAAGTCATGGCGGAATCATCATTCCGATTGGTTCGGACAGTTACCACGCGGAAGCCGTCATCGAAACAAGTGGAGATTTTCGTTTGTTGATGCTGGGCAAAGATGAAACTCGCATTCAGGAAGTGGATGTTCAGCCGGTCAAAGCCTATGTGAAAGCGCTCGGCGATCCCAATGCCACGCCGATAGAACTGGCGGCGGTTCCGCAGGACGGAGACTCGCCCGAAAAAACGTCGCAATTCGTTGGGCAGCTACCGGAGGAATTTCGAGGCAAGCAACTGGATGTTACGATTCCTAATCTACGAATTGCCGGAGAGCGATTTCGAGTGGGTTTCACGACGGTAACAGAAACCCACGCTGAAGAAATGCCGGACAGCCTGCCTGCAGACGAAGAGCGAAAGCTCTATTTGACTGCAGGCGGCAAATACACGGAGGCCGACATCAAAGCTAATGGCGGTATGACCGCCACTCAGAAATTCAAGGGTATTCCATCGTCGCACGATATGTTCCCCAAGGAAGGCGATCGAATTTGCCCCGTGACGAAGACGAAAGCTAACCCCAAATTTACCTGGATTGTGGATGGGAAGTCTTATCAGTTTTGCTGTCCACCGTGCGTAGATGAGTTTGTGACGATGGCTAAAGAGCGACCGGAAGAAATGAAAACTCCCGAGGATTACATCAAGTCAAAATGAGTTTGGTCCGCCAGGTCATCGGCACATGGACCTCCTAACCTGGCCATGCCAGGTTTCCATCAGTGCCGTTGACACTGGCGTTCCGTCTTCCCAAATGAGATTGCTTTCCCAGTTGAATTGTTCGGTATCGATGCCGGTCTGCCTCGAGTTTTACAGGTCAATCATTGTCCTTTTCGTGAACTGTTGCATGGAGGATTTGAGATGAGTGTTTCCTTGAAGTGCCTTTTATGCTCAGCCGTTTTTGGGGTGTTTGCGTCAGGCTGCCAGTCGCAATCTTCTCCACTACCAACGAAAGCATCGGCTCACGTCGAAGCGGACGGAAATGATCATGCCGAGCATGAGCATGGTGATGAAGGCAAATCTGATGTGACTTTGGCGATGGCCGAACTGAGTCCCGAGGATCGCAAGGAGGCCGAGGCTCAGAAGTTCTGTGCCGTCATGAACACCAGCCGGCTCGGATCAATGGGCGCTCCGCTCAAGCTTGATGTGAAGGGACAACCCGTCTTCGTCTGTTGTGCCGGATGCAAATCGAAGGCATTAAAGAATCCAGACCAGACCCTGACGACGGTGGCGAAGCTTAAGGCCGAAAACAGCGTGGAATAGGCGTTACGTGCGTCGCTGTTCGAAAAAAAGGAAGGTCGTCATGAAGTGCTTTAATCTCAGCGTCATCGCAACATTTTGTCTTGCGACATTGTCTGCTGCGGACTGTTCGGCCGGTGACCCAGTGATTGTTGCTTCAGGCAAGGGAGCAAACACACCGTCACAGCCGCAAGTGGCGGTGGGGAGTGAGGGTTCAGTGCATCTTGTCTATGGGACAGGCGATGCAGTGCAATATTGTCAGTCTCTTGACGGAGGAACCACGTTTGGGAAGGCAATGCAGGCATTCCGTGTTCCAAATATGTCGCTTGGAATGCGCCGTGGTCCTCGAGTCGTGAAGACGAAGGATGCGATTGTTATCACCGCGATTGGTGGTCAGATCGGCAAAGGCCGCGACGGAGACGTTGTTGCCTGGCGATCGATGGACGATGGCAAAACATGGAAAGGTCCAGTGCGAGTGAACGACACGGCTGACTCAGCACGTGAAGGACTCCACGCAATGACGTCTGGTCTCGACGGTTCGATCTGGTGCGTCTGGCTCGACCTGCGAGACAAAAAGTCAGAAATCTACGCAACCGTTTCGAAAGATAATGGTGCCACATGGGAAGCCAACCAGTGTGTGTATCGTTCACCGGATGGAAGTGTCTGTGAATGCTGTCATCCGTCGGTGGTTGTCAGTGGCAACTGTGTACATGTCATGTTTCGAAACTCAATCGATGGTGATCGAGATATGTACGTCGCTTCGTCGAAAGACGACGGCAAGTCGTTCTCACCCGGCAAGAAACTGGGCTCAGGAACATGGACGCTGGACGCCTGCCCGATGGATGGTGGTATGCTGGCGGCCGGTCCAAAAGGTTTGCTGGAAACGGTCTGGCGGCGCGATGAGAATGTTTATGCGGCAACAGGGGATGGATCGCCGGAAGTTCTTCTCGGTAAAGGACAGCAACCGTGGATTGCCGCAACTTCGAAGGGATCTGTCATTGTTTGGACGGCGGGCCGCGAAGGTGATCTGCTCGTGCAGAGCTCAGTCTCAGGTCAACCACAGAAGCTGGCACGAGGTGCGCGCGATCCGATGATCACTGCAGGTTCGAATGGTACAGGCCCCGTCATCGCTTGTTGGGAATCCAAACTCAATGGTGAACCTGTCGTATTGGCCGCTCGAATTGATGTGGTCAAATAGTTGTCCTGTGAGTCTGGCCTGCTTGTCAGACTTAAGTCCACTTCACAGTCAGATCAAAGGTCAGACCATGTGGAAATCGTTTGATGTGGTAATTCTCCTCTCGCTACTAGGCCTTTTCGGCTGCGGTCAACGAAAGCCTGTTCCACCAGCTGCATCCACTGACCACTCCTCGACTGGCGAACACGCAACTCTGCCGGACTCTCATGACGGGCACAGTAACAACGAGGCGCCATCGAAAAGTGATCACGGCTCGCACGGCGGCCATGAGAATATGCCAGTGAATACGGCGCCGCCCAGCACACTCGTGGTAAAGACCGAACCTTCTCAGCCCGCAGCTGGTTCGATGACACAGCTTGAATTAAGAATTCAGGAAATTGATGGCACGCCCATAACGACATTTGACATTCTGCATGAAAAGCTTGTGCATTTGATTGTTGTCCGCGACGGCCTGGATGAATTTGCCCACCTGCATCCGGACGTTAACAGCTCCGGCATGATCACTACGCAGTTCGCGTTTCCAAAGTCTGGAAAATATCGACTCTTCGCAGATCATCAGGCAAAGGGTAAACCGGCAGGACTGGCAACGGGCGAAGTGAATGTCTCAGGCAACGAGGACCAGGCGGCGGCGTTGATGCCGAACGCTTTGCCGGACGTCACCATCGGTACAATGAAGGCTTACATTTCCATTCGACAAAGCGATCAGGAAACGAACGTTCAATTTCACTTCGTCGATGAAGACGGCACGCCAGTCAGTGACTTACAGCCGTATCTCGGGGCGATGGGGCATCTCGTCATTATCAGTGAGGATGGCAGCGAGTACGTTCATGCGCACCCACTTGGCGAAGCTGGAGCCGCTCCCGATGGCGTCGTAGAATTCGCGGCACATTTTCCTGATCCCGGAATCTACAAGGCGTGGGGTCAGTTTCAGCGAAATGGGACTGTCTTCACCGTGCCGTACGTCTTGAAACACGAAGTTCCATACGAGGAACCCAGAGTCGAGACTGAGAAATAACATGTTCTCTGCTTCCGGCATTTGAATCAAACCACAGTAAACCTCGCTACATCTCGCGAACAAAGCAATTGTGAACATTCCAATTCTACTGTGGTATTGGCGGATCGCATCAGGTGAATTCCAAGGGTGTTGAGGGAAACGGAAATGGCGATGAGGATAAAAAACTACTGCTGGCTGATGACGGTGTGCCTTACCGCAGCGATTGTGTCGGCGCACGAAGGGCACAAGCCACTTCCAACACGCGGGATGGAGATAAATGCGGAAACCGGCAAAATGGTGCTGACGAAGTCCGCGCGGTCAACGTTGGATGTACAAACCGCAGAAGTCGGACCGAAGAAGGTGAGTCAGTCGCTTCTGGCCTATGGGACACTGGTCTCTCCGTGGAACCGCCATGCGATGGTGAGTTCACCACTTTCCGGACGAATTGTTGAACTCCTTGTGTCGCCGGGAGAATCCGTCAAAGCCGGACAGATATTGGCCGAACTCGACAGCCCGGAGCTGGAATTGCTGCAACTGGAGATTCGCAATGCGCAAACGGCACTAAATCTGTCCCTCAAGCTGCAGTCTTCGGCTGAAGCTGCTGGCAAATCGGGTGCAATTCCAGAGATCCGATTCATAGAAGCAAAGAACCAGGTCCAGAAAGATCGGGCTGCAGTGGAGATTGCTCGTGCTAAATGGCTAGGTCTTCAGCTGCCACCCGACGCACTGGACGCAATGCTGAGGACTCCTGACGAAGCCTTTAAGCAGCGACTGGCTCTCACGAGTCCGATCGATGGAACGGTGACACACACAGACTTGTCGGTCGGTAAAGTGATCAACTCTAAAGAACATCTGTTTGAGGTACTCGACCTGTCCTCTGTGTGGCTGAAGATTGGGGTGCTGGAGAAGGACCTTTCCCGTGTTGCGATCGGGCAATCATTGGAGCTGACTCTGACGGCGTATCCCGATGTGAAGATCCCTGCACAGGTCGATGTCTTCGGTCAGTTTCTGGATCCACAGACACATCTTGGAACTGTCTGGGCGTCACTGTCGAATTCTACTTCTGAAGACTTGTTGCTTCTGCCAGGCATGTCCGGGCAGGTGCAATTGAAGATTGGCGACGAAAACGAAAAGGTTGTGGTACCTCTGTCTGCGGTCATTCGTGATGGAGCCGAACGCTTTGTGCTTGTGGAAGAAGAACAAACACAGGTGGCATCAACGTACCAGAAGCAGACCGTTGTTTTCGGCCAGCGCATGGGAAACCTGATCGAAGTGCGTGGCGGCAATTTGTTCCCCGGAGATCGAGTTGTCACTCGCGGAAGTCATGAGCTTGGCAGCTTCTTTACGAAAGGCGTGTTGCGAGTCAGTGAAGAAACGGCTCGCGATATTGGGCTTACCTTAAAACCAACATCGCAGTTGGCTCTGGCTGAGACCATCACTGTGGATGGTCTTGTCGATGTGCCACCGACACGACGTACAGTAGCTTCAGCACAGCTCAGCGGATCTATTGCAAGAATTCTCGTGGATCGTGGGCAGACGGTTCGGGCTGGCGAAGTGCTGGCGGAAATCGTTAGTCAGGATTTTCAGAATTTGCAGCTTGATCTGCTGAGAGCCGACCTCGATTCAGAACTTCAGCAGGAAATCATGAGCAATCTTGGTGAGGCCGACGATGCCGTCTCTCAACGACGACTATGGGAAGCGGAGAATCGACTCAACCTCGCAAACGGCCTGCGTGAAAATGTCAGGCAGCGGTTGACGACCGCCGGTATCCCGGAAGAACAATTGACTCAGCTGGTGACCACCCGAACGCTGTTGCCAACTCTGCCTGTCCGTTCTCCGATCGATGGAGTCGTGATGGATTTCGACAAGGTTTTAGGCCATGTCGTGCAGCCGGATGAATCGGTGTTTGAGATCCATGATCTGTCTCAGGTGTGGGTTCAGGGTTTTGTTTCGGAACGCGATCTGTCGCGAGTCAAAGTGGGACAGAAAGTCCGCGTTCGTTTTGTTGCCGATGCCACAGAAGTTGTCACGGGGACTCTTGTTCGAAGTGGCCGCTCAGTCGGGCAGGATGATCGAACGCTGTCGGTCTGGATCGAACTCCGGCAAATGCCGCGAGTGCCGGTTCAGCACAACATGCTGGCTCGACTGACGATTGAGACGGGAACCCTACCGCCGCAACTGGCCGTGCCCCGTGAGTCCATTGTTCGCGAAGGGACCCGGTCGTATGTGTTCGTTCGTAAGATCGATGACACATTTGAACGACGATTAGTAGTGCCCGGCCGGTCAGACGACATGGCGGTAGAGATTCTGGAAGGACTTATGCCAAATGATATGGTCGCTGTCAGTGGGGCCATAGCTCTCCAGACAGGTTATGCGGCGTTGCGTTAAGTCTGACATTATTTTTGCTCGACACTCCGTGGCGAGGATTTCGCGCTACATCGTGACGGAAGACATTTGCGTATGGGTTCCCGCCACGGAGTGTCAGGGCACATCGGATTGAATGAGACATTCATGCTCAATGCCATTATTGCTTTTTCCCTGAAGAATCGCGGCTTCGTTCTGATCGCTGCGATCGCGGTGCTGGTCTACGGTGGCTATACACTCAGCGAAATGCCGGTCGATGTGTTCCCCGATCTCAATCGACCAACCGTCACCGTCATGACCGAGGCCCCCGGTCTCGCACCGGAAGAAGTTGAAGTGCTGGTGACTCGACCAATTGAATATCTGTTGAACGGCGCGACTGGTGTTCAACGAGTCCGATCAGCATCCGGAATAGGACTCTCGATTGTCTGGGTTGAATTTGACTGGGGCACCGACATATATCGCGACCGTCAAATTGTCGCCGAGAAAATGCAGATTGCCCGCGAGCAACTTCCCGGTGACATAAATCCGGTGATGGCCCCAATCTCGTCCATCATGGGTGAGATCATGCTCCTTGGATTGCGATCCACGAAGCCGCCAGCCAACGAAGCGGCCGCTGCCGAACTGAATATGGAACTGCGAACGCTCGGCGAGTTCACCGTCCGCAACCGGCTGCTCGCGGTCGAAGGTGTTTCGCAGGTAACCGTCATGGGTGGAACTCTTAAGCAATATCAGATCATCACTTCGCCAGCCAGACTGGCAGCTCAGAATATCACGCTGGACCAACTGACTGCTGCCGCAGAAAAGGCCAACGTACTGGCAGGTGGCGGCATCATGGTGCGATCGCCAAAAGAATCGTTGATCCGGATCAGCGGTCAAAGTCTGACTCTGGAAGATATTGAAAATACGCCTGTTGTCTGGCGCAGTCAACGAGCGGTGCTATTGAAAGAAGTAGCAGACGTGCGGTTCGGTGGTCCGGTCAAGCGTGGCGACGGTAGTGTGCTGGTGCGTGAAGGTGACAGGATCGAAGGCGGATCGGCCGTCATTCTCGCTGTCCAGAAGCAGCCAAACGCAGACACGCTGAAACTTGATCGACAGATCGGTGTTGTGCTGGCCGAACTTCAACGCGATTTACGGGAAGGCATCGTTATTGAGGATCGCATCTTCAAGCAGGCAGACTTTATTGAGGCCGCAGTGGAGAATGTGGTCGAAGCCATTCGAGACGGTGCAATCTGGGTGGTTGTGGTGTTGTTCATTTTTATGTGGAATTTCCGCACCAGCATCAGTTCGCTGACCGCGATGCCGATCTCAATCCTGCTGACCGTACTGATTTTTCGGTGGTTTGGAATCTCAATCAACACGATGACCCTTGGTGGCATCGCGGTTGCCATTGGTGATCTGGTTGATGACTCCATTGTGGACATCGAAAATATCTATCGGCGACTGAAGGAAAACCGTCAGAAGGCTAATCCCGAAGATGCACTCAAAGTCATTTACGATGCTTCCTGCGAAGTTCGCAACTCGATCGTTTACGCCACCCTGATCGTCGTGCTGGTCGTGTTTCCGTTGTTCTCGATGGCTGGCCTTGAAGGCCGTATGTTCGCTCCACTCGGCGTGGCCTACATGACGTCGTTACTCGCATCGCTGGTAGTGTCGCTCACGATCACACCGGTGCTGGCTTCCTACCTGCTGCCGAAGGCCAAATTCCTGGAGGAGAAAGGTGACCCGTTTGTCCTGCGTGTTTTGAAGTCTGCAACGTCTGCCATGCTGCGGTGGACGCTGCGGCATACCAACCTGGTGCTCGGCGGGACAGTCGTCATGGTTGGCGTTGCAATGCTTGCACTGTTTTGGATGGGCGGCGAGTTTCTTCCACCTTTCAATGAGGGCACTTTCACGATCAGCTTTCAGACGGAACCTGGCACCAGTCTGGACGAAAGTCAGCGACTGGCTCAACGTGCAGAAATGCTGCTGATGGAGATTCCCGAAATCCTTTCAATTTCGCGTCGCACTGGCCGAGCGGAATTGGATGAACATGCGGAAGGAGTGAATTCATCGGAGATCGATGTCCGCGTTCAGGAATATCGGCGTCCCAAATCCGGCTGGGGAGCTGCGGCCCTGCGTTTAATTCCAATTGCACATTTGTGGGGATTCGAGACCACCGGACGACCTCGTGAGGAAGTTCTGGCGGACATCCGCGACCGAATCACGTCCATCCCCAGCATCAAGGCCAATATTGGTCAACCGATTTCACATCGACTCGACCACATCATGTCGGGAGTGCGGGCTCAGATCGCCGTCAAGGTTTTTGGCAGCGACCTGCGAGAACTTCGAAATGCCAGTCAGGATGTTTATGCGGCGATGAGTCAGGTGCCAGGCGTCGTTGACCTGCAACTGGAGCCGCAGGTGGAAGTGTCCCAGGTCCGACTGCAGGTCCGCCGTGAGGACGCGGCGCGTTATGGATTGGCACCGGGGGATGTTTCTGCGTTGCTGGAGACCGCGTACAAAGGTCGAGTCGTTTCACAGGTTCTGGATGACGATAGGTATTTTGGACTGGTCGTCTGGTACGACGAAGCCTCTCGTAATGATCCCGACGTGATTCAACAGACGATTCTGGACACTCCGTCCGGCCGGAAAGTTTCGCTGGGCGAAGTTGCCGATGTGCTGGACACCACAGGGCCCAACACTCTGAATCGAGAACACGTTCAGCGGCGCATCGTGGTCTTCTGCAACGTTGAAGGACGGGATCTGGCAAGTGTCGTCGAGCAGATCAAAAACCTCGCGAAACCAATTGAGGAGCGACTGCGGACACTGCCGGGAAACTATCACATTGAATACGGTGGTCAGTTTGAGGCACAACAACAGGCCAATTTACGGCTGCTGGTGCTTGGAAGTGTCTCCGTGATTGGTGTGTTTCTATTGCTGACGAAGTGCCTTGGCTCCTGGCGAGCTGCGTTACAGGTTCTGGCCAACATTCCACTGGCAGCACTTGGTTCCGTTGTCACTTTGCTGATCGTAAATCAACCCACTGCTGAGGCTCTGCAGGCAGCCGAATGGTGGCAGTGGCCGCAGGTTTGGATCAGTGCGACCAGTTTGTCTGTCGCTCATTGGGTTGGGTTCATTACTCTGATCGGGATCGTCAGCCGCAACGGCATCATGATGATTTCACATTACATTCATCTCATGGAACACGAAGGCGAAGTATTTGGAGAGGAGATGATCATTCGCGGGAGCCTTGAACGACTGGCTCCCGTGATGATGACCGCCGCTACAAGTTTCATTGGATTATTGCCACTACTGTTCGGAGCCGGGCAAACAGGAAAGGAAATACTTTACCCACTGGCGTTGGTGGTTTTTGGAGGGATGCTGACGTCAACTGCGCTCGATCAGTTGGTAACGCCAGCATTGTTTTTCAGATTTGGAAGAAAAGTGTCCGTACGATCACTTATTCCTTCAACAGAAGGTCGATGACCCGCATCTGCGATCGAAGTATTGATCCACATGATCAGCTTTATTCACTCATGCCTCAATGCGGTAACGATCGACAAAGTAGCCACGTGCAAGGCCGGAACGATGCCGGCTATGATGCCTACCAATGCTGAGACAAACGATCCAGACAACTCCAGTTGAACGGAAGGTCGAAATGCAATCATGGCTCCTTCTGCTCCAATGGCAAAACCACCGAACCCGAGGAGTGCGGCGGCGATCAGAGTTCCGGTAAGCCCGCCAAGAAGGCACTCGATAGTACTTTCCGTCAGGACCAGCCTCATTGTTCGCAATGGCCGCACACCAATGGTCTGCAGCACTGCGTATTCCTTGATGCGATCCTGAACACTCATCACCGTCGTTGTGGCAATAAGTGACAGAACTAAGCCAACAACGCAGGCGTAGCCCAGCCAGTATGCGAACCCGATCAGGTCGATGAGGTCTGATAGTGTGCTGAATACAATGCTTCCTTTTGCCGCGCGGTTTTGGCGACGCGACCGGATTTCAGAGTATTCTCAATTTCTCGTGCGACGTTAAAGCACCGCGCTACGGCTACTGAAAGCAACAGGTCCGCAGCAATCGCAGGTCGCTTGCAATCACGAGCAAAGAGGCACCCATGTCGGCGGCGATGGCCGCCCAAAGGGATGAGTATCCAGGGGAAGCGTTCCAACGCTAAACGGATGTTGTTCAAATAATCGTGTGAATTTACGATTAATCCGCCTCGCTTCATTTCGTTGGTCCTCGTATTGCAACCGTGCCTCCGCATGTCGTTCGAGGGTTGATCATGATTGAGCCTTGCCGAATCTCAACATTCTCAAACCGTTTGCAACAACAATGAACTCGCTGATTTCGTGTCCGAGTACCGCGACTGGCAACGTGAACTGGCCTGAGACGGCACCGATCACGAGGATCAGGATCACGATTGCAGAGAGAATCAAGTTTTTTTGGACAATCGCCTGATTCCGCTTCGCCAGCCTGAATGCGTAGACGAGTTTCTCCAAGTCGTCAGCCATCAGCGCGACATCAGCGGTCTCCAGTGCGACGTCGGTTCCGGCGGCACCCATTGCAATTCCCACGCTGGCTTCGGCCAATGCTGGAGCGTCGTTGACACCATCGCCTACCATTGCGACGTGTTTGTACTGCTGCATCAATTGTCGCAGCTTGGTCACCTTGTCGTCTGGCTTCAGACTGCCGTAAAACTCGTCAATGCCCACCTCTTTTGAAATTTGTGCCGCAGTTCTTTCATTGTCGCCCGTCAGCATCACTACCTTCTTGATGCCGATGTCGTGCAACCCGGCAATCGCGTGCTTGGCGTTGTCTCGAACCGTGTCGCGCATCGCGATGGCAGCCCAAACTTGTTTATCCGTACCAACGACCGCGACGGTTTTCCCTTCGTATTGCAAGCTAGTCACCACGGCGGAGAGTGAACCGAGATCAACTTGCAATTCATCTTCAAATAGCTTTGGTTTTCCAATGTAGATCAATTGACCATCGACCGAAGCGAAAGCGCCCGCACCGGTCAACGAATTGAAATCGGTCGCCGAACGCGGCTCGATATTTTCGGTTTCCGTAAAACGAACGATGGCTTTGGCGAGCGGATGTTGACTCAGTCGTTCGATACCAGCGGTGATCGCCAAGACTTCTTGGCGTGAAGGCGTCGCAGCATGTTCCGCAAATTCGCAATCCGTGACGGTCGGTTCGCCGAGCGTAATTGTGCCGGTCTTATCCAACGCGACCACGTTGATTTCCGCGAGCCGTTCGATATACACGCCGCCTTTGATCAGTACGCCGTGACGCGC
Organism: Planctomycetaceae bacterium; assembly: GCA_016795145.1. Taxonomy (GTDB): domain Bacteria; phylum Planctomycetota; class Planctomycetia; order Planctomycetales; family Planctomycetaceae; genus SXXK01. Next base: position 18,662 of record JAEUII010000328.1, read on the forward strand.
AGCTGTGCCAAGCGCGGCAACGAGAGTGACGGGAATCGAAATCACAAGAGCACACGGAGCGGCGGCGACGATGAAGATTGTGGCGCGAATCGCCCACTGATACCACGTCGTGTCGTAAAACATGGGTGGCAGCAGGGCGATGGCGATACCGATCAGCAACACCGCAGGGCTATACCAGTTACCGAATCGTTCAATGAACCGCTGGCTCTCACCTTTGCGTTCCTGAGCCTCCTCCACCATCACGATGATTCGCGAGATCGTGTTCTCCGCAAATACCTTCGTCGCCTGGACTTCTAACGATCCTTCGGAGTTGATACTACCCGCGTAAACTGTGTCACCCACACCTTTCTCGACGGGAACACTTTCACCGGTCACCGGAGCTTGATCCAGGCTTGACGCTCCCGAAACGATCTCACCATCGGTTGGCACTGATTGCCCGGGATGCACGAGGAACCGGTCACCTGGCCGCAAGTCTTCGACGGGGATTTCTCGCTGCTCGCCATCTTCAATCAACAGAGCGGTCCTGGGCGTTAGGTCCATCAACGCACGAACCGCCGAACGTGTCTTTGCTTCGGTGTAGCCTTCAAGTGCTTCGCTGATCGAATACAGAAAGACCAGCATCGCCGCCTCAGCGGGCTGACCGAGGGCGTAGGCCGCAGCGGCGGCAACGGTCATCAGTAATTCGATCCCGATTCGTCGCTCGAAGAACAGTTCTTCGAGTGCTTCGCGACCAAAGTAGTAGCCACCGATCAGAATACTGGCGGTGTACAGCACGAAGGGCAACCAACCGTCGATCCAGTAACTCAGCAACCAACCGATTACCAGCAAGAAGCCCGAGACGATCGCCGCCAGCACTTTGGGATTCTTCCAGAACGGCGGAAAACTCACTTGTTCGCCCTGTTTTTTCACCGGAAAGCCGAACTCGCTAAGCTTCGCTTCCACATTCTCTTGCGATAGAGCCTGCTCATCAACGGTGAGACGAACCGTCCCCGACGAAGCAAAGATCTCTAGCAGTTCAAGATCAGGCTGAGATTCCAACGACCGCCGTAACCGCGCAGCGTCGTTGTCGCAATCCATGTTAGCAACATGGAAACGGTATTCTTTCATAGCTTTCTTAATGCTCGCTTCATCGCTCAAGGTGAATCGGTTCATGTAGAACGGCGGTGAAAACTGGTCCGTAGGATTTACAAACAGCGGTTTGCAGCGATCTTTGGCACAGGCAAAGCAATATCACTTCTTTGGCTTTGAAGTGAAGGTTCCGCTCGGGCCTTCGAGCTTCACCGGCACTTTGCCAGCATTCTCAACCGCTTCCCACAACTGAAGTGGGGAGAGGGTTGCATCGCCTTTAGGGACCACGATCGCGGTCTTTGACTTGATGTCCGTTTTCACATCACTAACGCCACGAACTTCCGACAACTTGGTCGCCACTTTCTTGGCACAACTCTCACAGTCGAGAACCTTCAAGGTGATGGTGGTTTTCGTTGTCGACTCGCCTACTGCTGCCCAGACTTGGCTGGTCAGACAAGCAGCAAGAGCAATCGTCAGGGCAACACAAACGGAGGTACGGTACATTTTCAGATTCCTTTCAGGCATTTTGAAATTCCTTTCAGCAAACAAACTTCAACATTGAAACGGTCGGTCCTTTGGGAAAGCAGGCACGTCACACGGCTATTTCCTTAGGTTTGGTGAACGAGTTGGGTAATCGAACAAAATGTCAACCTGGAAATACGTGGCTGGGGGCGGGCGCTTTCACGGGCTGGCGAAACACGCTACCGCCCGCCCCCCAGCCACTACGATCAAATGGTTCTTCACTCTTCCGGTTGTGGCGGCTTGTGCCCCGTTTTGGCTACGTAGGTGGCGGCAAACTTGTCGAAGCGTTTGGGGCTGCAAATGAAGCACTGCGATTCGGGACGATTGTGTTCTTCGCACCAATCCCCTGCTTCCTTGAATTTTGCAATCAGCGACGAGTCACACCTTGCACACTCGCCTTCCGGAACACCGTGTTCGACGCACCACCAGCCACCGTGACTGTGATCGACGTTGGTCACTGCGGGTGATCCGGCAGCACCGTCTGCTCCGGTCTCGCTTTTTCCGCAGCCGCTCAGAGCAATGACACTGAGCGATAACAAACCAAACGACAGGGTGCAAGTTCTGTACATCCAATTCATTCGATTCTCCTTCGGCGTTGCCGAATCAAGGGTTAGACCGTCAAGCGTTGGGACACGTTTCTGAATTCGGACGAATCGTCTGAATTTAGCTTGTGCTCAACGTGCGGATCGGTCGGAGCTTCAGCCTGGTGACGATGACCATCATCGTCTCCTCCATCGGCGTCAAAGTGCTGAGTGGGCAAATTGAAGACGACGTAAAGCACTCGTAACACGAGCAAGCTCATGATCATCGCACTACACACACCACCAATCACGACTGTTGCCAAGGGCCGCTGAACCTCAGCGCCCATACCGGTGCTGAACGCCATCGGCACGAAACCAAGACTGGCGACGAGTGTTGTCATCAGGATTGGTCGCAGCCGAGTCATTGCGGCTTCTTCGACCGCCTCATCGAGCGAACGTCCGCGACTGCGTAGCTGATTAATCGTGGAGACCAACAGCATATCATCCAGTACTGCGACGCCGGAAAGGGCAATGAATCCGACTGCCGCCGAGATTGAAAACGGCATGTCGCGAATCCACAATGCGAGTACACCGCCAATCCACGCAAACGGAACACCAGTGAACACTCGGAACGAATCAACCCAATTGCGATAGGTCATATAGAGCAGAGAAAGAATCATCAAAAGCGCGATTGGCACGACGATCATTAGTCTTGTCTGGGCATGCTCCAAATTCTCAAACTGTCCACCCCACTCGATGCGGTAACGACCAGCAGGCAATTTCACTTTCTCAGCAATTACCCGTTGTGCTTCGGCAACGAAGCTTCCGAGATCGCGTCCACGGACATTCGTTTCGATGGTGATCCGTCGCTGATACCAATCGCGTTTGATCGTGTTTGGGCCTTCAACTTTCTCGATCGTCGCTAGGCGGGAAAGAGGGATTCGTTCACCCGATGCTGTGGCGACTAAGATTTGACGAATGGCATCCGGGTTGGCCCGAGCCTTCTCGGGTAGCCGAATGATCAGGGGGAATCGCAACTGCCCTTCGTAGACTTCACCAACATCGTGAGTCCCCAGCGCACGCACGAGATTCATCACGGTGCTGGCCGTGATTCCGTAGCGAGCGATCTCATCCTGTTTGATGCGGATCTCCAGCACGGGTTGACCGGATACCTGTTCTACCTTGACGTCTTCAGCCCCGCGAATCGAGTTGATCGCTCGTTCCACTTCCGATGCCTTCTCGACCATCACATCCAAATCATCACCGTAGAGAATGGCGGCTACGTCGGAACGAACGCCTGAAATCATTTCGTTCATCCTCATTTCAATCGGTTGCGACATGGCTAGTCGCGGACCGGGCAAGTCTCGCAGTTCCTCCTGAACGAGGTTCGTAAGTTCTTCCTGCGTCTCGGCTCGCGTCCATTCCGCACGCGGGTGAAGCGTGACAAACAAGTCCGTTAGCTCCGTTCCCATTGGATCGGTTGCCACTTCCGCTGTGCCGATGCGACTCCAAACCTGTGCAATCTCGTCCGGGAACTTCTCAAGTAACACCTGCTCCATTTTCGTGTTGTAACGAATCGATTCCTCCATCGTGGTTCCGGCCAGTCGCACAACGTTGAGTGTGATCGCACCTTCAGAGAGCCGAGGAACGAATTCGGAACCGAGATTGGGAGCGACGAGTGAGAATACGCTCACGAGCAACAACAGTGCGGAACCAATGACAAATGTCTTATGGTGGATCGTAAACCGCAGCACGGGTGCGTAGAGTCGCTTTAGCACGCGGATCAACAGCGGTTCCCTTTCTTCAATGTGTTTCGGCAGGAACAAGCTCGCCAAAACCGGCATCAAAGTCAGCGACAAAACCATCGACCCAGCCAGCGCCATGATGACGGTCATTGCCATGGGTCTGAACAGCTTGCCCTCGACTCCTTCGAGCGTCAAAATCGGCAGATAGACAATCATGATGATGAGTTCGCCAAACATTGTCGGTTTGCGAACTTCGACGGCTGCATCACGGATAATCTGCAGGCGATTTCTGCCGTCTCGATTGTGTGCCAAATGTCGCACGCAATTCTCGATCATCACGACCGAGCTATCGACGACCAATCCAAAGTCGATCGCACCAAGACTGAGCAGGCTGGCCGCAATTCCAAACTTCAGCATTCCTGAAAAAGCAAACAACATCGATAGCGGAATTGCCATCGCGACAATGATTCCCGCTCTCAGGTTGCCAAGAAAGATGAACAGCACGGCAACAACGAGCAGTCCGCCCTCGAACAGATTCTTCTGAACAGTATGAATGACGTGATCGATCAATTCGGTCCGGTCATAGACGGTTTGAATCCTCACTCCGGGAGGCAGTGTCTCACGAATCGATTGAACCTTTTCCTTGATCGCCCAAGTGACGTGATGGCTGTTCTCACCCATCAGCATGAAGCCAAGCCCCAACACCGCCTCGCCGCGACCGTTCGCCGTAACGGCTCCGCGACGGATTTCGTGACCGATTTGCACATCAGCCACATCGCGGATGCGGACCGGAACGCCATCTTCGGACGTGATGACGATGTCTTCGATTTCTTGTATGTTGACCGTTCTGCCGACGCCGTGGACGAGCAACATTTCGCTTCCATCAGTCACAGTTCCTCCGCCAACGTTTTCATTATTGGCAGTGATTGCGTCCGACACCTGCTCAAAGGTCAGCCCGTACTTAAATAGTCGCTCAGGATCGAGTCGCACTTGATATTGTTTTTCGTAGCCGCCCCAACTATTCACTTCCGCAACGCCTCGCACCGACCGTAATTGAGGCTTGACGATCCAATCGTGAATCGTTCGCAATTCGGTCATCCGCTTGATGCGTTCTTCCTGCGACACCTTCGAAAAATCGACGCCGTCATAGATCAAAACGTAGTGGAAGACCTCGCCCAGACCGGTCGAGACGGGCCCCATCTGTGGTCGCTGAATTCCATCAGGGAGTTCGACGGTGGTGAGACGCTCGTTGATCAGTTGACGCGCAAAATAAATGTCGATCCCGTCGTCAAAGATGACCACGACCTGCGACAATCCAAACTTGGAAATCGAACGCAACTCATGCAAACCGGGCAAGCCGCTGATCGCCTGCTCGACAGGAAACGTAATCTGTCGTTCGATCTCTTCGGATGCCAGCGACGGTGCAACGGTGTTGATTTGAATCTGCACCGGAGTCGTGTCGGGAAAGGCGTCGATATCGAGTTGTTGAAGTGAGAACACACCAACAACCGCGAACAGTCCCGCAGCCAAAATGACCAGCGCACGGTGTTTCAACGAAAAATCAATTAGCCAATTAAGCATCCATGCACTCCTATTCAGCGACGCAGTCGCAGCCTGCGCCAAGATTGTTTTTAAGAAGCTGCGCCCGCAGCACGTCACTTCCGGCGCTCGCGATGACTTCACCTGGCAACACTCCGGAGATCACTTCGGTGTATTTTCCGTTGGTCGCACCTAAACGAACCGAGCGGACATGGAATACCTTGTAACTCTCAGGGCTGTCGAAATAGTGCTTGTCGCGAACGAACACGACTTGGCAACAACCTTCCCAATGCGAGGCCCCGGTCGGAATGACGATAGCGTCAGATTCTGTTCGCAAAACGACTTCGCCCGTGCCGAAGGTCTCATTGCGAAGGCGTCCGCCAGGGTTATCCAGCACAGCACGCACCTGAATCATTCGCGTCATTTTGTCAGCCGAAGTACTGATCCAGTCGATGCTCCCACTGACACTCTCCCGGCTGCCATCGGTTCGGAAGTGAACCGGTTGTCCGATCGCCAATTGACTCATATTCTCAAGGGGAACGTTTAACGTCAGCCACATTTTGCGAACATCAGCGATTTGAAAGAGAATGCGTGTCGAGTCGATGACTTCGCCCGGTGACACGGATCGCTCGATAATTACGCCGTCCAGCGGAGAAAGAATCGACAACAGGTTTGACGTGACCGTTTGGCTGTTGAGGCGCGAACGAAACGAATCCGGGATTCCAAGTAAACGCAGTTGGTCAAGAACCTGTTGTTCGGACAATCCTTGCAGCGAACTGACTTGCACCGGAAGGCCGAGATTCCGCAGCGACTGCTCTGCGCTCAAAACGTCCGCTTGAGCTTTCGCCAAGGCCGCTTCGGCGTCGAGGATGCGCGATCCGGCGATCGCTTCGCGGGCTTCCGTAAGTCGAACGACATTCAGTTGCTGCAGCTTTCGCTCTGCCAGTGAGCGCATCAACGAGGTCTTGAGTCCTCCGACTTCGGCCGCATCGACGATGGCGAGAACTTCGCCTTTGGTGACAAGATCTCCAACGTTTTTCTCAACAATCCAGACACTGCCGGGCACGCGAGAAGCCAAGCTTGCTTTTCGAGTCGGATCATAAACAATCGACCCGCTTCCATGGATTGATTCGACAATCGGTTGTCGTTCAACCAACTCGACGTCCACACCGGCTTGGCGTACCGACTCAATCGATGCAAACTGAATGCGAGTTCTGTAAACATCGCAAGCACTGTTGTTCTCTTTACGCGGAGCGATGGCGAACGCCCTTGCCGCCCGTTCAAGATCAGGTAACAGGATGGACGGCGACTCTTTTAACTGAGCGACATCCGGATGATGAAGTGGACAATTATGAACGCCATGTTCGGGGCACCATCCGTAGTCTGGCTCCTTGAGCATCAGTGTCGGGTCGCATTGGACACAGATGGATTCCGGCACGCTGTGCTCTTCGCACCAATCACTGATGACCGGTTCAACCGTGCCCGTCAGAGCGGCGAATTTTGGAATCTTCCAGTCGTTGTGGTGTCCCAAGTAAAACACCGCCGCGAACCCCACAAGGACGAGCGTTGGCCCAATGCTCCGGATGATCATCGATAACACTCGCCTGACGGGGCCGCGAGGCTTGGCGTTGGCATCGTGATCCGATACCTGAACTTGATCCGCCACCTGAACCGAGCGTCCATTTGCAGAAGTAGAGCTGGACTGGCGGAGCGGCTGTTTATCGGGTGCATCAATAATTGAATGACTCATGGCAGAACTCCTGCTGGTGGAACACGGGACAAATGCGGACTGCAACAATCGCAATCCGGGGTGTTTACCAAGGGGCAGGCAAACCAGACCTAAGAACTCGACGCGCAACCGCAGCCGCGATTGAGAACGGAGTTCGCTGGTTAGCGAGCGATGGCCAGCATTGGCCTAGAGCAGTAGAGAAGCGAAGCCGAGACGAATTGACCGCCCGCTCGCCAAGTCATGTCGATGTGAGTGTTCGTCGCATCGCGATGCAAGGTCTTCTGGCACTGCCAACGTATCAATGGACACGAGATGAAGGCCGAACGACCACTCAATTTCAGCAACAATGCGACTTTTTGTTTCTGGCGCAACCTGACAAACACAGTCACCGTCACACGGAATCGGACAATCACAAGGCGAATCAAAGGGCCGAGGTACGGATGATTCGCCGGTGTCGCACGGTTCGTTGTGATGAGGAGAACACGTACAAGTGACCACTGAGCCGTCACCAAACGCACGTGCATCACCGTTGCCAACCGCACAAAAGAGCGGGCAAAGGATCACGCGAATCGCGATGACGGAAAAAATGATCAAACGAAACATTTTTTAGCTTTTGCTTTTTTTAGCTAATCGAAACCGACGGAGTATACCTTGTAGGCGATCTCGAAACAAGTCGGAAAAATCACTGCTGACTGATTCGACTGATTCACTGATTCGCAATCCATAGTCGCTTGTTGGTAACCATCACTGCGCATGCCAAGTTGAAAGCCAAGCCTCTGTATCGATCTAACGAAAGGCCTAAGTTGTTTCTGTTTCAGCGTTTACACTCTGAAAGACTGCAGTCAATCTGGCGCGATCATAGAACCTGCTTGTCCGCATCCTGAGGTGCGGTCTGTTTGCCTGCGATTTCTGAGCACCTTCCACACTGCTTGAAAGAGATATCGCTGCAACGCAAAGAGTGGAGATCAAAACGACGCTGGAAATCAAATTGTGAATTGACATGGAACGACTCCGATCTTGAATGGCCAACCTCAAAGGCATGCCATGGGATGTTGGTGCAGTGTCGGCGAGCGTACCGACGTAGAGAAAAACGGGAAAAAGTAATGCTGGTATCACATGCGGTTGATCACAGCAATTTTGAAACATCAAGCAAGCTGCTCAGGATAGCGACAATGTCGTCGCTAGAGCAGCAGCGAGTTTCAGGAGCCCGTTAGCAGAGTAATGTGCAGAATCGGAGGTAAGCGGGAGTGTTAGCCTCTCGCGATGGTTCCGACGGTCGTTCGAAATTCTGAATGTCAACACATCGGGGCACAACATCCTGAACGGTAGAGAGTCCATAGAAAGCGATCGAACTTGATAACTCGGGCAGAATTGCCGGTTTCTGATTTGGAGAGTCGTTTGAACACGAGCACGGTGTTGATGGGTGCGGAGTACAGCACTCAGCAGGGCTGCAACACTCGACTGTGCTGCATGAAACCAATTCTGACTCTGAGACAATCGCTGGATCAGAACAATCGTGCAGGCATTGCTGTTGTGGGTGAAACCCAACCAGCAGAAGAGCACATATCAGATATTTAGAGAAACAGTTCGACATGAGCAAGTCTTGCTCATGTTTCCGAGAAGGCAACTCACTTACAGGAGTTTGAAAGTCTTCTGGCTCCGCAGGAGAGCATTAAATGCAGGATGCCTATGGTGACGGTTGCAATGATGTTGCTGTAGCACAAGTAGGATTCTTCAGCTCCAGCAACGATGGCTTTCTGCTCGGACCGGCAAAACCAGAGACGTAATTTGTGGGCTGCCGATTGCACATAGAACTCCGATGTTTGCAATGCCAGAAAAATCCAGTGAGGCGTAATGCATGGGAGGCCGGTGGTCGCCAATCGATGAAAAACCGACTTCGCCATGCGATGAAATCTGTGTGAAGTAGTTCAGGGCTATTCTAACGCAGGCTCATGCCCTGATGACGGATGCTCGTAGATCCAGGTGTGAGCCAGATCAAGCACCTTGATGACCAGCGGCAGATCTTCGCGTCCGAATGATGCGGAGTCTTTCCACTGTTCGCCATCCTTGTAAAGACGTGTCACCGTGACATTGTGACGTGTGCCTTTCTCGGTACTGTTTTCCCACAATGCCGCTCGGATGCGGCCAAGGCGGATTTCGTGAACGGGGCGTGTTTTTTCCTGAGCCATTTGAATATCTCCCAATGATTTTGAGTAAATGAATTGCCGCGACCCGTGGCCGCTGGCATCCATGGAACTAACACAGTTCCCGGAAGCAGTCACCTGTTTTGTTCAGGCCACCAGAGCCAGAAGGGCACCAATTTTTGCGTCGAGTTCCGCTCGATCACCGGCGTAGGACACTCGCTGTGACAACCGTGTGAGAGCATCGACGATGCTGAAGATCGTGAAGCCACCCTGTTGTCGAGCCATTTCCACCGCTTCCTTCGCCAGTCCACGTGGAAGTCCATGGGAAGTCAGCTTCTTCGCAGCCTCATCTGCGTCATTGCCGAGCCGTTCTGTCAGAGCCTTCTGAAGGACCCGATAGAATGAATCGCGTCGCTCATCGCGGCGTTTCACAAGGGACTGAATGCGACTGCCAATTTCCGTCAGACCATTGCCAACATTGGCAGTGTGCTTGCGAGAGAATTCGACAACCTCCGTGGCGTCCCAAACAATGTGGTTTTGACAGACTCGCTGAAACCAGAATGTCTGCACGCCGAGAGACCGTCGTCCCACTTCAGAGTTCCAGACGAAGAAGCCCGGAGCGAACGCTTCGCCACCAATCTCCACCCAGCCGGTGGGATCAATCAGGAACGAAAACAGATCCTGTTCGCCGCAATAGAGTCCGGTACTATGGTTGTCGAACGCCTTTTGCGGTGGCGTGAAGTCCGGAGCGGATTCCTTCACAACATCCAGCAGATCTGCATTCCAAAGTCGCGTGTAAGACACGCCGTGGATAGAGCGGATCGTCGAATTGGTAGTCAGAATCTGCAGCGGCTTTTGAGACCGAGGCAGCGTCTCTTCAAACGCCTTGCTGGCCGTCTTCGTGCTCAGTCGATTGATGGTCTCTTTGCTCACGTTGGCCATACGGCACAATTGAGAAAACGACCAGTCATTCAGTGAGAAGTCAGCATGCCCACCGACACCCAGCGTGAGATCGTGTGTAAACACAATCTGCTCAGGCCGTTCCCAAACATCAGTTGAGTTATCACGTTGCTGACAACAGTGATCAGACAGTTCGTCGAGCGAATCAAAGCATTCATCCGGAGTTCGACGGAACAACTCCGAATTTGCACGTGTCAGTACAGCCATCATAAAGCTCCTTGAAACAGGAACAAACGAAATCGATTCGGCCCCGTGGTCGAACCATCAATGCCTGAAGTTCAGTGATTGACGGAACGGCCGTGGACAAACGACTTCGCTGGCTGTACTGAAAAACCTTTCGACCACAGGCCTCTGTGGGCACCTTCACAGTGCCGACAGAGTGCCGGGGATTGCATCTACCGAATCAACCAGTTTAGAGAGCGGGAACATTGCGTTCAGGCAGTGACCTACCAGGAATTCAGACGCTTGTCACGTGCCGCATTTCTGACTGAATCGGTCAGGATATTGGTGTCTAAAGGATGCGGCCGTAGTGAGCTGAATGGATCTGAAGGTAAGCCCATGCGTCAGAGTATTCGGCGGCCTGAAGAAGAGCGTTCAGAGCAAACAGAACGTCGGGTTCGGCAACACACCAGACCGCTACTCGATCCTCGCGATGTTGAAATGCCCGTTGAAACCGGTCGCTTCGGTTCAGTGTTTCCGGCTGAAGAGTTCGCAGGCCGTTGCGGTCGGCCCAACCGATAAAAGCTTGCAACATGTTCGATAAGTACCACGGAATCATGTTGGAAGGCAAGTGCTTATCGACTTCAACAATTCTTGTTGAATGGGATGCAGACGGTTCGAATCGACAAACCGGTCTTGTATCCAACACACAAGTATTTCGGGCGGTCGATCAACTTATCGAGCAGGCTTCAAGGGACGAGGGCTTGTGACGTGATGCTGTCGATGGGCGATGCCCGTTAGTGCGGCGACTTTGTCAAAGGGGTCCTCCAGTTTCTCGATTTGTGCCTGGAGGTCCGGCATTGTCAACTGATTGGCGTGAGAGGCAAACATCGCATGCAATGCTCGTAGTCTCCAGAATCGCTCTGCAGGAAGATACGATTCCGCTTCATCGGCGCGTCCCTGTACGGAGAGTTCGACGCACAACTGCGACAGCACGCGTGCCTTGCTGCCAAACAGTGGCAGCGAACCATCCGGCTTCCTGGTCTCCGCCACAAGATTGCATTCGCCTGCAAGGGCATCTGCTTCGAGAATCGCAAGCAGGATTGACTGAGAGGCCCCGTCGGATTCAATCATGCCAAACGCCTTTCGTCGTGCACTGCGGTAGTCCTCCACCTTGCCATGAATCGCGGCTTGTCGTGCCAGCTCGGCCCAGGCTCTTGCGAGGCAGTCCTTTGTCTCAAACTGATATGGAAGCCCTTGCTTTTCGATCGCGACGATGCCGTCCTTGACGCCATTAATGTCCGACAGCAACGAAGCGTGAATCGTTTCGTAATACGGATTGTTTGGAAAGATGTTACTTTCGAGCAGATCAGCGGAAAGCCCAGTGTCTTTGTGAATCCGAGCGATCACAGCACACAGCCGAGGTCGCAATTCGTCCTTGGCGTCGGACAACAGATGCGATGATCGAAGGGCGAGCAGGGTATTGCGAACTGCGGATGGCGAATCCCGTAAATCGTGAGCCTGAATCTCGGCCATCGTCATGTAGAGGTTCGTGATATCCCAAAGCATTCTCTCAGCACGGGGAGCCCGGTCGTAGTCATTCGCGAACTCGAACGCATGCGAGTCTCGATAGAAGCCGTCACTGACGGTGGAACTTGCAGTCGGCCGTTCTTTCCAGTAGCTCCGCCAGTATTGCAGCATCGCTTCATCGAATTTCTTCACACCCTCGGCGTAACTTGCCGGCTTTTGCAGTTGATGCCAGCAGACTGTGATCCACAATTGTGCCCACGCTCGTTCGGACGAAGTCTGCAGTGTTGTGGTCATGATGCCTGCGTGGTCCATTACGGATACAGGAGAGTCCAACTGCAAGTCTGTGTTCACTGACGTTGGAAGTACCGGTTCCGTTGATCCCTTGACTTCAGCATCAACGGACCTCCGTGACAGCGCCAGGCAGATTGCAGCTTTTGTGGATCGCTCTTTGAGATTCATCAGCGCTGGAATCACCGAATCTTTAAGTTCCGAGTCGGAGCAGTTTTTGGAAATGACCCGGTAGATCGCGGGAGCCGACATGGCTGCCGTTGGACTGTCAGTCATCGTCTGCAGAAAAAGATCGAGCGGAACAGCGCCAGGTTCTTTATACGAGAGCCGATACAGCAACTCAGCTTTCAACCGTGGATCAGGCGTGTTCATTCCGCTGATCAGCGTCGACAGGGTGTTTCCAGCTTCCAATTCTGCTTGTGCCATCCAGTATCTGGCAAACGCATTGGCGTATTCGTATCCAGCAGCATCCAACTGGTGCGACTCAGCGATCAGTATGGCTCGATGAAAGTCTTGCGATTCTTTGGACCGAGTCGCAGCCATTGCGGCCATCGCAGCGGCCATTGACGTACCCGGTCCGGCTTTTACGCCGATGGTGCGTTCGGAATTCGGTATGGGAATCGAGTCCTGGAGGATGTTGTTCGGCTTATCTGTCCAGGAACGAATTCGATAGTCAATCAGGTTTGCCCATGCGGCTCGAAAACGTGTGGAAGACTGTTTTGCCGCGTCCATTGCTGAGGTTTGGCAAGTCTTAAAGGTTGTATTTTGTTTGTCAACAAGTGCCATTCCGGCAAGATCTGCAAACAACTCAGACATCCGCACCGGGTCAGAAACACCATTCACTGCGGAGATGGCATTTGGCCAGGCGTCCTGAAGCCGGATGGAAAGCTCCGGATGTTGTCGAAGAAATTCGACCGCGTTCACGGCAGACTCGGCTGCACGACGAGATGAAGTCATCCGCGCCACCGAAGGAAACAGACCATCCAGGGAAGCAGCAGCATCCGCTTGCTCACCCTGATCAAGATGGTACAGGAAATTCGCCAGCCAGACTTCGGTGAATCCATCATCTGAAGGGGACAGTTGATTCAATTCCTTCTCGGCAATTGTCAACCACCTCGACGATGGCCAGGCAATCACTCGCGACCACAGTTCGTCAATTTCGGTTTCGGACAAAAGATTTTCATCAGGTAATGCAACCAGTCGCTTCAGGAAGTTCAGTGCGTCGCCGGATTCAGACAGATTTTGAATTTCTCTCAGCTTTCGTCGTCGAACGAGTTCCGGAATCAAATCCCGAAGTTGACTTTCGGCAGCCTTGTATTGCTCGGTAGCAAGCTTCGGTTCGGCTGAGGTCTCAGCGAGGACCAGCGTCTTCTGAATCGCCGCCCACTCGGAACCGACGAGTTCATTGAGTTCGGCGACGTCGAACTGTTCTCGAAACTTTTCAAACGAAAGTCGAGCGTTCTCCAGTTTCTCTTGCTCCAATCTCAGTTGCTTCTGGAGTTCTTTAGCAGCAGCTTCCGCATTCGCGATTGAAGGGTCCGGAGTTTCCGGTTCGCTCGTTTCCGGCACCATAAGAATGCCGTTGGGCTCATTCTCCGGAGCTGGGCTCTCCTGTACAACGCTTTCGCGATCTGAGTCGGAAGATTCGATGGGCGATGAAGCCGTCGATGCATCCACGTCTGTTGTTGTCGAGGGTGATGATTCTTCGGCTTCCCGCTGAACAAAGAATCGATCTCGGATCTGCGGCCACCGCAGTACGACAAACGCAGTGATCGGAATCAATATCACGGCCATCAGCACCCAGCGCGTCATTCTCTGATGTTCATTATTCGAATTGCTTGCCACGTAGAATTCCTAGGGCTGAAGGAGACCGATTTCGATCAGGTAGGGACCGTGTTGTTTGAGAAGATGTTGGGCTCGCTTGACGGTTTCGAGTGTATTCGGATTTCCAAACATGGAATCGTAAAAGGGCGGGAAAGCACCTCGCGGACGAGTGCCTTGAGGATTGTCGTGCTGTGGGAATCCTCCAATGCGAGCCAGCATCGTTACTCCATCAATGTCGGGGCTTAATGCACCTGTCTGTTCAAGGTCTCGAAACGAAAGAGGCTGCTTTTGAGCGGTCTTCTTCCAGTCATTCCACGAACGTCCCAACTGATCGTATCCCGGCGTGATAAAGGGCGAAAGCAGACGACGGATTTCCAGTTCATCTCGCTGAAACGCCAGCTTCTGTTCGGCGATCAGGATAGCTTTCTCAGTCTCGGCACGTATTGATTCCACACGTTGCTGAGTTTTCGCCGAACTTTCCGTCAGTTCACGAACAACATCCTGCAACGACGTCATCTTCTGACGGTGCTCCTGCTGCACTGGCTGACGCCGTTCTGCGAACCGAGTCTTGATTTGCTCTGCAACAGCTCGTTCCTCATCGGATTGAACTTGTACCAGATCCGGCAGTACGCCATCCGAGACGGAATTTGCTGCTGTCGGAGATCTCAAGTCCCCGATGTCGCGACCTATCCGTAAAAGAGTTTCTCGCAAGTCACTGGAACCAGCCAACACAGGGATAGTGTCAGGATACTCATTGCAATGTTCCGTCATTAGCTGAAGACGTCGACGGATTGATTCAACGCGTTTTGAGTCTAAAGTAGAAGCGATGCTGTCGAGTTCGGCCATCATATTGTTGATAGAAATGAGCCATGCTTCGCTCCGGGGAGGTTCTGGTTTCGGCACCCACCTGTCAACAATCGGCGCAAGCGGACCAGACTGTTCGGGCGTCGGTTTCGGCGAATCAGGGTGCACTGGCGTCGGTGTCGGGGACGTCTCGAAGGAACTCAGAAAGAAATGACCGAGCCAGAACAGGACGATCACAGACGCAATCAGAGAGACGGTGTGTTTAATGTCACGAGAGGTTGAAGAAGGGGAATTCTGAGGCTGACTCATCAGGCGTGCTCCACTAACGAGAGAGAATTCCAGCTTCGACCATTGCGTCTCCATGCTCTATGAGGAACCGCTGAACCTTGCGAACAGTCTCGATCACGGCGGGCTTCTGAATGACGAATTCATCCGTGTACTTGGGGAACTGTCCCAGTGGTCTATCGTTCAGATTGCCAAATGCGTTTCCAGGCTGAACAAGATAAAACAGCGTCTCCATCCCTTTCTTATCTTCATTGAGAGCCCCGAATTGCATCAGGGCTGACAACGACAATGGTCCCGGGTCGACAACCACCTTCATACTCTGGGCGCTGTCAGGCTGCTTGTAGCCCTTTGAAATCACGGGGCTCAGGAGCCCCCGCATCGCGGGCAGGGCCTGCTCCATGGCTTTGCGAGCCCCTACGCGAGCAAGATCTCTTTGAAGTGCAGACTCCTCAGCAGATGACTCAATCTTCCGAAGTTGCAAGGCACTATCCTTCTGCAATTTCTCCAGTTGGATCTCTGCTTCTCTTAGGGAGTTCTCTTTTTCCAGTCGAATCGAATCCAGCTTTCGAAGCTCCATGTCATCGGCTGTTTCAGCCGCTTGCAGTTGGGATACGACAGCTTCCTCAATTCGCCGCTCAATGTCTGCCTGAATGGTGCCAAGGGCAGCCTCAAGAGTCACATCGCTGATAGCGACAGACTTTTTCAGTTGTCCATCCAGGAGTTCATTGAGCCGTCCAATCATCTTGGCGGAGTTCTCAAGTTGCCGCTCAGTTTCCCGGAGGGCCGACTTACGTGTATTCAGTTCGGCCGTGCTGAATATTCCAGTCGCTTGCGATGTTTCGTTACGAAGTTTCACCTCAATTGATCGCAGTGAATCGGACGTCGCATCCGTTTGCTGACGTACAATACGAAACGCACGAACGCCCTCAATGTTGGCCAGCCGCTGTCCTTCAGCATTGGTCAACATTTGCTGCAGTCTGACGTTCAGTGTTGCAGCCTGCGATTGCGCTTCGGAAAGTAGGTTTGCCACGCTTCCGTGAAGAGGTTCCAATTCGACACGGTGAAGTTCTTTTAACAGCGCAGATTCGGAACTTGCATAAGCTGATGTGTCTGCCGGTGGCGTCTGTGGCTGCACTTTTACGGGCGGATTTCTTTCGATTTCAGGCGGCGAGTCTGGCTGTGGTGTCACTGTGGGAACAGACTCGTTCCCGATATCCAGTAATGGTCCGACGCCGTAGATCAGGAACGCGAACCACGGGCCGCTGATGCCAAACAACAACAAAAGCATCAGCTGAAACTGACCTAGAACGGCAGCCTTTGCCACAGGGCGTGCGTCTGTTGAAATTCTGGCGGCAGTCTCCGGAAAAAGAGGTTCTGACATATCAAGTCAGTCCTCCATTCGGCTGTGCGCGGTTTTCCAGAGGAACTTCGCAAAGGCCACGAACATCAGTGCCGGAAGCAGTGTTGAAAAACCGCGATATAACAGCGAATACACTGCCCCCTGCAGTCCGATGAGTCCGGCGAACACCGAAAGGCTGCCAAATCCCATAAACAGCAAGTCGATGGATCCCTTTTTCCAGTAACACTTCTGGTGTAGGCAGCGAATGAGCAAACCGCCAGCAACGAACGCCAGCAAAAGTGCCGCAGGGATCATCAGGGCAGGCTGCGTTCTGCTGAAGAACATCATCACTGCGGAAACAATAGTCACACCAATGGCTACGGGCCAAAGGGACACAAACTGTTCACCGGCCGTGCGACGATCGACGGTTGAGTCATTCGGCGATTTCAAGCTAGGAGGTTGTGAGGCTGACTGCGATTGAAGAACGGGCTTCTGTTCTCGTTCTGTCCAGCCAGTGAGAACAAAGTGCCCCAATATCAAGGCCGGGTCGAAAACAACCTCACGTCTCACGATCGGTAGGGTTTCTTCATCAATTCTTGTACGAACTGGTTGATTCTGGAATGACTCCTCGCGAACTTTCGTACGAATGATCTGTTCCAGAATCAAGTGCCCCTCTAAAAGCAGCACATGTCGGCGAATCCACTCAGGAATGCGCAAGAAGAACTCACGGTGGTGATTTGGAATGCTGGAACCAGCGTCGTGAGGATCTCTTACTGTGACGTCGATCACGTGATGCTCATGACGTTCGATGGAATGGACGTTCTTTCCGCGAATTGCTTCGAAGTGTTCCGTGGTTACGGTTCGAGTGTCGTTGCCGTTATTCTGAGTCCTCTGTTTTCTTGACTTCTTGCGGCCCGTCTCAGTTTGGCTCACAACATGTTTAAAGAAGTTGAGCTTGCAAATTCGTTCACCGGGGACTTCAAGGAGCCCCACCACATTTCGTTCGACCAGCAGATGCATGACCTCAACAAACTGGGATGCAAGTTTGACGCAGGCATCATTCAGCCAGCCATCCGCTTGTTGAACAATCAATTCTCGCTTCTTCGCCAAGAGATCGGAAGAAAGCAGCGCAGGCAATTCTGGCTCCCGCTTTCTGATCTGCTCCAGCAAAGGTCTTCGAACTGATTCGACCGCTTTTGCCCTCGCCTGTGGATTCGCGCCACCTTCAATCTGGATCGCGTGGACACAGACGAGTTCAGCGAACTGACCAATCTCACGCTGCCTTTGGCGAATCAGTTCTTCTCGTCGACCGATCGCTCTGGCGAGGTCGACTGCGTCGGTGCAGTCAGACGGTGCCAGACTCGGAGCATTCAGTACAAGTTGTTCTCTCAGTGCCGAATAGATCGGCAGATGAGAGGTTGTCTGAATAACCTGATCAACCAGGACCGCGGAGTCAGGGGACTTGGAATAGGCTTCAACAAGTCTTGGAAGGAGCTTCCGAGCTTCGGCGGTAATCTGTTGCGGGTTGGCAGTCATACATCACCTCTGCCAACATTTTAATCTCCACAGGTGCCGTCAGAAAACTGTCCAGATGCTGTTTTTCAGCGATCTTGGCATCCTGCAGATTGTGTGGTAGGAGGTCCGTTCCTCCTTTGCCGGGAGTCAGGCCGTGCGGCGTATCCCGGGAAACGAGCGATTCAAGGTTTCAGAGTGGCAGGTTTTAGAAGCAGGCCATTGACCCGTTCCGAAGTCCAAACGGATTTGAGCCATCAAGGATACTTGAGGCTGAAACCCGTATGGCCGACGGGGGATAGTGGGCTTTTTGGCATTCCTGGCAGTGTGAGCCGTTCCCCCACTGAAATCTAACGAACGCGGTTGAAACTGCCTGGCCGGAAACGACTGCCGACCGAGTATGGGATTCGTTCCAAAAAAGGTTCGTCACGCTCGTTTCCGTCACCAAAAAACAGGCTGAGTTCATTCCCCTTTTGGAAAATCTGAAAACGATGAATCTTAAAAAACACTGAAAAAACATGACTGATCTTGCAAACCCGCAAAAGGGGAAGTACACCTTGAAATCACTGAGATTTGAGTGGTTTTTGCAGGATTCTGGGGCTTCCTCATAACCTCGAGGTCGTCGGTTCAAATCCGGCCCCCGCCACTTGCCCCGGTGTCGAAACATTTTTCGACCCCGGGGTTATTTTTTGCGCTCAACTTTGAGCCCCACCAAAAGCGTCGCCGTATCCCGCTTTCCCGCAACAACTTGCGATGAGCGTCGCCCTCGGTTCGGTGCCTCTCGTGTCAAACAGAGACACGCCGAAGCTGATCTCTTCGAGCGTCTCGGCCCGTTTGAGAGCGATTTGTCTCTCCCATTCAGAGACACTACCGGCTCGGGTTATGACCCCCACTGGCTTCACTAAGCAGTTTCGGATTTTCCAAATCGCATTTCGGGGTTATGCGACCCGGCGGTTATGCCACGCGCCCGATGCGCGTGACTTCGTTCCGATCTGTCGACGAAGTTAGGAAGGATTGGTATCGTTGATCAATCGATTCTGACACATCTCGAATAGGTCGTGAACCATGAAGAAAAGTCGAATAGAACAGATCATGGCCAGCTTGCCCGAGAAGGTCGACGTCGATGACCTTATTGAGCGACTGCATCTACTCGATAAGATCGAGCAGGCCGAAAAGCAGTTGGCTCGCGGTGAGGGAGTCTCGCATGAAACGGCAAAACAGAGACTGAGCCAGCGGCTACCATGATCCAAATCACTCCGATGCTTTCGAAGTTTTGAGGGTGGTATTCTGTGTCAGACGTTCAGCAGAGATACGACAAACTGATTGATGAGATGCCGATCCACGTCAAGGTGGCTCGCGCGGCAGAGATGTTCGCATGGTCCCGCGACTGGATCATGCGACAGGTTCTTGCGGAGAAAGGCCCGATGTCGGAAGAACGACTTCGGCTGGAAATCGCAATGAGGATGTACGGCCATGAAGAGCCTGTTCGGCAATTGATTGAGAAAGCTCTGAGTCATGTTGCCACATAAGACTAAGACCTTTCGCAACACTTTCGCACATTGCATAGGATTTCTTTGGCTGCTTGAGGTTCGTCACCACCTTACCGGCGGATTCGTCAACGTCTTGTGGGGTGATCGATAATGGACGGGAACACAATCACTCGCGAAGATCTGTACGAAGAAGTTTGGTCCACTCCCATTTCGAAATTAGCTCCCAAGTACAACCTGTCCGACGTTGGCTTTGCCAAGTTGTGCAGACGATGCCATATTCCGCTCCCGCCCCGTGGTTACTGGGCGAAACTCGAAGCTGGGCAAAAGATCGAACGGACGCCGCTTCCAATAGTTGAAGAAGAAGAGGAGATTAGAGTCCACGTGCCGGACCCCGCAGAAATGGCAATGAAGGAGAAGGCCAGAATGGAAGTAGAAAAGCATGAAGCTCAACTACCCAAGATCGAAATTGCCGAAACCCTGCGTGGCTGCCACCAACTGGTCTCCACGACGAATGACGCGTTTCAAGGGGCCAGGAAACGCGACGACGGTTTGCTGCATTCCCCCGACGGTAGTCAGCTGAGCTTGCTTGTGAGCCGTGAACAACTTCGTCGGTCGCTCCTCGTAATGAGTGCATTGTTGAGAGCATTTGAGTCACTCGGTCACAAAGTCAGCGCTGGACCAAAGATCGAAATTAATGGCCAGTCAGTGACCCTCGCAATTCGAGAAGCAACCATGAAGGTGGAGGAAGAGTTTGACGCGTCGAAGGAATCTATTGAGGGCCGTTACGATTTCTTCACCGAGCGAAAACGAAAGAAGCAAGTTCCGAGCGGCATGTTAACGGTGGCGGTTCCAGAGGCAGATGCATATTGGGCGACCGGCTGCAGAAAGCAGTGGAAAGATACCAAGACTCATCAGGTCGAGAATTGCTTGAACGCGATTGTTGCCGGAGTACTGGCAATTGCAGAGAAAAAGCTGGAGCACGAACTCAAGGAAAAGCAAGAAGCCATCAGAAAGGCTGAGGAAGCAAAACTTCAACGCCAGCAAGCGGCAGAGAGGGCAAAGAAGCGAGAGGAACAGAAACAAGAACAACAAAAGCTGGAAGGTTTGCTTGCGCAGGCAAGTGACTTGAAACATAGCCGAGAGATCAGAGAGTTTGTCATCCACGTGCGGCAAGCGCACGAAAGCCAAGGGGCGAGCATCGATGCGGAATCCGAATTAGGTAAGTACCTGGCATGGGCTGAATTGCAGGCCGATCGATTGGACCCAACCATCAATTCTCCGAAAACGATCCTTGATGAAGTAATTCCTGACGACCCCAGTGTCTCTTCTTTTCGCCATTGGTAGATCATGGGTAGGCAAGCCAACAACTTTGAAGAACTAATACCTCTGGTTGACTTATGCCGTGCTGGAAAGTTATTCGAAGTACAAGCGTGGATTGGAGATTCAAAACCTGTAAATCCGACTTTTCTTCAAATCGAGCCGTTCGACGAAAAAGTCGAACGGCTTTCTCTTTGTGGTGACTAGAGTTACGTCGCTCACCTGCCGGTTCAAACAGATCGAATCCAGGATCTGGCGACGAGCCGTGGTGTTTGAACCTCGCCAAATCTCGGCCGCCTTTTGGCACCAGTCGAACACCGCCAGAACCGCCTTCCCGCGAGCCGGGTCCACGTCGCCCTGGGCGTCGATCTCTTCGGTCACGCGGGCCGTGTCGGCCTTGAGTTCCGCCGTCTTCGCCTTGAACGCATCGTCGTCCACAGTCCCGGCCAGATACGCGTTCAAGAGCCGATCCTGCATCGCCACCAGTTCGGACTTCCGTTTGGCCAGCGTGGCTGCCCGACGGCGCTGATGCGACAGAAGATCAGCCAGGCTTTCTTCCAGCGTCGTGCGGAACCACGCTGCGATTTCCGGCGTTGGCAAACGCAATCGTGCCAGATCTTCCACAATCGCCTGCTCGAGTTCATGTGCCTTCCAGCGGACCGTCGGATGATCAAGGCCAGGTGCATTGTTGGCGCAGCGATAGTAGATGTGTTCCCGGATGCCTCCTCCCTTCAGTTTGCGGCGGATCCTTTCGCCAGTCATCGATTGCCCGCAGAAGGCACAGGTGAAGAGACCGCCGGCCAGCGGGAACTCCGGATTCCCCGTGCGACGGTTTCGCCCCTGAAGAATGTTCTGGCACTCGTCGAATGTGGCTCGATCGATCAATCGCTCGTATCGACCCTGGTACACCTGCCCGTGCCGATGCAGCTCCCCGATGTAAAACCGGTTGTTCAGAATGTAGGCCAGTGCCGAGCGGTGAAAGCGATGCTGGCTGGGGCGAAACGTATGACCTTCCTGATGCAGTTGCTCACCGAGGCTTTTGAATGTATGGCCTCCGCCAGAATACAGTTCGAAGATCCGTTTGACGGTCGGAGCTCGCTCGGGATGCGGTTGAATCGGAGCGTCGCGGTCGTTGGTGTTGATGTAACCGAATGGGGCGAGGCCCGTGGGCCAGCCCTGGCGAACCTTCTCATCAATTCCCTTCAGCACTTCGGAACGCAGATTGTCGCTGTAGTACTGGGCCACCGCCGCCATGACGTTGAACGATAATGCCCCCGCAGCACCCGGCCCGAACTGATTTTCCACGAATGCCAGTTGTACACCACAGGCATCTTCCAGTTCCTGCAGCCGGACGGCATCCCGCATGTTGCGACAAACACGGTCCAGCTTGTGGCTGAGGATCGCCTTGATCTTTTCCCGCTTTGCGTTCGTTTTGACCCACGCGAACATGCTGTTGAACGCGACCCGTTCCGCGCCACGTTTCGCTGATTCTGCCACGACGAACTCACGCACCACATGCCAGCCAGCCTTCTGAGCCTTCTCACGGGCAGCACGCAATTGTGCGTCGATGGAGTACCCTTCACGTTGTTCACGTGAAGAGACTCGAGCCCAGATCACCACATTCATATCTTTCCTCCTGCTGCATTCAGCAGCGTTTCTGCCAATCGTCGTACGTTTACCAGGATTTCAATGACCTCCGAATCCGATATCTCACGTCCGTAAGCTCGCGACCACACACGGCGAGTCTCTGCAAACAACACCTCGGAAACCCATGGATGAAAGGACCGAACACCTTCCGGTTCAGTCGTCTCATCCGCTGACGCCAATTCACATTGCGTTGAACCTGAAGTTCCTTCCATGACAGCCATCCTTCCCAAAACCATGAAGTGGGAAACGCTGGGGATGGGTCGGTGGCTGGATGGCTGATTTCATCAATCGCGTGTTGGGTCGGACGGTTGTCTCTCACGTCTATTCGTGGCCCGCTGCAGTGAATTGTCCCCGGTCGACTTTCCTGAACCGGGCTTCTTTCCCCTTTGCATTGATCTCTCGCAGGATCGATGCATAGAGCGTCGCGTGGGGTGTCTTGCCGCCCGGGCTGGTCCACAATCCCTGGGCGGTCATGGCTTCGACCATCGCCTGGCAGTTCATCGGCTCTTTGGATTTCGCCAGGATCCGGACAGCGGCGTCGATCTGGCTAATTTTCTTCGTTGGTTCCGTGGCGACCGGCGTGGCCTTCGGTTTGGTCTCTTTGGCCTTGGCGGTCTTCGTGCTGGCGGGTTTGGCGGTCGTGGTCTTCTTCGTCGTCATGGATCTGGTCCCCGTGTAAGAAATGGTTGGCTGCCATCATCAGGCCCGGCGAACCACCGCCGGGCGACGCCCGCAGGCGTTTCGGCGTTAGTGTCCGAATAAGTGTTCCGCGATCCCGGCAGCCAGGAAGTCCACAATCTCTCGGGCGATGTCGGTCGTTGGTTCTACATCCCAGCCCCGGTCGAAGTTCGCCACCACCTGACGGTCCGCCTGGCGTCGCAGCCAGAGTTTGCTGATCCGGCTGGTTCCGAGTTCGTACTCTTCGCTCTCGGCGTGGTCTGCAAAGACCAGGACCTGGAAGGTATGGCCCGCGATCGTTCCGCTGACCCAGGTGCCCAGGGCGTTGAGTTGTCGGCCTTCCGTTTTGGTGATCTTCAGGTCGTATGCGATATCGTTGTCGGTCATCGTCGTGGTCTTTCGTTCAAAAGGTCGTTGGTACGGAACGACCACACAGTTACCTCGGGCTCGGGAACCACATCCAGCCATGTTTCCGAGAATCTGGCTGAAATTCGCAGTCTGGGATGAATCTGTCGGACTCCGGACAAACGGAAGAAACTGTGGTTTCCCTTGCGACTGTTCCCGATGGCCTATCCTGCCCAGATTCCGGGCGGAGTACCTATTCGGAAACTTCTTTCTTCTTTCACCCCCTCTCACACGCGGCCTCACGCGTACGCGCGCCTGCATCGCATGGGTATGGGTAGGGGTGAAAGAGAGAAAGAAGTTTAAATACCCTATTCCTGCGACCGGGGGTGAAAGAAGAAGGAAGTCAGACACCTGTGTTTCCCGGTGTTTAGCCGGGACTTCTTTCCCTTCTTTCACCCCAACTTTCTTCACCACTTCTTTCACCTTCCTTCTCGGAATCGACCCTTCATTCACCTGTTTTGTTGAGTTGATGTTCAGCCGTCAGGCCTGCTTGTTTCACACTCGCCGCTTCGTTCACCTGACAGTCGATACAACAATCCGCTCCGGCCATTCGTTCGGATAGAGACAGTTTCCAGATCACCCTGTTGAACCAGCGTGTCCACAAGAATCTGAAACGATTTGGCGTCCAGCTTCATGCGCTTCAGCAGCGTACTGTGCGGCAGCGTTTGGCCGGGTGTTTCACTCAGCTTCTTGATCAGCCTGAGGCAATCACTGTGGAACGGATTTTCCGCGACATGTCCCTCGGCCATAAACAGCATTCGCCGCGTCTGATGCAGCACGAAGGCGTCGGCCCATTCCACGGCATGGCTGCCAATCACAGGATTGAGATGGTTCTCACTGATCGCATAGAGCAACGCCAGCTTTCGAGTTTGCTCGTGCACACGTCCCCAGACAGTGGTGCCAACCGGGTCGCCTCTCGATTCAGCCGCTGAGTATTCGCTTTCCGCCAGTAAGCGTGAATTGTTGAGGAGATCTCGAGCCTCAGCAGTCGCCGGTACAATTCGCGGCTGGGGATGCCAGTACTCAAGATTTCCTGTTCCGGGATTGAATTCAGACCACCAGCGTGCCTGCTCAATGATGGCCTCTGGCGGATCAATAATTCCCGGAGTTCGCCCAGGGGTTCTTGGGCCGCTTTCCACAATCAACATGCGGGCAAAGAATCCGTTGGTCAACATTCGTTCCGACAGAGCGTTGTAATAGTGAGTTGGGATCGCTGTGCCGTAAACGACAAGACACGGCTGGTCGATCACTCCGGGAGCTTCTTTTCCAGCCTTTCGGCGCATCGGAAAGATGCTGTTCGCTGACGAGTACATTGTCAGCAGTGTTCCCATGATGTTCTCATGACGCGCATCTCGGGATTTGTTGATCGACTGCAATAATCCGTCGATTTCGTCCGTCTGAAACAAGATGGAAGGGGTCAGGTTGAGTGCATCCTGAATTCCCTCGCCGGAGGCAATTTTCTCTCCCAGGAGTTGGACGAGGCCAACTCGATGCAGAATTGCGGCGTTCACCTTTCGAGGAAAATCTTTGCCGGAAGATGAGAAGGCCAGCGCCAACAGATAGATGTTGGTCCGATTATCTGCTTCGTCCCGAACCTTGCGACCCGCCAGGACGGCCTGCAGAGCCATCGCACCACAAAATGCCATCTGAACATTGGGGTAAGGGGCCAACTCCAAACAATGATCCATCACCGCCGAGACGAAGCCAGGCACGCGACATAAGGAGTCGGGCATGGGGCCCGGATTCACCACGGCAGGACGAATTTGCGAAGTCGAAGGCGCGGCAACCATTGGAAACGCCGACAGATCGACGTCCGTTGACTCGTCCGTAACCGTCGCTTTGCGGGCGCGGGCCAACGTGCGAGCCATGTAGTCGGCACGGAGTGCTTTCTCCGGTTGCATGCCATGCCGGCGACGCCACGCCAGAATCAGTCGGGCCACTTCATTGTCCGTCCAGCCGCGCATCATCGCGATCGTGGCGAGACTCAGGTCATAGCCGCTGGCCGAGCTGTCACTGAGATCACTGCGTTTGCGATCCCACGTCTCTCGGAAGACCGAACTCTCCAGAATCGCCGCGACGAGTTTGTCGGCCGGAGGTTCCGCATCCGAAGCGAGAGCGATCGGCAATTCGCACGGATCAACGGGGGCAGCGACTCGAGGTGGTGACGAAGGCTTTTCCGTTGGCAGGTAGTTTTCAAAGTCATCGATCGAAAATCGTCGATCAAAATCCGCCTGCATCAACTGGACCGCGACGGGTGCAGCGGGATGCTTGCGGTTGACTGTGTTCGGCAGGCGCAGGACACGCGTCAGGTCACCAAGATTCTCAAGGGACCAGCCCAGCCGCTGTGCTGCCGTGCAGACCAGTTCGTGCCACGCCTTTGCCAGATGAGCCGCCTGGGTTCGTTCGCTGTCATCAGTGAACAGCCAGGGTTCATGCAGCAGCCAGTACAGATGCCGGCCATGACCGCTGTCGACAATCATTGACGGCCGCAGCGGGAGTTCGGCCAGCAGTCGTTCAAAGTCGGATTCGTCGGTCGGTAGCGACTTGCCAGTGTGAGCGTCGCCAACGAAGTCGACGTCGGCCCACAAAGCAACGATACCGGCGATGTCTTCCTGCTTACCACGGCCGGCCGGAGTGCCCTGAATCAGGCCCACGCCGAAATAGACGTTCTGGGATTCTGCCAGCTTGGACGCCACCTTGCCGGCAGACTCCAGATCGCCAAAGAACCGCGCGCGACGTTCCGGAACCGTGAACAATGCCAAGCGGCGTTCGGTGGAAATCGAGGTTCCGAACATCCCTGCGAGGAAGTCTTCCATACGACGTCAGTCTCTCCAGAGTTCTCTGGGAGTATCAGGATTCGGCAGCGGCTTTGTGTCGAGCCGCAACTGAAGTTCGCCCTTGTAGAATTCGAGCGCGTACTGAAACGAGTGACCGAACTCACACCAGAAATCCAGCGTGATCAGCGATCCTCGCGCGAGGAGAAACCGCTGGGTTGCCGACACTTGCGTCGATTCATGACTCACGACGGTTCGCGTCTGCCCCTGTTCGACAACCACTTCGGCAGGATGCACGTACGGGCAGGCGCAGACCGGACAGCACAAACGATCATTGTGTCCGTCATTACCAATGACAAAGCGGGTTGGAAAATCAGGACGCTGCAGAACAGCAAGCATCGGCAACTCCTTAGAAGGGAACTTCGTCATCATCGGGAACAGTGGAAACAATGGATTCTTCGAGCCGACCTTCCGGTGCCGACCCGAGGTCATACTTCACAATGCGATCAAAGCGTTCGCCCGGAACACTGCGAACCGTGATCGCATGTGTCACTCGCAGCGCACCGGCATTCGCCAGCGTAACGGCCGCCTCAGCGGTGTCCGGGACCGGATCCGGCGATCGCTGTTGCCACCAGGCTTCCGCCTTCTGCCTGGCGTAACCCGTGTGCTCGAAGCAGATGAATTCGGATTGCCAATGATTGAGACCCAACTGATAGTCGACGCGCATCGATTTCGGTGCGTCCGGTCCGGCATCCTTCTTCCTGTGAACGCGGTAGAAGATGTCGAGCACTTCATATTGCTCGTCGTTCGCTCCTGCGGACAGAATGCTGGCCTCCGTGGCCTGCGCTTCGTGTTTCTGTTTGTCCGGCGGCGGAAACGTGTAGCCGCAGTGCGGACAGGTCGCGTAGCCAGCCAGAATCATGGACTGACAGATCGGACACTCCTTCAACGGCGCCTCGCCGCCAGCGGCTTCCCGCTTTTCGATCTGGATCGCATCGACTGGTCCGTGGCGCAGCACGTTGCCGCCGAAGTCGAGTACCAGACAGTTCTGTTTCCCCGGAGCCAGACGGAAGCCGCGACCCACCATCTGGTAATACAGCCCCGGCGACATCGTGGGTCGCAGCAACACGACGCAGTCCACGTTCGGAGCATCAAAGCCCGTGGTCAGCACGTTGACGTTGCAAAGAAACCGCAAGTCGCCCGATTTGAAGCGTTCCAGCAGTCGATCGCGTTCACCGGAGGGAGTCTCTCCGGTCACGAAGCCACACTCGACGCCATGTTCGGTCTTCAGCCGCTGCGCGACATGCTGCCCGTGTCGGACACCGGAGGCGAAGATCAGCACAGATTTGCGATCCCGTGTTTGCTGCATCGTTTCCCGGCAGGCCGCTTCCACCAACTGTGGTTCGTCCATCAGCGATTCCAGCAGCCCGGCCACGAACTCTCCGCCACGGACCTGTACGCCGCTGGTGTCCACCTTCTCGCGACCGGCCTTCGTGATCAGCGGAGACAGGTATCCCTGGACGATCAGTTCCCGAACACCGACCTCGTAGCAAATCTGGTTGAGAAATCCGTCGGGCGAGCAGATCCGCCCGGTTTTCAATCGATATGGAGTTGCCGTCAAACCGATGACCCGCAGCTGGGGATTGATCACTCTCAAGTCTGCCAGAAATCGGCGGTACATGCCTTCTTCATCCGGGTTGATCAGATGGCACTCATCGATGATCACGATGTCAAACGGCGGGAAGTCGCAGGCCTTCTTCCAGATCGATTGAATGCCGGCGAAAATGACGGGGTGAGTGCTGTCTTTCCGACGAAGCCCGGCAGAAAACAAACCAATCTTTAGCTGACCGTTAAGCTGCCGGAGCTTGTCAGCATTTTGTTCGAGCAGTTCCCGGCGATGAGCCAGAACCAGCACTCGTCCGTTCCAGCGAAGACTCACGTCGGCAGCCAGCTGTGCAATCACCCAGCTCTTGCCAGCCCCTGTGGGCAGAACAACCACCGGATTGTCGTTTCGTTCCTGCAGGTGTTGATAGACCGCCTGCACGGCGTCATTTTGATAATGCCGCAGCATGAAAATTATGCCTTGCCAAACCTCGAGCCACCATGCCACGCCGGGGCGCGCCGCAACTGGCCTCACCAGGGCATGAAAGACACTGCTTCGGATTCCGGTTTTCACGAGTCGTGGTCAGTGGTTCTGAACATATTTTTCAATTTGAACACGTACGCCTCCTCCCGGCATGACCTCTCGGCGTTCGAGCATCAGTCGGAAGATCTGTGAGTCGTCGTGATACGCTCCACCAAAGGCGAGCGCGTCAAGCAACGCCTTATTCAGGTTGTCGAGATCACGACGTCGACGATCCGGTGGAAAGAAATCAATGCGTACATCGAGCGGGCCAGTCATCGGTTGGACGCCGAGGATCTGCAGAATGTCGCACACCCGCTTGCGGTACTGGCGACCCTCGCGGCTGAGCAGCGTGCGATTGCCAACGCGTCTCCAGATGCGATTTGCTGAGGGTGGAATCGGAAGGTTGAGTTTCACCGGTCGACCTCAAAAAATATGCCATTCCATGCCTCGCCCGACCCGACCTCACCACAGCGAACCAGACCATGGCTTTTTTGAACGAAAGCACCTCACCCGAACTGGCCGAAACTCAGGGGTTTCAACAGTCCGGAGGAGGAGCTGATTCAACCAGCCGCCTTAGTCATCGAGCACATCAAAATGAGCTATCTGGAATCGTCCGTACGTCGGACGAAAGTCGGCGAGACCAATGAGCCGCCCGGCATCGCTGACCATTCCCTGCAGCATGCCGCTGGAGACGTATTCCGGCAGATTCACCATCAGCAGGAACGAAGCCGACCATCCCGCGTTGATGGCAGGCCGGACGCGGGTGATCCCGCTTCGCTGCACCTGAACGCGGCAACGGTGCTCGTAGTCCCAGTCCTTGATGCCGAGACTGGCAAGGGGAGTCAGGCTGATGACAGCCGCCTTGATCAGGTCCATGGCGCTCTTGCGCGGGGAACGCGGATCCTGACGAAACTTGGCTGCGGCAATGATGGACTGCCGCAGGTACTCACCGGGGATACAGAGTTCCCCATCCATGTTGCGGTAAACATACGATTCGATGTCGTCTGTCTTCTTCGCCGCAGAGCCTTTGGCAGCTTTCGCCTTTGCCTCCACCGCCTCACAGTTCCAGCGGTGAAACAAAAGATCGGCGTCACCTCGGATCTGAACTTCCACTCGATACGGAATGGACAGTTCGAGAGTCTGCTTTCCGCCATTCGTCACATCCGGCCCAAGAGCCGAGTCTTTTCGGGGCTTCCCAGTCACCAACGTCGTCATCGATATCTCCATTGAAGAATTGAAAAGGGCCTTGCCATACCTCAGCTTGCCGTGCCATCACTCGCCGCCACCGTGTCTCACCAGGTCGTGGTGG
>JAEUII010000350.1 GCA_016795145.1 Planctomycetaceae bacterium
CCACCACCTCCGAAGCCGCCTCGACCACCCATCGCTCCCGATGCTCTCGCAGGGAGATCATTGGCCACCAAACCCGAGTCAAATTCTGCAGCCGCCATCGGTTCCGCGGTGGAGGCCATCGGAGCACTTGACGGTGGCAGGTACTGGATATCATCCGCCAGATATCCCCCTTCACCGGCTGGCATCGCAATGGACTCTGTTGTCTTGCGGGCGGCGGTCAAACCCTGCAGCACCAACAGTGCAAGGCAACTGACCACAGCAAGTCCACCCAGAGCAAACCACCGTTTGCGAATGATGGCAAGCGTGACGACAATTAGAGCAACAGCAAAAATGCTCATCGAGATCAGCAGGCTCTTCAGCTTCGAACCCGTTGGAGTTTCGAGCTTCCAGAGTGACATCAGCCAGCCCGGCTGATCAAAACCATCCACCGCGCGGAATGGTCCTTCGCTTTCAATCAACATCGCAGACGGCGGATAATGAACTCTCCAGGTCTGCTTCAGCACATCAATCGAGGCGGTTTCCTTTGGGCCTGCGTCGATCAAAAACTGAACGGGGCTCTGGCTGGTTTTTCCAAAGGCACTCGTCTTTTCACTGGCAGATTCAAACAGAATCGTGAGCGTCTGCTGCTGATCTTCCGTTGTCGTGGGCAGTGCTACCAGGTAATCATCGCCTTCGCGACGAACTTCGACCGGTTCTCCGTTCAGCACGGTCGACCACAGGAATGAATCTTTCCCTGGCAGTCGGAAGCGAAGCGTCTGAACTCCGGATGTTCGCAGTCTGGCCTGACACCATCGCTGAATAGTTCCCGACTGATTCAACGTGCAGACATTCTGAAGCTCTTCACAAATTGCCGACGGGACGGCGATTGTTGCAAAGCGCGCATCGGTGACTTGAAACGAATAGCCCGGCTGCACAAATCGATACGTCAGTGCAATGCGTCGACCGGTTGAGGCATCCGGCGGATCAACCAAACCCGCGTCAGCGACGAACAGGCCGGGAATATCCTTCACCTGACCACCCACCATCAGCTGCTGATCCGGTGTGGCTTCAAAGACCAGGACTCCATGCTGACGAACCGCGTCCTGGACTTCTGCAACCGGCGACGGAATCGGAGCATCCGCAGCGCGATCCAGCTCGGTCGTTGCATGCAGTGACAGTGATCCCGCAAAACGATGATCCAGTTTCAGAACAAAAGGTCGAAGTCCGTTCTGTGGTGTCCCTGCGGACTGTTCCACAATCGAAACCGATGTGACAGGGCGAGTTTGTGCAAGACCAGGCACCGCTCCGACACTCTGCACGTGAAACCGAACATCCGGACCAAGAGATTCGGACACTCGAATGGTGAGCGTGCGAATCGTTCCGCTCAGCACGTCGACAATAATCTCCGCATCCAGAGACTGATGACGCACATCCGCCCAGGTTCGAAGCACCGATCGGCTGGCCAGCCGAGCCGCACGGCGCACGATGGACAGTTCGCCACTGATTGATGTGCCAGGATTCTGAAAGACCTGCTCGCTGGAACTGCCACCAATGGCGGTCAGCCCGGTCAGAGTCAACGGCGTGATCACCAGGTCGTCTGAACCACGAACCGTGTACGTTCCTCCGACGACCGTCACATCTTCAGCAAGCACGACGGGCAAACTGAGTTTCTGTTCGGTGTCGGGATCGGCAAGGGTTCGCTGAAATTGAAATGTCAGCGACAGCATCCCGTCGGCTGGCACGGCAGCATCTGGCTTGATCACGATACGAGTCGCATCGCTTCCGGCCGTCCACGTAACCTGCTGTTCGGCTGCCGACACAGAGGACAGCTGCCAGTCGGCAGGCAGTGTGACCGGAAGTTCGAACAATGGTGCATTCAGCGTTTCAATCGTAAGTGATGCGGTAAATGTCGCTGAGGTATCGTCGATCTGAAGCACACCCAGTGATTCTGCAAACAGTTCACGATCTCGCGGTCGGGCCGACACGCTCAATTCAAACTGCTGCTGCCAAAAATCAAACACGGCAGCTTCTGTGGAGACTCCTGCTTCCGAAGCAGAGACCGATCGAATGCCTCCGCCCGTCTTTGCGGCAAGCCTCAGACCTTCCTCATGAGTCACAACCAGTCGGCCGGAGTGCGATGTGACTTCCGCAAACTGCAGTGTCGGAATGTCGTGCGACGTTTGTTCGGTCGCCACAGTGACGGCGCGAATATGAACCAGGCGATCATTCGTGAAAGGCTGGCGCCACGTCATCGTGACGCGAGTCTGCCCGGCTTGCTGTGGATCATCGTCCAGGGTCCACGATTCCAGACCGGCCGATTCGATGCTGGTGATCTCCATTCGAGCAGGCACCTGGGCGACGACTCGATTGATCGATCCTCCGAACACACTAATGCGAGTATCGCTTTCCCATCGGATCGCTTCTTTCTGAACTCGCAGCTGAGCATCCGTGTTCACAAACACCAGCGTCTGCGCCTCCGTCTCCTTGCGCTGAACGACCCAGCGCAGTCGGACGTCAGGTGCAGCACCAGCAGGAATCACATAGTCGGCCGCGGCATCTTCCGCAGCTGGTCGTTCCAGCTTCAAGTCGTTAACCATCAGGTGACGACCCGCCGGGCAATTCACAGTGAGTTCCGTCGCTGGAATCTGTGGCAACTGGAATGCTGCGGTGCGGTCGCTTCCAAGGATTCCAATCGGCGTGGAAAGATCCAGCACCACGGTAAACGTCTCTGCTTTTTCATGAGCCAGCAGCAGGGCCGAATCGGAATTTGCTTCCCAGGTCATGACGGCCGCTTTGCCGTTCACTTCAGCCTTTTCCACCAGCAGGTTGCCAACCGGAATTCGAAGCAGCTGCCAGCCGTCTTCGAACTGTGTCACCTTCAGTTCCATATGAACGCTGGCAAGCTGCTCACCCGGCGTGACGCGCAGTGAAGCTCTTTCGACAACGACAGGAACGGGATACTTCGACCTTGCGGCGTTGGCACGAGCCTTCTCCAGCAGTTCCTGGAACTCCGCTCGCTTCATCAATACGCCTCGACGATCACGATCAAACACCGCGTCCAGCTGCTCGGCCGGAATGAACTGCTCATTCGGTCCGCGAGGAGCCACTGGCGCTGCTTCCTGCGCGGAAGCAACGGCTGAGCCGAACACTGTCAGGAGACCAGCGATGAGTGCGAGTCGAGCACGTGTCATAAGTTGCCTGCGCATCCATTCGAAGAGACGAGAATCGACATTGAAGGAAGTGAGGCTTCTCATTTGCCACCTCCCATCATGTCCTTCATCTGCGAAGACACTTCCGGCGACGGCGCGACTGTGCCGGCCGGCATCGTGGCCGAACCTGCATTCATCAGCGGTGCGGGAGAAATCGGAGACGCGGGTGGACCAGATCCTCCGTTGTTCCCGCCGGTGCCGCCGGACCCGCCATTGTTTTGTGGGCCGTTATTCTGCGGGCCACTTCCGTTTCCGGAGTGACCATTGCCCGGATTTCCGTTTCCCGAATGTCCGTTGCCATTCGTCGCACCGTTGCCGTTCTTCTGGCCAAGGACCAGTCCGGCAATCCAGATGGCAGCCACAATCAGAATGCCAGGCCACGCCATGCCGACATAGTGCGGCACCGCGCTGCCTCGACCAAGTGACAACAACGCAACAATAAAGACGGCCAGCAGCAGAACCGTGATTCGATTGTCCCAGGTTGTGCGGCGAAGAATCAGCCCGATGACAACCAGAGTGCCGCTGATCATCCAGAACAGGAACGGTCGGCTCCACCATGTCAGCTGAATCTGCTTCTGTCCTCCGACGGCTCGGAAGACAGCAACGCTGCCCTGAGTCGGGAAGTCTGAAGTCGCTGACATGCCGGACAGGATCCAGTCATTCATCGCGGTGGCCGCAGCGAGTGCAGACGGTGATCGGAATGGCGACGTGATGGAAGGCGGCATGCGACCTTCCTGAGCCCACTGGTCCGGATCACCCGTGAAGGCAATGTCTTCCGGTGACCAGACTGACAACTTCACCTGCTGAACGACGGTGGAACCATCGTCTGTGCCAATGACCGGCAGGTGCAATGTCTGCACACCACCGAAGCCAGGATATGGTCGAGCGTCTTTCTCAGCGATCTGACATCGATAAAGCAGTGTGAGTAGGAACTCCTGATCAGACGTTGTTTCACGACTGATGTTGACATAATACGCGTCCCAGTCATCCGCGGCTTTCACGTCCGTGGCCTTCTCAATCGTCGTTCGCTGATCATTCAACAAAGGTGCCTGCAGGTCGCAGTCCTTCGGAAGATCAATGCGAAGTCGCTGACGTTCACTGGTGGTAATTCGCAGTCGAACACGCCATGTTGCAAGCGGCTGTCGCTCAGTGACGACATCGTAGGCAGCTCGCGAAACAACCGTGGCCGCGACTTCATGCAGCTCATGACGGCGAATGCGAATCGTGGCCGACGCTGGCTGTGAATAGTATCGATACGCCAGATAGCCATCCTGCTCCATCAGCTCCAGCTCGCGCACGTCGATGGCTTCGGTGGTTTCTCCCTGAGAATCTGCGGTGATCGAAAGCGATTCGTGTCGCAGCAGCCGAATCTCCCCGCGAGTTTCCGTCAGCACAACTCGTCGTCGCTTCGCCTGTTCTTCAGTGAACGGAGCGAGCACGCGAGGTGGCTCGACGGTCAGTGACTGTTCCGAAGCGGCTTCACCGCCTTCTGGTTTCTTCAGAGTAATGTCCCAGTCAACGCCAAGCTGAATACTGCCGGTGGTTTCGTCCTGAAGAACGAGCGTCCAGGTGACCCAGCCGTTCTCGGACTGAGCCGCCTTGTCACGCTGCTGAATCGAATGGCCGTTGCTGAGCATTCGGAAGCGAACATCGTTGGCCACTGCTTCCGGCACCGCAACTCGCAGAGTATCGATGCCCGCGTTTTCGATGTTGAACGTGATGACCGACGACTGCTTCATCAGCTCCGGATCGACGCGAACCGTCGTTCCAACAGAAGCAGAAATCTGCGCCGGTCGAGGAGTCGTGCGCACGAACAACGTGACGGGACGGCGAGTAAAGTCCCATGTCGCGATGTGTCGAAGGCGTGGCAGCGATTCCACAGCAACATCTCTCGCTGGAAACAGACCGGCCAGCTTTTCATCAACAGTGACGACATCCAGGAATTCAGGAGCGTAAACGGTCAGAAGACCGGTCTCGCGTTCAACGCCTTCCGGAGTCAATGTGGGCAATTCCATCTCGGCGTTTTCGGCCGACGAATTGAATGCCTGGTGAGCCTGCACGGTCACCTCAATCGCGCCCATGCGCTGCTGAGTCAGTGACAGAGTGACTTTGCCCGTGCCCTTGTCGACATTGAATTCGCTCATGCCGTCCGCAGAGACGCTGTCGATCGTGAGTGACTCGGGAACCTTCAAAGACAACTGGAACACACCCGCTCGTTCAACGGTGTATTTCAGCACGGAACGCAGCCGCAGTTCGTCATCCCGGAAGACGTACTGCATGGAGTGATTCACGAGCAGTCGAGGTTCAACCGGCTTGATCTGAACGGTGAGCTGTCCGGACGTGCCACTGTATTCCCAGATGTTCGCAACGTCGCCCGACTGACCACCAACACCGGCCGCAATCTGCTTGACGCCTGACTGAGTCTTCACGATGGCAGAGAGTGATGGATCGGTGACGATCGTCAGGTTGCCCGCTTCTCGAACAACCGCGTCGGCGTGAACTCCCTGGAGTTTTCCATCTGCCGACTTACCGATGAGCTGCACTTCGTCGCTGGACAAACTTCGTTCCGTCTGAACTTCAATCTGGAACTTTTCGGTCGCGGGAACCAGCAGCTCGGCTTTCACAACCTGATGAGTCTCTCCGACGGCTTCTGCATTCCACGCGCGAATTCGACCCGCGGCCGCGACGACATCGATGATGCGTGCGTCGGCAGGAACCAGAATCGTCACATCGCGAAGTTCACCGCGAAGAATTTCGTAGTTGAACGTGGTCTTTGTCTGCAGCAGACCCGTCTCAATCCGTGTGTTCGTCTGACTTGAAACACTGGCCAGCAGATCCATCACCGGCTTGGAACCCGCGCGAGGATTCCAGTGCACTTCGAACTGATTGGTTGCACCGAGGCTGGCCTTGGCCACCGTCTTGCCTTCAACCGCCATTCCGTCGGTCGGCAACAGCACCTGCAGCGGTGTGATTCGAACGGTCTGATCCGGTTCCGGAATCGTAACGGTCAATTCCGAGATGCCTGTCGGCGGACACTGAATCGCGAAGGATCGATCTTCCGGCGATGTGTTAACGGTCGCCAGCAACTGCAGCTTCACAACCTTCTGGCCAGCTCCTTTGATCAGCAGTTCGTAAGTGCCCTGCCCTGTCCCCTTCAACAAAACGGAACCATCATCTGGCTCCACCTTGCCGATGGCCGCTGTTCCAAATGTCAGAGGAAGACTGGCCCATCCGTCGGCCTTCAGAACGTTGAGCTTCAGTTCCACGGTGACACGAGCCAGGTCCTTCTCCACACTGGCGGTCCAGGTTGATGACGTCAGAATCACATCCTGACTGGCGGGAGCCTTCGCCTGAGCTTCCAGTGCCTTCTTCAGAAGGTCCATGTACTCCGCATAAGGAAGCACAACGGATGCACCCTGATTGTCGAAGACCCTGGTCAGTTCCTTGAACGGAACATAAATCAGGCGATCCCATTTCTCCGCCAGTGAACCAGCAGCCGGAGTCTCCGGCGGGTCCTGTGGCGTCGTCGTGGCAGGCGTCTCCTGTCCGCCAGCCGAAGGTGTCAGAAGCAACAAAAGTGTGAACACGAGGGGCAACGAGAATACTCGTGACATAACTCCAACCTCAGGTGCCTGTTTCAAAATTGTCCTGAACGAACCAGCAATGACCGCCTGCCATTGATGAACCGTTCTGCGTGATAGCGTCACTCGGTGGATTGTTGTTTCCGAACCCCATCCGCGCTCAGTCCTCTTCAGGATGGTTTGCGCAGAATTTACATATTGTTCCGGTCATTCACCGAGCACGCTGGCGTAAACCATTTGCCAAGCTTAGGTCAGGAACCGAGCCGCTTCGGGCACCGAAAGACGTCGCTCTTCTGCATTTGGTTCCTGAATAATCGATCCAATACCTACGTTTGATCTGACCCGCACAACGAACCGCGGGTGCACGCATTCACAGGTGACCTGGTTTGCGGAATGGAGCCATTCCAGGTACACGTCGCGTCCGTGCCGGATGAAAAGGAAAGAGATCATGATGTCATCGAGCCAATTGTTTCTGAAGCCCACATCCACAGTCGCCAGCGGTCTGCAAACGTCGCCACGGCGATGGCAATTCACGTTTGCTGGCGTCGTCTCGCTGCTTGTGTTGCTGTTAGCCTCTGGCCGCTGTTCCGCGCAGGAGTCTGTTCGAATCGAATCGTCGCTGAACGGAGAATGGTCGTTTCGGCGCGATGGTGAAACGACCTGGAAGTCCGTGACGGTTCCGTCCGACTTTGAATCGCACGAGGGTGAGAAATTTGATGGCATCGGCTGGTATCGCCGTCGCTTCAAAGTGCCTTCGGTGAATGATGAACAGCGACTGATCGTGACAATTCACGCAGCGGCGACAGAAACGGAAGTCTCGTGCAACGGCATCAAAGTCGGGACTCACCTCGGAGGATGGACGCCGTTTGAATGTGACATCACCGAAGCCGTGCGAAAGGCCGGCCAATCCAATGATGCCGAGCTGCTGATTCGCGTGGATGAACGAGTCGGCCACAACTCGCAGGGATTCCTGCCCGTGTTTGCTCCTCACTTCGGAGGACTGTGGCAGGACGTTACTCTGACGGTTCGATCAGCCACGAGTATTGATTCGCTGCAACTCGCTGCATTCGGCGATCCTCAAACCGGACTCCTGAAACTTCTTGTGCCCATTCGAACATTGGAACAAACAGATCGAGGTCCATCAGATCAAGGGCCAACCGCCGTTCGCATCACCGCTCGCGAACGCGGCACAACGGATCTCGTCACCTCGAAAGTGTTTCCTTTGTCGCCAGAGCTGCATGCTCAACTTCTATCATCGGGCAGCACGACATTCACGGCTGACTGGAAGCTGGAAGGTGCGAAGACCTGGAGCCCAAAGCAGCCAACGCTGTACGATCTTGATGTGGAACTCATCGGAGAAAATCAGCAGTGTCTGGACAAGGTCACCACGCGCGCCGCATTTCGCAGTGTCACTATCGACGGTGACCGCCTGCTGTTGAACGGCCAGCCGCTGCAGGTCCGCGGAATCCTGAACTGGGGCTACGCGCCGCCACAGACATCGCCATCACGAGATCCGGAGTTCTGGAAAAAAGAGATTCAACTGGCGAAGGACTACGGTTTCAATTTGATGAAGTTCTGTCTGTGGGTTCCACCAAAGAAGTACCTGGAACTGTGTGATGAATCCGGACTGCTCGCATGGATGGAATATCCGACCTGGCATTCTCGATGGACGCCGGATCAGCTTCCCACGCTGCAGAAGGAGTTCACGGAGTTCTTCCATTATGACCGCGTCCATCCGTGCGTCGTCCTTCGCAGTCTGACGTGCGAAACAGGAACATCGGCAGACCTGAATGTGATTCGCACGCTGTACGATCTGTGCCATCAGAAGATTCCGGGATCCGTCGTGGAAGATGACAGTAGCTGGATTGAATGGAACCGCGTTCATGATTTCTATGATGACCATCCCTACGGCAATAACCACACGTGGGTTGGAACGCTGGATCGTTTGAAGAAGCACATCGCAGAACACGGCACGAAGCCTCTGGTCCTGGGTGAAGCCATCGCCGCAGATACCTGGGTTGATCCTGTACCGTTGATCGAAAAGACCGGGCAGGCTCGACCGTTCTGGCTGCCGGGATTTCTTGATGCCAACGTGCAGTGGCTGAAGGACCGTTCTGTTGACATGGGGCCTCCGTCTGTCGCTGACGTCTCACGAGATTCAAAAGACTACGCGCTGGCGATGAGGAAATTTCAGATCGAGACTTATCGACGAGAAGTTCCGCACGGAGGCTATGTCGTTTCGGTGGTGCGTGACTTTCCTTTCGCCGGCATGGGCCTGATGGATTTTCAGGGCGAACCGAAATGGTCAGCGGATGAATGGAACTGGCATGGTGATCAAACTCTGATCCTGAAGACGGAAGAGGATCGAAGAAGCTTCCGACACAATGACACCTTGAAGGCATCGCTCCAGCTGAGCAACTTCGGGGACGCCTTGAAGGCCGCGAAGGCTCATCTGACGATCACGTCGTTCCACGAACCAACATCCTCGAAACGCCCGCAAGCTATTTGGTCCAGTGACATAGACGTAACAAACCTGGTAGCCGGAGATGTCACAGAAATATGTCCGATTTCTGTGCCGCTCAACGAGTTCTATGGCGACGAGAACCAGCAGCCCCGCTTGCCTCAGCAGCTGGCACTGAATGTGACTCTGGAATCCAATGGTCAGCAGATCGCCAGCAACACATGGACTGTGTGGGTGACTCCGCCGCCAGCAAAGCATCGTCCTGCAAAGCTCCACCCGAGTGTTTCAAAGGAACTGATCGAGACGCTTCAAGCCTCCTCTTCGAACGAGGCAGCAAGTTCGACGAGCAGCCCGTCGTCGCGCGGAGAGATTCATATCGCGTCACGTTTCGACGCCGAGCTTCTGAGCCTGCTGGAGAGCGGTGCGGATGTGCTGATGATTCCTGATGGCGAACGAGGCAGCTTCCCGCTCAGTCAGCACTGGTTCCTTCGAGGCGGTCCGATTCTTCATCCCGAGCTGGCTCCGCTGGACTTCATGCTGAACGACCTGCAGCATTTTGATCTGGCCGGTCCTGTTGTTCCGGACATTCAGTGGCTTGGTGAAATGCGTCCGCTGGTGATGCTGTGGGACAACCACGATATCAAGCAGGTGAAGACTCATGGGCTTGTGTTTCAGACGCGAGTAGGCAACGGTCGCCTGATGGTTAGCTCGCTGAAACATCACGGCGGGACGAACGCCGCTGGCGAGTGGCTTCTGCATCGATGGCTCGCCGAGCTGGATTCGGACTGGTCCGATGTTCCTGCGATGAAAGAGGAGACCGTGAAGGCTCTGCGAGGCAAGCTGACTCAGCAGAAGATTGACCTCACGGATCAGCAGTGGCTGTTTCGAATTGATGCGGACAACAAAGGACTTGAGCGCGACTGGCACAAACCGGAACTTCCTCAGGCCGCCCAATGGAAACCCATGGCGATTGGAAAACACTGGGAAGGACTCGGCTACCCAACACTGGACGGCTGGGCGTGGTATCGCATCACTGCAACACTACCAGAGAGCTGGAAGGACCAACCGGTGTATGTCTGCGTCGAAGGCGCTGACGATCACTACGAGCTGTACGTGAACGGCAAACTGATGGGAACCGCCGGCGACATCGCCAACAAGAAGACCGCCTTCGA
>JAEUII010000418.1 GCA_016795145.1 Planctomycetaceae bacterium
GTACATCACAGGGTAATCAAGGTTGGAGAGGCGGAAGGTATTGATGATGTCCCACATTTTCTCCGTGGAGGCGTGAGTGTCATCGCCGAAGTTATGGACGGATGGGTGTCCGTTGTAGACCTCAAAGAAATTCTCCGCAGCAACCTTCATCAGTTGCTCCGCCGTAATCGCGTAGCCAAAGTTCGGATGGTTGAGATGAACGAGTGTCTTGACGCCCGTTCGTTCACGCCGCGAAATCGCCGCTTCCATGTTGCGCTGAATGACGTCTGTGATGCTGTCACCACCAGTGGGTGGGAGCAGTTCCTTTGTGTTCGTCGCGCACATGTGGACGGGCAGCTTTGAGAAACTGTCGGTGATCTCTTCGCCCTGGATGACGATGTATTCCTGAGGCACTGCGACCTTGGGATACACTTCATCGAACGTCTTTAGCCGAACCTCAAGCTCTTCCCCTTCGCCGCGAGTTTCCACCCAGCCTTCGGGCCATGCCGCCTTGAGTGTTTCCAGTGCTTTCAGGCCACCCTTGCTTTTGGCTGCCTTGATCCAGCGTTCTTTGTTATGCAGTGTGTTGTGATCCGTAAAAACAAGGAACTGATAGCCGTGTTCCTTGTACCACTGTGCAATCATCTCCGGGTAATCATCGCCGTCGCTCCACAGCGAATGAGTGTGCATGTTGCCGCGATACCAGTGGTTCTGGCCGTCTGCCTTGAGCTCAAAATCCTGAGCCTCGATACGGTTGGAAGTGTTGAAGATCGTGACCAAAAGCAGTGAGAAAAACAGACAGGACAACGGACGGGCAGGCATGGTGGGCTCCGATTCGCAGGGTGCGGAGTTGAAGGCGGGAGAACTGGCGAGCCAGTGTTCACAAAACAGTGAAGCCGAGTTGAGAAAGTACCAAACTGAAAGGGCTCGGCGAAGTGATTCACCGAGCCCTGATCGTCATCGTTATGGACCGACCTGATAGCACATCAGCTTATCCTGCTCACGCAGATAGAGTTTGCCATTGACCACGACCGGGTGAGCCCAGCTTTCGCGTTCCTGATAGTCAGGCTTGAAGGATCCCTTCAAACGGTACTCGTCAGGAGTCGCTTCGATTAGTGCAACGGTGCCATTTTGGTAACGGAAGATCAGGTGCCCGTCGACGAACACGATGGCTGCTGAGCCGCTTCCTGCACCTCGAAGCTTGCCACCCCAGACGACCTTGCCGCTGGCCATATCGATGCACGTTGGAAAGCCTTCATTCTGCTGGTGTCCTGCATAGATGTGGCCATTGTGCAGGACCATGCCACCATGGTGGTTGTTGAAGGTCGTTGCGTCGAGAAAGTACTTTTCTTCGACGTCGATCTTGTTGCGGTTCTTCTTCAGTTCAAGGAAGCACGTTCCCTGTTTGTAGCTGGTTGAGGCAAAGACAAAATTCCCGTCGATAATTGGTGTCGGGATATTGGCAACGCCATTGGCAACTTTGTTGTAGGACCAGAGCTGTTCTCCATCCTTCGCGCGAATGCCAATCAGTCCTCGACCAGTCAGCTGAACATATTGAGGAATGCCGGCTGCTTCGCATTTGACGATGGAGGAATAACCAGCGCCATCTTTTCCGCCGCCACCTTCGAAGACGCCCTTGCAGGCCCAGACATCTTTGCCCGTCTTCTTGTTCAGGCAAACAACTGTGGCATCCGGACCGCCGGGTGTGCAGAGGACTCGATCACCGTCGACCAGAGGTGATTCCGAGAAGCCCCAGCCGGACATCATCTTGCCGCCCCATTCACTAAACGCACGTCGCCAGACGATCTTGCCATCTTTTCGCTTGAGGCACGCGATCGCTCCATCGGAAGAAATGACGTACAGATTGTCGCCATCAATTGACGGAGTACAGCGTGACCCTTCAAAGTCATGACGAGGATTGGCATCGGTCACCTGCTGCTTCCAGATCACAGAACCATCTTCTGCGCTGGCAGCCACGACATGCTGCGAGCCATCCAGATTGCCAAGTGTGTAGAGCACGCCGTCAGCAACAGACACGCTGGCGTAGCCATTGCCGAATCCGGAGACCGTCCAGAGGTGCTTTGGAGGATTCGCGGCCCAGTCCTGAGAGGCCAGCTTTTCATCCGACTTCGCGTCACGATTCGGCCCGCGCCACTGGGGCCAGTCAGACGCCTGCACTGCGAGGCTTACGAACAGGAAACAACACAACAGACTTCGGACCAAAGCCACCATACAACACCTTCCTGGATCTCAATCCTTCGAGAATTCAATATTCAGAACGCAGCCATTGAAACGGCATGGTTTGAATGTTCTTCAATTCAGCCCCGCGTGGCAAACGACTTCAACGACAGCCGGTGGGGCGATACAGTCGACCGAGAGCGAACCCCTCGGGCCCGGAGTTTCCGCGACGGTCACCGTTCTGGCGTGTCTGTGTTAAGAATTCACGTAGAGACCGGGATATCATCCGGCTGAAGCGTCGTCAGGATTTCGCGCGTCAAAGGTGCGATTCCCACGATGCGCGACGCAAGTTTTCGAATCGCGGCTTCGAAGAGATTTCTTGCCAGTCTCGCATTTCCGAAATGACTGTCTTTGCTCTCCACTTCTTTCTCGAAACGTTCCATCAGAATGCGGCGAGCATCTGCGGAGAGCAGGTAGTCGTTCTTTTTGCAGAACCCTTCGAAGATCTGCACAAGCTCCGTTGTGCTGTAATCAGGAAAGTGAATCGTGCGTTGAAAACGTGATGACAGTCCTGGGTTCGACTGCAGCATTCGCTCCATGTCCTCGGGGTAGCCCGCGAGGATCACGACCAGACGTTCCCGATCATCTTCCATGCGCTTCAGCAGGACCTGAACGGCCTCCGCACCATAGACATCCGAGTTGTCATCAAGAACCAGACTGTACGCTTCGTCGATGAAGAGGACACCATCGAGTGCCGAATCCACCTGTTTGTTGACCAGCGGCCCTGTTTGTCCGGCGAACTGAGCCACTAGCCCTGATCGGTCGGTCTCAACCGTGTGACCTCTCTTCACGACTCCCATCGCACCAAGAGCCTTGCCAAAGATGCGCGCGACCGTGGTCTTGCCTGTGCCTGGATTGCCCACGAACACGGTATGAAGACTGATCGGAGCCAGCGCGAGTCCATGTTTGACTCGCTCCAGCTGAATCTGGAGAAAGTGCAGCAGCTCTCGCACATCTTTTCGAACAGACTCCAGGCCGATCAGTTCGTCCAGCTCCTGCAGGACTTCCTGGAGCGAGGGTTGATCCTTGCTGATTACCGTTCGACCGCCCATCGGCCGCGTCCCGGGAATGTCGTCCGATCTCTTTTCCGCGTTCGTCTGCCGGCGTTTTGTTTGCGCCAGAGTTTCCTCGGTTGCCAGAGGAATGCGGCGCTCTTCCAGTGCCATTCTTCCTGGTTTCGATGTCGTACCGGGAATGTCGAAGTCGATTGGCCCCGAGGAAGAATCTGCGGAGTGGCGACGCTTCTTCTTTCCTTCCGCGAACACGACCTGAAGATCTCGCTGCAGGCTTTGCAGTGCCATGCGTTCTGACTCGTTCACCTTCAAATCGGCCTTGGTGACGATTTCTGCAATGCGAATCAGCTGAGTCATCAGCTGGCTTTGGCGTTCAATGAGTGGCGGATACTTCACGAACGGAGCGAGGAGGCTGGCCCACTGGAGCGAATCAGCCAGCTCGGCTGCCTGATGAATCGGATTCTGCCGCTCCTTCAGATCGGACAAATCGCCACCAACATGTTTCATGATTTGCCGAACGATGCCCTGCTCTGCGTCGTTCCATTGCTTTTCATCTTCAGCGACAGCAAACAGGACCTTAATCACGAGTCCTCGATGAAGCGTCATCATCAGCTCAGAGAACTCATCGGCATCCTGACCAAGCAGATCCGGACATTCAAAGGCGCAGTCTCGAGCGCCTTCCATGAAGAGTGACTCACACGAGCGGAGTGTTCGAGAGAGTTGTTTTCTGAGTTCCGAATCGGCACTCCTGTTTTCGGCCGGAGCCTCCGTTGCAACGAGCTTTTTGAACCAGTCTAACACCGCGCTGCCCAGTCTTCTGTAATGACCTTTGAACCTGGGGATCGTCCTCAGGTCACTCCAGACTACTCGGAACCGCCGGTTTGGCCAAGTGCATCCTCAATCGCTTTGGCTCGGGTTGCGTGTTCCTGAGCCATGCTGGTGTCGTTCAGTCCGGTATACGCTTTTTCCAGCAGTCGATGGACGATCGGGTTTTTCGGACGCAAATCGAGTGAAGCCGTCAGATCCGCGACCGCCTCGTTCCACTTCTCCAGCGCAACGTACACTTCCCCGCGAGTCGAAAGCGCATCAGGATGATCTGGAATTAGTTCCAGAGTCTGGTTGGCCAGTTGCAGAGCCTTTGCTGCGTCGCCTGGCCTGCCACGAACGATGGCCGTCGCCAGGTTGTTGAGGATCTGCGGATTGCGGCTGCGGGCCTGGGAATTCGCGAGTTCCAGCCAGTTGATCGCTTTGTCGTACCGCTTCATCAATAACGCGTGCATGCCAAGCAGATTCAATGCCTGGATGCCGGCTTGATTGTCCATTCGCAGCTGG
Organism: Planctomycetaceae bacterium; assembly: GCA_016795145.1. Taxonomy (GTDB): domain Bacteria; phylum Planctomycetota; class Planctomycetia; order Planctomycetales; family Planctomycetaceae; genus SXXK01. Next base: position 4,563 of record JAEUII010000418.1, read on the forward strand.
CGGATCATGGCATCAGCAGGCTCTACGACAGGACCCTCGGAAAGGCTCAGGCGAGCCAGACGGTCGATTCCCTGCATCGTGCTGGACGAACATTCGATCGCACATCTGAGCAGATTCAGTGGAACCGAAATGTCGTCGCCAAGAGTAAACGTGAAAGGACTTTCGGGACTGCTTCCAGGAGAGAAGCCTGTCATCCTGTCGAATTCGGCAATGCAGGCTCGCCCATACAGCAGCGCCAGAGCACTATCGTCCGGAACGTCGGTGAGTTCTTTCGTTGGAGTGAACTTTGCCAGCAGTTCGCGGGCTTCAGCAAATCGTTCAAGGCTGAGCAAAGCTTCGACCTGAACCGCGGCCGACGTCGCGTCATCTGGTTTCTCGTTCAGCCTGGCCGACGTGAGATCAAGAATCGCCTGCAGTTCGGCAATGGCCTGGTCTCTTTTGTCTGACTTGAGAAGCAACTGAGCACGTGACAGCTTGAGAAGTGGGCGATCCGCGATCACAGGTTCAAGGGCCCCTGCTGCGTCTTCAAAACGATCGGCTGCCATCAGGAGCTGACTGAGCAGAACTCGAGATTCCGGCGCGGTCGGGTTCTTCTCGACTTCAGAGGACCAGTGCTGGATTGCTGTTTCAAGAGCATCCGCGGGGATTGTTCCACCAATTGCCTTCAACTGCACGACCATCTGGACGGCTCGCACATTCCCGGGAGCCAGCTTGAGCGCTTCGACAACAACTGGCAGGCTGGCATCGCGATTCAGCATCGATTCACTCATTCGAACCTGAACGCCATTCAGGTCATGATTGCTCAACGCTGTCTTCAGAGCTTCAGAATCTGATCGCTGCTGAAGCCCTGACACCAGGACTTCTCTTGCACGATCTGATGCGTCAGCCAGCATCAACGCGTCAGCAAGCCGAACCCGAACGGAGTCGTCGGCTCGATTGGATTCCAGCCTGGATTGAAGAGCCTCCGCTGCTCGGTTCGCAACGGATTTGATGTCTTCTGCAGGTCGACGAAGGATGACTTTCAGCTGAGCAACTTCCAGATTCAGGTCCGGGCGAATGCTGGCCGCTTCAGTGAGATGCCGCTCTGCCAGATTCCATTCGCGGCGATTGACGTAGACTCTTGCCAGAAGCTGATGAGCATCGGTGTTGCGTGGTTCTGCATCCAGCACCATCTTGAGCTGCTGTTCCATTTCTTCGGGAGACAGACGCTGGATGGGTTTATCGGAAACCGCCTGTTTCACCAGCCACATTCGAGCTTCCGGATGACCTGGCCGATTGTCCGGAGCGAGCTTGATGATCTCTCGATAACCGTCTGCGAGCCGGCCCTGGCCAATGTACATCTGCCCGAGTCGCATCGTGTACTGCGGATCTGTGGGGCGAAGACTCACGAGTGCTTTGAGACACGTTTCCTGGAGGGCCGCGTTGCCACTTTTCCCGGCATCATTAAATGCCTCCTCGTAATGCTGAACGACTGGGTCCATGGACGAATGCCGGACCCACCAGAATCCTCCGATACCGCAGACACACACAATGATGAACGGTACAGCCGCGATGATTTTGGAAAAGGATCGAGAGAACAGCCAGCATTCGACCGAATGAAACGCGAAGTAGAGCAGGTTGCCCGGCTGAAGTGTTTCAAGCAGCGTCGGATCACGAAGTTTGTCTTCGCCCAGGTTTGCAGATCGGATCGGCTTTGGCGCTGCTGGTTGTTGTGGAGTCGGTGATGACATCTTAAAGGCCTCCCGACTTGATGAGCCATGCCTGAAGCAGAATGGCGATGCCACAGAGACCAAAGTTCGCCTTGAGTAACTTCGGCGAGATGTTCGTTTCAGTTGCCGGATGAACCAGATCTTTCACTGGAACGACGGTCAGCCATCGGTTCCAAAGACGAATGAATGGATTCTTCAGAACAGCACCCGGACGAGTCACGTTTGGAATTGGTGCGGTCAGAATATGAAGGAACATGTCAGCACTGAGCAGCAGAATCGCTGCGATGGCAAGACAGAAATATCCGAGCACGTCGTGTGCGGTTCCTGTCGACAGGTCAACCTTGTATTTTTCCCAGGCGAGAGCGATCGTCAGAATTCGAACGACGTTCATTCCACCGGCGAACAGGAAGCCAAGGAACAGAAGACAGAGTCCATGGATCAGGGCTCGCTGTCGAAGGCAGATGACCAACGCCGCCACGAAGAGGATCGTGAAGACCGAGTTCACGCCGCTGCAGGCCTCTTCGACAAGAAACGACTTCTCCGGAAACTTCAGGATGTTGCCCTCGCGATAGTGAAGCATTCCCATCAGGTGAAGAGCTCCGCTGGAGACGGAGGTTGTCACTCGCTGAAGCCAGTGAACCAGATCCACGTCCATCAGGCCTGGCAATCGAAGCGTCATCAGAGGCAGCAGTGCCAGAGTCCCGAGAGACTGACGGTAACCCTCTTCGCGTGATGCCAAAGCCCATGCTGACAGGAGCAGTATCATTCCGGTGGTTGCAAGCCACGGAGAAGGCGTAGGCAATGCGACTGCACCAGCCAGGCAGATGAGGTCACCGACGACAAGCAGCTTTGATCCCCATCGCCATTGAGTCGCCTCAGGCTGTCGACGGCTCAGCAGTTGCCAGAAGAAAATACCGATCGCGAACGGGAAGAACTGATAATGTTCCAGCGACCAAAGACGCCAGTAATAGATGGCGGCGAATGGCAGATGTGCTGCGAGCAAAATCAAGACGGGGACATCGCGCGAAGTAAATCGATAACGCGATACCGCCGCTGATGGGACGTCGGTACTCATTCGGCTTGTGATCCGTTCGATCCAAACAGTGACAGACTGGTGATTTACTGAAGTTTCGCCACCCGAAATGTCAGTGAGGGACAAGACGCACGCTTTTGCACAATAGTCCCTCGTTGACGCCTCGGGTTGAGAACAATCAACAGGCTGCGAGAGAATGCAGGAAATTTGCCCGTTTCTTGTACTCACCCCCAGGGCACGCCGCAACAAGAAAGGCGTGTATTGTGGAAAAGGTGAACGGTCTGACGTCAGCGGAGAGCGATTGTCCCCAATCGCTGTCCTGGGCCGCACTGATGACGGTGGGAAAGGAGGGTAACAGCTGATGACAGCCGTTCTACAATTTGATGTACGAAAAAACAGGTGCCCGAGAGTCTGCGACAGTGGCCGCCTGGTCTGTTATGCTCCGGTTTTCCGATGGCTTTTGTTTCCACAGGATGTCCAAATGCAGCCGGTTCTTGATTTCCTGAATGCTCGCCAGCAGACCGCTCTTGATGAGCTTTGTCAGTTCCTTCGAATTCCCAGCATCAGCGCGGACAGCGCCTACAAGCCGCAGATGAATGAATGTGCTGAGTGGGTTCGAGCGTCGATGACGGCAGCCGGACTCACGGCGACCATCTATCCGACCGATGGCCATCCGATTGTTTACGGTGAGCGGCTTCGGGATCCGTCTTTGCCGACGGTACTGGTGTATGGTCATTACGATGTGCAGCCACCGGATCCGTTGAATCTGTGGACTTCACCGGCGTTTGAACCACAGGTGCGAGAAGGCAAGTTGTTTGCTCGAGGGGCAACCGACGACAAAGGGCAGTTGTTTACTCATCTCAAGTCGATTGAAGCCTGGGTGAAGGTGAATGGCGAACTTCCGGTCAACGTCAAGGTGTTGATCGAAGGGGAAGAAGAATGCGGCGGCGTGCATCTCGACCACTTCCTTGAGACTCATCGCGATCTTTTGAAAGCTGATGTTGCGGTCGTCAGCGACACGAGCCAGTACGGCGATGGCATTCCAGCGATCACGTGCGGTCTTCGAGGCATCGTGGCGGCGGAAGTGCGACTGAAGGGCCCATCGAAGGATCTTCACAGCGGAATTTACGGTGGCAGCATCGCGAACCCAGTCAACGCTTTGACTCGCATGTGTGGTACCCTGGTCGGAGCGGACGGACGCGTTCAGATTCCCGGCTTCTATGATGACGTGGACGATCTGACTCCGGCAGAAAGGGCTCAGTACGCGAAGTTGCCATTCACCGAAGCCTCTTTCCTGAAGGAAGTGGGCAGCAGTGCGACGTTTGGCGAAGCCGGCTGGTCGACGCTCGAACGACGAACCGCGCGTCCGACGTGTGACATTAACGGAATCTTCGGCGGCTACACGGGCGAAGGTCCAAAGACCATCATTCCATCAAAGGCCACGGCAAAGATCACGTGCCGACTTGTGCCTCGAATGAATCCTCACAAAGTTCTGGACCAGCTTGAAGCGTATCTGAAGTCACAGTGCCCCGCAGGCATTGAGTTCGAGTTCAAGCGATTCCATGGTTGTGAAGCATTCGTGTTTGATCCCACCAGTGACTGGCTCGTCGCCGCCGGCCGCGCAGTTGAAACAGCGTTTGGCCAGCCGCCCGTCCTGGTTCGCGAAGGCGGATCCATTCCTGTCGTTCTGAGTCTCAAGCAGATCCTTGGCCTGAACACACTGCTGCTCGGCTGGGGCCGAAACACCGACAACCTCCACAGCCCCGATGAACACATTCACCTGCAGGACTTTCACCGAGGAACTCTGGCCAGCGCATGTCTGTGGAAAGAGCTGGCGACGGTGCCGCGGGGATGAGCAGGTCTGACGGCGGTCACGTTGAAGTGGTGTGAACTGAACACATCTCAAGCAGCGTTCGAATTGAGCAGGTCCCATGTTTCGAGTTTTGTGCTTCGGAATCGTCGCTCTCGTCATCTTTCCGCAGGAGCCGGTGCCGTCTCCTCATCAGAAATTGATTCAGGCAATTGTCGATAACGAAACGAAGACTGCATCCCAGCTCGTCACCACTCTTGATGTGGTTGAACTGAACAAGGACGACCGGATTCATGGAACACCGTTGATGGCCGCCGCTCGAGCAGGGCAGGATGACCTCGTCAAACAGCTACTCGAGCGTGGTGCAAGGGTTGATCAGAAGGCGGCGGGTGGGCGAACCGCACTTCATGAATCGGCAGGGCACGGACGTTTATCTACAAGTTCGATATTGCTTCAGGCTGGGGCAAACCCAAATGCCTTCTCGGAAGAGAAGACAAAGACTGGGCAGACACTCTATGGGCTGTCACCACTTGCTTCCTCAATTCACTCCGGAAATCCTGAGGTCGTGAATCTGCTGATTATGGCAGGAGCAGATCCGTTCCAGCACTCATCACACCACGGCAGTTGTCTTTTTCGAATCACAGATGACCCCGCGCAGCCAAACCGAAAAGCGGCAATGATTCAGATCACCAAGAGACTTCTTGAGTTGGGTTGTGATCCTAACGAAGTTGTGGGACCGCGTACGCCGTTGATCAATGCAGTTTGGCGAACAGATCCACTCGCGGTGGAAGTCTATCTGGAAGCTTGCCCCGGGCTGGATGTTAATCTGGTCCCTGACGGAGACGGCCTAACGGCGCTCCATAGTGCTGTCGTCTTACCGAGCGGACACCGCGATCATTTGGAACGGGTGACAAAGATCGTTCGCCTCCTTTTGAAACATGGGGCCGATCCAAAAAAGGAATCGAAAAACGGGGAGAGTGCGTTGACTGCCAGGAAGCCACCAGAGATTCAGCAAATGCTGCAGGAGGCGATTCGTGAACAGCGAGTCACGAAGTAAAGTCATCTCTATTTCCTTCGAGTGGGTTTCTTTTTGCAGAGGATCAATCGCGATCCGGGTAAAGGACGGGCAAAGGACGGGTCGGGCAGAAGAATGGTCGGGTGCTCCATCTTTTTGCCCACCATATTCTTGCCTGATTGTCTCAGAACGATTGAGAACCGATTGCGGCAAAGTGCCTAATCGCGACAAAAGCTTCGTGACCCTTACCGAGCGACAGGCAAGAAACCAAAAATCTCGTGATTGACACGACTAGGCCAAAGTCGTGATCCGGTTTACAGTTCTCGGTGTCATTTTGTGATGTTCCTTTCCTGTTTTGGGTGTTGATGGGCCGTTTGGTCCGATTGTCTGAGCCCGGGAGTTTTTCCATGCTGGATCTGCAGTTCATCTGCGATCACCGTGATGAGGTGGTGGAGAATTGTGTGCGACGTGGAGTTACGGCGGATGTGGATGCCGTGATTCGGCTGCGTGATGAGCGGAATGCTCTGATCGCAAAAGGTGATGATCTGCGTCGCCAGCAGAAGGAAGTGTCGGCTCAGATTCCAAAAGCCAGCGCGGATGATCGCCCGAAACTTGTCGAGCAGGGAAAGCAGCTGCGCGAGCAGGTTGGGCAGACAGAAGAGCGGCAGCGGGAAGTAGAAGTCCTGCTGAAGGCCGAGCAGTCGCGCATTCCGAATCTGACTCATCCATCCGCGCCAACCGGTGGCGAAGCAGACGCGAAGGAATTGAAGGTCTGGGGAACGAAGCCGACCTTTACCTATAAGCCAAAAGATCACGTCGAAATTGCAGAGCATCTGGACCTGATTGACTTCGAGGCCGGCGCGCGAGTTGCAGGGTCAGGTTTTTACTTCCTGAAGAACGATGCCGTGATGCTCGAAATGGCACTCGTTCAGTTTGCACTCACAAAGCTGCGTGGTGAAGGCTTCACACTCTTCACGACGCCCGACCTTGCTCGGGATTCCGTGTTGGAAGGAATTGGTTTCAGTCCTCGCGGCAATGAGACTCAGATTTATTCCATTGCCGACTCTGATCTCAGTCTCGTTGCGACAGCAGAGATCACTCTGGGTGGCGTTCAGAAGGATCAGACGATCGACATCGCTTCTCTGCCATTGAAGTACGCTGGACTGTCTCACTGCTTCCGCACCGAAGCCGGTGCCGCTGGCCGGGCAACTCGCGGGATCTACCGAGTCCACCAGTTCACGAAGGTGGAGATGTTTGGATACGCAGGACCGGATGTTGCATCTTCGGACTCGCTGCATATGGAAATTCTTCGGATCGAAGAAGAGATCTTTCAGGCACTGGGGATTCCATATCGAGTCATCGATACGGCTTCGGGAGATCTCGGCGGACCGGCCTATCGTAAGTTTGACATCGAGGCGTGGATGCCTGGTCGTGGCAACGGCGGCGAATACGGCGAAGTCACAAGTGCATCGAACTGCACCGACTACCAGGCTCGCCGTTTGAACATTCGCTGTAAGAGTCCCGACAAGAAGGGAACTCAGTTTGTTCATACGCTGAACGGCACCGCCATCTCCTGTGCGCGAGCCATTATTGCTGTTTTGGAAAACTATCAGCAGGAAGATGGCAGCGTTGTGGTTCCGCCGGTGCTACGACCATGGGTTGGCAAGGATGTGCTGAAGAAGAGTTAGTCTCTTCGACGGAATACGCGAGTCACATGCTCGAATCCAGCTGGAAACATTCGATACCGCGATCTTCAGGAGTCATCCTGAAGATCGCGTTTTTCATGATGGCCCTGGTGCTTGTTGCCTTCTTCGCGCCGGGACACTGTGAGGCTCAGGATCGGCCACCGGAAGACTGGGTCTGGCTGGGAAATCGAGCACTCAAGGTGGGGCTCGTTCGATCTTCAGGCGGAGCGATTGGCTGGATCAGTGAAGCCGGGAGCGATAGCAATCTGGTCAATCACTTCGATCGAGGACGGCTGGTTCAGCAATCCTGGTATGGCAGCGTTGATGGGTCAGACTGGAACGGAAAACCCTGGCGATGGAATCCGGTACAGGGAGGAGACTGGAAAGGAAAGTCGGCCACGATCCTTGAGCAGAAAGTCACGGAGGATTCTGCGTTCATACGGACTCGCCCTGTTCACTGGGCCAGCGGTGCCGATATCGAAGACGCCATCATGGAACAGACGATTTCGCTCGAGGACGATCTGCTGCACCTGAAGTGCCGATTTGTGTATTCAGGGAAGATCGATCATCCGGCGCATCATCAGGAGATGCCGGCATTGTTTGTGACACCGGAACTTTCAACGCTCGTCACGTATACGGGCACCGAGCCGTGGCAGCAAAAGAGTGTGCAGCGTTCGAGCCCTGGCTGGCCGAACGAATACCGCAGGATGACCGAACACTGGGCCGCCTGGGTCGATGACAAAGACCACGGACTTGGCATCTGCGTCCCATCGGCGGATGAGCTCACGTGTTATCGCTTCGGTGATGGCAATGCCAAACGCGGAGCATGCTCGTACCTTGCGCCCATTCGAACGCTCGCCGTGACCAGAGGCTTTGACCACACCTGGGACATCTGGCTGACGATCGGGACGAGCGAGCAGATTCGATCCCGATTTCAGAAGGTTATGGGGGCCGCTGACAAGAAGTAGCTCAACACTGTTTCCCCACCGGGTTCATCCCGGTGGATGTCGGCGTTTGCACTACTGTTTTGTCAAGCATTGGACTGTCGATCGTGGACCTGGTGAACGGCGCTGGGACTCGGGGATCTTTAGCAAGATCCACTACAGCAAGATCCACTACCTCCAGGCAAAACTCTTCGTCTTGAAGACGCACATCCCGGTAGTGCAGAAGCCTGAAATCCACCGGGGTGAACCCGGTGGCGGAGTTTTTTTGCAACTACCTTCAAGGTTGGTGCCCCGACCATGCAAGTGAACGCTCGGTCTCCTCAATGCGGGTCGTGTCGATTGTGACGACTGCAGCGTTCCGGATATTCCGGCTCTGGCGCTTTTGCATGGGAGCGTTCTTTGACGCACCGATTGTCCAACCGGCAGAGTTCAGTGACCGCGCTGTTTAGGACGATGTGAAAAAAGCCGAGCCACTTTGGAGCTTGAAGGATCAAGCTGCCTGTTTGCTGGAAGATGGAGTTTCCGGAAATGTTTCGTCGCGTTTTCCCCCATGTTCAGACTGAACGCTCAGTCTCCTCGCAGAACACTCGCGCTTCGGAACTGTTGGTTGCCGCCCGTCAGATTCTTCGCATTGACTCGGGCCCGTCTCGAACATCCCGCTGGGCGGGTGCAGCCTGCCTCGGTGGGCTGTTATGGATCAGCGGCTGCAACACTGTTCATGAATGTTGCACCGGATGGTGGGCGAACCGAGCTTCGACGTTTGCTGATGCGACGCCGTTGCCGGACAAGAAACCGGTTGAGGCTCAACCTGCCTCGCAGGAAACAACGGAGCAGAACGAAGCAAAGCCAGACGAACAGCCGTCAAAGCGATTCAAGATTCCTGAGGAGCTGCCAGGTGCCAATGCGGCTCCGCTGACCCTTCCGCCAATGGACCCAGGCCAGCCAATTCAGGAGCGACGAACGCTGGCGGAATCACTGTTTCCGGAGATTGTTCCGGCCAAGGCAGAAGCGGAAACTCCTGAAGGCGATCCACTGTCGCTGGCGACGCTGCAGCAGATGGCCGTTGATAACAGTCCTGTCATTCGTCAGGCCGCTGCGAACGTGGAACAGGCCCGAGGTCGAGCCGTTCAGGCAGGGCTTTATCCAAACCCAACGGTCGGCTACGAAGGCGACACGATCGGAACGGCTCGCACTGCTGGCTACAACGGCGTGTTCTTCACTCAGGAGTTTGTCACCGCGGGAAAACTCACACTTGCTCAGAATACCGCGTTGCAGGAAGTCCGCGCGACTCAGGCGGATCTTCGAAAGGCTCGCATCAAGCTGGCGAGCGATGTTCGGCGCAACTACTTCAAGGTGCTGATTGCTCAGGAACAACTGAAATTCACGAAAGCCATCGCCAAGCTCAGTCAGGAAGTGTACGAAGCGCAGATCGATCTGGTGGCTGGCGGAGAAGCGGCTCCTTATGAGCCACTTCAGCTGCGAGTCTTCGCGGTTCAGGCTCGCAACAGCGTGATCCAGTCAACAAATGGGCTGAGTGCGTCATGGAGACAGTTGGCTGCGGCGATGGGACTACCGCATATGACCCGACAGAACGTTGCTGGATCTGTCGAAGTCCTTCCACCGTCATTGGACTACGATACAGCCTTAACTATGCTCCAGAGACACTCTGACCTGATCGCCGCCAATGCACGAATTGCGAAGGCGACCTGCAATCTGCGGCTTCAGGAAGTCGTACCGATTCCAAACGTCAGCGTCTATGCGGCCTTCCAGCATGACGACACGACACCGTTGTCCGACTATTCGACCAACGTCCAGGTCTCGGCACCAGTTCCTGTGTTCAACCGCAATCAGGGTAACATCACGACGGCGCATGCGGAGCTGGTACGAGCTCGGCAGGACCTGACGGACACCAATAACAACCTGATGTCGACGCTGGCTGAGAACTTCAATCGCTACGAAACGAGTCGGACGATTTCGGAGAGTTACCGAACCGATCTGGTTCCGGATCAGGTTCGAGTTTACCGTGGTGTCTACGACCGATTCCTGATCGATGGTCAGTCGGTCGACTTTGCTCAGGTCGTCGTCGCTCAACAGACGCTCGGGCAGGTCGTCACCAATTACATGCAGTCGCTGACGGATGCATGGATGGCGACCGTGGACATTGCCGAATTGCTGCAGGTGGATGACCTGTTGACGATGGATGGCAATGCGGTTGAGAAATAACGGATGAACGGGCGAAGTTAGGCGAGCGGTTGGGCGTCAGCCCACCGAGTCACGTGGATGGGGCACCTCGTCGTTCCCGCGGCGGAGCCACGGGGCACATTTTGGACACAGCACGAATCGCAATCAGGGGGCTGACGTCGTACTGACGTCGCCCGGCTCGCCTTTGTGCTGTTGTTTCATCCGCGTTGATTCGCGCTCCCGAATTGCATTGCTGGCTTCCCGCCTGCGCGGGAATGACGAGAGTGTGATTCACGCGTAAAGCAAAACAGGGAAAGGCTTTGCGGAATTTTCAGGGCGACACATTCAGGATTCTTCAAAAAAACTTCAAAGACCGTCTAAGCATTGGATTTGGATGGCGAACCGCTCCCCCATGTTGCGAGTTCTGAGCTCGCAAAAGTGTGGTCAAACCGGTGAGGAGCAAAGTCATGTTGAAGAAGCTTTTTGTTGGGACGCTGGTTCTGGGAGTTGCAGGTGGGCTGCTGCTGGGTTCGGATGCATTGAGCTATCTGCGAACTCTGGGCGGTAATGTTCGCGAAGCAGTGAAGAATGAGATTTCGGTTGAGTTTGAACTCGATCGAATTCGCGACGAGGTGGAAAACCTGATGCCGGAGATTCGGCAGCACATGACAACGGTTGCGGAGCAATCAGTCGATGTGAAGGATATGGAGCGAGATCTGACGGACAAGGAAGCATCACTCGGAAAGCAGAAGGAAGCCATTCTGGCACTGCGATCTGATCTGGATTCCGGAAAGGACTCCTTTACTTACCGAGCTGTCTCTTACAGCCGCAGTGAAGTGGAGTCCGATCTTGCTCAGCGATTTGATTCGTATCGCTCTTCAGAAGACGCAATCAAGCGAGACCGACAGATTCTGGCTGCTCAGAAGGA
>JAEUII010000421.1 GCA_016795145.1 Planctomycetaceae bacterium
TGGCCATGAGTTCGACATCGGCTGCAGCCAGGAACAGTTCAGCCGTCAATGTGGTCATTTCCATTACTCCTGTTTGAACGGATCGAAACCAGCTGCCTTCAGGCGAGGCGCAAGCAGGTTGAGACGATACCTGACAGTTCCCTCAGAGATTCCCATCCGTCGTGCGACCTCACTCATGTTGCAGTCGCACTCCATGAGAAGCTGACACAGACGGCGAGTTTCCTCACTGTCGATGTACCGAAATATGTCGATCGATTCGGATGGCTGGATGTCGGAGAGAGATTCCTTTTCAGGAACCTCCACTTGCTGAAAGCGACTCGCATCACGCTTTGCCTTCGCGGCGAGTTTCGACACTGCCCGCGAACAGATCAGCTTGAGCAGAGTCACCTTGGATGCCTTCCGCGACGGATCGTATTTCGGTGGCATGCGTATGAGATCGAGGCACACTGACTGCCAGACATCCTCCGGATCGAGAGACTTCGGGCAGCGTTTCCGAGCGTCGATGAGGGTCGCCTTTCGCGCGATCTCCAGCAACTCGGCGGTCAATACAAGCGGCTCTGGATCAGTCATATCAGACGTCCTCGCCACGCTCGATACGCTCCCGAATGTCATCAGCGAGTGTAAAACTGATGACAGCCGGGCGAATGTCGATCAGATCTCCGTCCGGGCCGGTGACACCTCGTGGAGGAACTCGATGCATCACAAAGTACTGGTCGTCTGCGGGCAGATTTCGGCTGTATGCCTTCGATTCCCGCTCTGCAGCTTCTCGCAGGGCGCGAACGAAGTCTGCATACCGACACCCGAGCGTTTCACACATCGCTGCATACGGAGTAAACACTCCGCAGTCCTCGAAGTGGGCAGCAGCCGTGTCCACATCTGCCTGCGACCATGCGTCGGGGTCTGCTGGATTCACCACACCGGATTCCAGGAGCAGATCCAGTGACTCGGGGCGGCAGTCATAACCCCTCGAACGAAGGTGGCTGGCAACAGAGACGAGCGGCATCGGGAACATGCCGTCCCGTTCCTGCTCAGCAGCCTGAAAAAACACCGCATCTGCTCCGGCTCGCGGTTTGAGCTTCAGCTCGTAGTACTCGTCGAAAGTCATTCCTGTACCCATGTACTGTTCTCCTATTCAATTCACTGCGATTCGGCGGCGTACATCACACCGCTCAGAGACCCTATTTCCTGCGGATCATCCGATTCGCAAAGGAATCTCGCCTCCATGAAACAAAAATCGTGAACTCGTCATTTCGAGTAGTCGCTGAAGGACGAGACGTCCAGATTGTTTGAATGAAATTGCGATGCTAGACTCAGGGACGCTCACGAGCCCCCCTCCTCAATACTCTTAGGTGAATCCGTGGCAGCAATTTCGGTCGACCACAAAACTGCGACAAGCAGCCTGCAGAAAGCATGGGAAAAAATCGACGATGTCACCATCACCCCACCGCCCAAAACTGCAAGACTGATCGAAGAGGTCATCGATTCCACAAATGTGACCTTCAAATACATATTGGTGACCGGTCTACTTGGCAAATTCACCGAACCTAAGGTGCACCCTCGCGCTTTGCAGACAGGAAGCGCTCTGGTCCATTCATATGATGCAAGAAGTCTCTGTCACAAGGTGGTCGTAGGTTTTGAGAAGGAGAAAGGCGACCTATGGGGACTTTCCAATGAGCCATTCGTGAACAAGCCGGCGCGGCATCTCGAACACGACAAGAACAACAAGCAGCTCAGAGCAAAGGCACTTGCAGCCGCAACGCACGATGCCCTTGAAATCGCGCATCAGGCAAAGAGTGACGACGTGTTCGCAATGCTTGTTCACACATTGCGATTAGGAAAAAAACGAGCGGATAACGTCGTTCATGTTGTAGCGACCGGAGAAGCGAATTACGGTCGCTTGCTGTCGTTCCTCGAGAGCTTCTTACAGGAAGCTGATGGAGGTGCCAGGCTGGCGGCAGTGGTCGGGGCTTTCGTTGCTTTGCTCAATCCAGAAGATGAAGTACATGCTTATCCACCGAATAGCTCCGACACGTACGCCAAGACGGCGGGAGATGTGGAAATTGTATTCGAAGATCAAGTTATCGCGGCATACGAGTGTAAGCACCGACCGATTAATCTCGACGATGTCAAACATGGCATCCGCAAGGCGAATCAATCCAACGTCAGTGAGTATGTCTTTATCACTGCTGCCGGAATCGCCAATGATGACGAACCGGCCATTCGGGAATTCATCAAGTTACATGTCGAAGAACTTGACGTCGAATTGTTTGATATCTTCGATGTGGCTCCTTCGTGGGCCGTCGCGCTGAATCCGCGACGTCGAGGGGTGTTCGGCCAAACGGTCTCTGAGCTACTAAGGGAGAGCATGCACAAGTCAGACAGCGCGAACAAAGCTGCTGAACTCTGGAACGAGCTAGAATAGCCGGTCCGACTTCGGTTTTGAATTTGCGTCTGCGGGGTCATAGTTCATCCACAGTACCTCAACACGCGTTCCCTTGGTGGAGTGATTTGTTTTCGGAGGACTTGTGTATTTTCGCCACTTGGGCGCTGGGTATAGTTCGTCGAGCAATTCACAGTCATAGTTCGAGAACGCGACCATTCCTTTGACGTCGTTGAGTGCCCTTGCCAACTCGACGTGTTCCGAGTCATTCATCTCATACCGATAAGCCTTCGAGTCACCCCTCGTGGAATGAACGTATGGCGGGTCGCAGTAAAAAAGTGTCTTCTTCGAATCATACAGGCGAATTACGTCCACCGCTGGTCTGTTTTCAATCTGGACCCGCAGAAGTCGTTCTGCAATGTCCGGGAGCATTTCAACGCCACCTAACCATCGACTGACAACCCCGCTCATTCCGGCCCGGCTCGTATCTTTGCAATTTGCCCATCGACCTACAGTGGCCGTCTGGGCAAGTCCGGTCCGCACTTGACGAGCCCTGATGTAGAATCTTCTTGCGCGTTCAAGCGGACCGACGTCTGGATCTAGAGTGCATGCCAACGCAAATTCTTCTCGGGAAAATGGCGTCAGGCCAATAGCCTTGGTAAGGTCATCCCCTTGGTCGCGGAGGACCTTGAAGAAGTTAACGACTTCACCATCGAGGTCGTTATAAGTCTCGATCGGTGATGGCGATCGATTCAGTAATACGGCGGCAGACCCAGAAAATGGTTCGCAAAAGTGGTGGCATTCCGGGAGCAACGGCAACAGCCAATCCAAGTGCGAGAACTTTCCGCCGTACCATCCAAACAAAATGAGTTTTCGTCTTTTCTGAAGAGTTGAAATTGCGGGAGGTTTGCCAGTTCGTTTTGTTTTTGAATTTGTCGTCATGAATGTCGCGTAATCCGTAAAAAAACTCCGTTTTCCTGCGTTTTGGCCAATTGTACCACGAAAGCCGTCAACCCAAAGGCCGGCGATCGGTTTTGGCGAAATCAAAGTTTCGGCAGGTATTCGCTACGTGGCCTCGCCCCCAAACGAATCCGGCTGGCTTCACACGCCTACCCATCCTGTCCTTGCGGGTCAAGACGGGATGCATCTTGTCCCAGATGATCGCCTGGCTGAAATACAGTCCATGCTTCTTCAGGAACGGCGGGTAGTTCGCGCAGTTCGCATAGCCGCCCCAGATGTAGAATCCTCGGCCCGGCAGAAGCACGCGTGAGGCGTTGCCAAACCACGCATCCAGCAGTCGATCGAACTCCTGATCGGTCACGAAGTCGTTGGCCAGTGGCCGGTCCTTGGCTCGCAGCTTCTTTTGGGTCGGCTTCGACTTCTCCGGATGGCGAGCCACGTCCATCGACTGGTGATGTGTAGTTCCATGGAAGGATGAAAGCCCGGCCGCGATGGCATTGTTCGATCGCGGTTCGACTTTGACGTTGTACGGAGGGTCCATATTCACGAGGTGAATCGGCTGGCCGTCGAGCAGTCGATCGAGGTCCGCCGGACTGGAGCTATCCCCGCACAGCAACCGATGATCGCCAAGGATCCACAGGTCACCCGGCTGAGTGATGGCCGCGTCCGGAGGTGCCGGCACGTCGTCAGGATCGGTCAGGCCATCCCTGACCCCGGGGTCCATGATCTTTGCCAGTTCATCGGCATCGAAACCCAGCAGGCCGAGATCGAAGTCCGCGTCTTTCAGCTGCGACAGTTCGAGCGGCAGCAGTTCATAGTTCCACTCGGCGATCTCGGACGTCTTGTTGTCGGCGATGCGGTACGCCTTGATCTGCTCAGGGGTCAGACCTTTCGCCACGTGCACCGGGACCTTGTCGAGTCCCAGCTTCTGAGCCGCCTTGTACCGAGTGTGACCGACGATGATAACGCCGTCTTCATCGACGACGATGGGCTGGCGGAATCCAAACTCCCGGATCGAAGCGGCAACGACATCGACCGCCTCATCATTCAGCCGGGGATTGTGTTCATACGGACGCAGCTGTGTAAGCTGCCATTGTTCGACCTTCATGGGACGACCTTTCCTTGAGACAAAAGAAGCGGAAAGGGGCGGTCGCTGGTTCGTTGGCTGTTCGATTCTCTGGCAGGCGGATGGTTCGGTCTTCGGACAAACAAAACAAACTGTGCTGAGAACGGCGACTGTTCCCGATGGCCTATCCTGCCCAGATTCCGGGCGGAGTACCTATTGGGAAACTTCTTTCTTCTTTCTCCCCCCTGTCACACGCGTGCGCATACGCGTGTAGGCACGTCGCGCGGGTGGGTATGGGTGAAAGAGAGAGAGAAGAGAGAGATTTCATGTATATAGCTGACTTTTGGCCCATTTCTTCTTTCACCCTTCTTTCCACTGCCTTCACCCTCCTTCACGGCTTGAGACACCGATCTTTCACCAACGGGTTCGTTCGGTCGAAGTTCATTCACTTGGCACACTGCTCCGGAGGAGCTGGTAGACACGCTGCGGTCGACCGGCCGTGGCTTTGGTCACCGTGGCAATGTCGCCCTGTTGTTCGAGCGTATTGATCAGATCCTGAAATGTGCGAGCGTCCACCTTCATGCGTTTGAGCAATACGCTGTGCTCCAGTTGCTGATCAGTGGCCTCGTGCAG
>JAEUII010000455.1 GCA_016795145.1 Planctomycetaceae bacterium
GGTCTCTCTAAAGGGCGAAGTAATGGCCCCCGAAGCACTGACCACACGATTCGGCGGTGCACTGGCCACCAAACCCAGTCAGCAGGGACAGGAGCAACTGGCCAGTACATCGTATCGAGCCATCGCGGAGCTTCATTTTGACCATCCGATCAGCCAGCCTGACGCCGTCCTGATGCGTCCCGGAATGCGAGGCACCGCGCGATTCATGGTCTCGAACCGAACACTGCTCGACTGGGGCAAACGCTACTTCTTCGAAACCTTCCGCTTCCGCCTCTGAGCCTTCGGCGCTAGCCGATCCTTTGTGTTCCCCAAGTCAGGTTTCAGTGATCGAACGCGGTTCAACCAGAACCACACAACAGATGATGACCGGTTTCTGCTGGGGCTCCGATGTAACAGTTCGGCTAGCGCCTCAGGCTCAGGTGTTCACAAAGTTGCATCAATGAACAAGGCATTTGTCAAAGAGCCGGATCCGGGTGCTCGTGTGTCGTGTCCTCGGTGCGGGAATCTGGCGACGGAGGTTGGGCGAGGTCCGCTGGATACTCATATTCTGCCGGAGCATCGTCAGAGGCTGGGGGATCGAGCCTGGTGCTGTGGCAGTGAATTGTGCGATGTCGTTTACTTCGATGCGTTTGGGCAAAGCGTGCGAGTTGCCGAGCTGCGAAACGCGGTTTATCCCTACAAGCCTGATGCGCCGTTGTGTGCCTGTTTTGGGCTGACGATGGACGACATTGAAGCGGATGTGAACGACGGTGTTCCGGTTCGCATTCGTGAACTTTACGCGAAGTCTCAAACCGCTGAAGCTCGGTGTGCCACGCTGGCTGTGGATGGTCAGTGCTGTTTGCGGGAAGTCCAGCGAATCTATCTGAAATGGCGCAGTCAGAGCTGAGTCGCCGGGAATAATGAAGCCTGTCTTTGGCTTCGCTTTTCGCAGGTGCCCCATGTCCCGGGAATTTATGACTCTGGATGAACTCGTTCAACTGCTCGGACGCGATCGGCGTCAGGTGGAGAAACTGGTTCAGCGCGGCGTGATTCCGGGGCGACGGATCGGCGGGGAGTGGCGATTCAACGACATTGAGATCACTCACTGGCTCGAACAGGATCTGCGCGCACTCGACGACGAAGGGCTGGCGCAGCTGGAACAGTCTCAGCGATCCACGGAACTGGAAAGTCTGTCGCCCATTCAGGTACTGCTCAGTCCGGAAACCTGCGAGGTGCCTCTGGACGCTGGCACAAAGCCCGCAGTGCTTCAGGCGCTCGTCGAACTTGCAGGTCGAACGTGGCACGTCTGGGATCCGGCCGCGATTTTGAAGGCGGTTAAGGATCGCGAAGACGTCATGTCCACCGCCTTCGAAAACGGCGTCGCGATTCCTCACCCGCGCAATCCGCTGCCGGATGCACTGGGACAATCCGTGATTGCGTTCGGCCGAACCTCCAGCGGGATTCCGTTTGGTGCGCCTCGGCGAGTTCTGACGGATCTGTTCTTTCTGGTTCTTGCACGTGACGCTGCGACTCATTTGCAGATCCTGGCCCGGCTTGGGCGAATCCTTCAGCGCGAAGGATTTGTGGATCAGCTTAGATCGGCAGAATCCGGAACGCAGGCGTACCGCATGCTCGTTGATGCGGATGCTCAGATCGGCTGATGCGGAACCGATGTTCCCACATCGCGCGGACGACTGCGATGAGCGGCCTTGATTTTTCCGGCCACATCCCAAATAGTGACCGTGCAGAACACGCCGCCAGTCTCATTCAGAATGTCAGCGGTCTGCAGTCATTGAAGGAGCATCGTGGATCATGAGCAGACAAGGAAGACTCACGTTCAGGTGCTGGATCATCCGATCGATGGCGATCCTGGTGACGCTGACGAGCATGATGGCCGTCGGTCCACATGCCAATGCACAGCAACTGCCCGTGCCTCGCAACGTGACTGATCCCTTCAGCCGAATGGTGCTGCTGCCGTGGGGTGGCGATTTTGAACGACCCCACGTGATTTCTCCGAACGCCGAGGAAGTCTTCGTTCCCAACGCGGCCAACAAAAAACTGCGAGGCTGGTATTTTCGACCTGAGCGTCAGGCCGATTCCGCGAAGAGTTCACGGCCGAAGACGATTCTGCTGTGTCTTGGCAACACCGGAAACATCTCGGTTATGCTGCCGTATGTTCAGATCCTGCATGATGCTGGCTTTGCGGTCCTTGCTTTTGATTACCAGGGCTTTGGCGCCAGCGAAGGAGAAGCATCGTGCCTGTCGCTCTATTCCGACGCGGCGTCGATGTTTGACTGGCTGGTTGAAACGAAACAATGCCGTCCCGAGGATATCGGCGTGTTTGGCGTTTCGCTCGGATCTGTTCTGGCCATCGCAATCGCTGCCGACAAGAGCGCGGGTGCCGTGGCTGTGGAAGATGTCTTCGTTCCCGAAGACATGATTGCTTCTCAGTTCGGCCCGAATCCGGATGCGATTACGTCGATGGCGATTGCTGCCGCACGAAGCCTGGTGTTTGAGAAAGTGAATCCAACGAAGAACGTGGCCAGACTCACATGCCCGGTGTTCCTTCTGCATGGCGCCAACGATCGCCTGCTGCCTCCATCCGGAACACTAAAGGTTGCCGCCGCTGCGGGTTCCAAAGCGAAAGTCTGGCTGATGGAAAATGTCGGGCACGCGCCGGAATCGCTGGAAGTGAATGACGAGGAATACGCCGATCAGCTGGTCAGCTTCTACAAAGAGGCGTTTTCCGGAGCGATGAATCAGCCCGTCGTCAAATCAAAGATCCAGCAACTGAGTGCAGATCGCTACTCCGTCGAGATCGAAATTCAGATGCCCGATGACCAGCCTGCTCCGGTTCAGATCTGTGTGGGCACATCGGCAGGAATGGGGCTCTGTGGATTCCGACGTCGAATAGTTCAGAAGACTCATCGGGAACGAATTGAAGTTCCCTATGCCGTGGATCACGTGTCCGCAATCTCTTTTCTGAATGCAAAACCTGATTCAGGACGGCAATGGTCAGAGCAACTGTCTGAGTACTCGACGTGCCTCGCGCAGTGTCGACTTTGCTATGCGTTGCTGTTTGCGTCTTTGTCGGAATCGGTGCAGCGTCCGGACGGTGCGTCATTTTACATCCAGCGTTATCGCTTTCCGAAAGCCGTCGCAGAGGAAGTCGTTTCACGCTTACCGGAACCTGCCTCGCTCCCGGACCGTATTCGTCCCCGCTACGCACGACTGCTGGCCCGACTTCAGTGCTGGCCCGCAACACTTCATGAATCGGAAGAGCTGGAATTTGCCGAACGAATGCTGAGCTACATGCCTTCCGACCCGGACCGTTATTACGAACTGGGGAATGCCCGCATTGAAATCGGCTTTCGAGATGCCGTGGTGGGCGACGCGCTCTTTCGACTGGCTCGACATCGCCTGCGCGATCAGCGAATCGAAGAGGCTCGACAGCTTCTTCAGCTTCACGTGCAGGTCCTGCCGCCCTTTGTGAAAACCAACCTGACACCGGAACGCATCGCGTCCATCAGCAAGCTGGAAGATCTGGACGTCCCTCCAGCCGCGGCAACGCAAAAGCCGCGTTAGTTGTTGTTCGCTCCGCCGAACAGAACGCACTCCCTCGCATGACATCAGACACCGGCACGTCCGAGCAGTCAAATAGCGTGAGCAAACAGAGCCTTGAGCCGTTCCACGATAATGGGGCCTCCGTGGGACGAACAATGATCTTCCAAAGCGTGGCCAGATCGTTCTGTTCGCAGAGCGAACAACGACTCTAGCGCGATCGTTCATACACTCGGCGGCCACCGAGCCATGTTTGTTCAACGGTCGTTTCGCGGATTGCGTCGACGTCACATGTTAGCAGGTTGCTATCGATGACGATGAAGTCGGCGAGCTTACCGGGCTCCAGCGATCCCTTTTCCTTTTCCTCAAAGGTCAGCCACGCATTGTTGATCGTGTAAAACCGAATGGCCTGTTCGCGAGTAATCTTCTCCTCGGGATGCAGCGGCACATCGGTCCATCGAGGCTGACGGACGAGCGTTGTCCAGATGCCGAGGAACGGGTTGTAAGGATTCACCGAGCGGAAGCTTCCGATCTTCTGCATATGGTCGGATCCTCCGCCGACCATCACGCCCTGTTCAAAGATAGTCTTGTAGGGCTGAAACCATCGAGTCCGCTCTTCGCCAAACTGTCGCAACAGAGTCTTCCCGTCGAGGTACAGCCAGACAGGCTGAATGTCAGCGACAACACCCAGTTCCTTCATGCTCTGAATGGCTTCCGCACTCATGAAATTACAATGAGTGATGCAGGGGCGCTTGTCGCGAACCGGGAAGTCGTTTTCGCTGACGCGACGGTAAGCCTCCAGCAACGCATGGACAGCTCCGTCACCGACCGAATGAGCCGTGATTTGAAGATCATTCTCCAGACACAACCGAGCAATCTGGTACAGCCGTTCCGGTTCGATCAGCAGGACGCCTCGATATTCCGGATCGGTGATGGAATAGATCGAGCTGACTCCCCACGGCTTTCGCATCCACGCGCTGCCTGTCAGCATTCCTCCATCCAGAAACACTTTCACACCGCGAACCCACAGCATGTTGTTGTACGCATGAGCCGGATGGCTGGCTGCCTGCTCAATCTGCGCGGCGACGGTCTCCCATTCTCCCGTGGGATTCACACCCCAGCACAGGAAGGTGCGACACGTGAGCGCATCGTCCTGTTTCAAGCTGTCGAACAGCCGAAAAGAAGACTCATCCGCACTGCGTTGAACGATGCTGGTGATGCCAACTGCATTGTAATCGGCGAGCAGTTTTCGAAGCTGGCTCTTCTGTTCATCGAACGATGGTGATTTCTCCGGCGACTTCATCGTGATGAATCGTCCGGCGGATCGAATGATGCCTGTTGGCTCACCGGTCTGCGGATCGGTTTCAATGCGTCCCGGCTGTCCATCGGTGATCCGGAAATCCTTGTCGATCCCGTTCAGCTGCAGAGCCAGGGAATTGAGTGCCGCATCGGGGCCCGTGCGAAAATAGACCGGGTTCTTCGGTGCAACCTGATCGAGTTCGTACCGCGTTGGAAATCGCTGATCCCGCAGACGAGTGATGAAGACCTGATTCAGAACGATCCACTGGCCATCGTCCAGCACGTCGGCTCGATGAGCGACATACTTCAGGACGTCATCAAGCGTTTCCATCTCCGGAATGGGATGATCAAATTCGTAGACCGCCGCTCCCGTCGCATGCACATGGGAGTCAATGAGTCCCGGCAGGACCATCTTTCCCGCGAGGTCGATCGCCTGAGTCTTCGCTCCGGCGAGCTTGCGAATGTCATCGTTCGCGCCGACGGCCAGAATCCTGTCACCTCGAACGGCCATCGCCTCGACAATTTCGAAGCCCGGATTCACGGTGACGATCTGGCCGCCCGTCAGAATCAGGTCAGCGTCCTGAGCAATGCTGTTTCCTGCCAGAACAATCAGCCACACGACCAGCACGGCACATCGCATCTCACAGCCCTCTCGACTTTCAGGACTCTGCAGCCTGTTACTTGAGCCTTACTTTGATCCTGGTGCAATTGTTGCGGCAAGCGAACAACGTGAGCGAGGACCTGGCAACGAGCCGGTAGGTTCCTTCGGGGCAAGGGGCTTTCGCCCCTTGCTACACGATTTCCTGAATCACTTTGCCGAACACATCCGTCAGACGGAAATCGCGACCGGCATAGCGGTACGTCATGCGTTCGTGATCGTAGCCCATCAGATGCAGGATAGTGGCATGGAGGTCATGAATCGACACGGGGTTTTCCACCGCACGAAAGCCGAAATCATCCGTCGCACCGTAGATGGTGCCTTTGCGAATTCCGCCGCCGGCCATCCACAGAGAAAATCCCCAGTGATTATGGTCGCGACCCTGACTTGCCCCGGAGCCGTCCTGTCCCATTTCCACCGATGGTGTTCGACCAAACTCGCCCGTGCACAAAATCAGAGTTTCATCCAGCATGCCTCGCTGCTTCAGGTCGATGATCAGAGCCGCAAGCCCTGAATCGCACTGACTCGCACAGCGTCGATGTTCTTCGCCAATGTTGGAGTGACTATCCCACGGCTGCATGTCGCCGTGCCATGTCTGCACAAACCGAACGCCTCGTTCCACCAGTCGTCGTGCCATCAGGAGTTGACGGTTCTGAGGACCTTCGCCGTAGAGCTTCAGGATATGCTCCGGCTCTTTGGACACATCGAAGGCTTCGCTGGCTTCGGTCTGCATCCGATACGCCAGTTCGAACGACTTGATGCGCGATTCAATGATCGATTCGCCCGGACGATCCTGCAGATGGCGAGCATTCAGCTTTTGCAGAAACTCGAACTGCTTTGTCTGCTCATCCGACGAAATGCGTTTGTTCTGGAGGAAGTCGATCAGACGAGTCGGATCGGGGTTCGACGTATCGATCTTGGTCCCCTGAAACGCACCAGGGAGAAACGCTGATCGCCAGTTTCCGGCACCACCAACCGGCATCCCGCCAGGACACAACGCAACGAAGGCCGGCAGGTTCTGATTGATCGAGCCCATGCCCCAGGTCAGCCACGATCCCATGCTTGGTCGCACGAGTCTCATGTCGCCCGTGTTCATCAGCATCAGCGACATTTCGTGACTGGGAAGTTCCGCGTGCATCGACCGAATCACGGTCATCTCATCCACGCACTTCGCGAGCTTCGGGAAGATCTCGCTGACCGGAATGCCGCTCTCACCATGCTTTTCAAACTTGAACGGACTGGGCAGAGCAACGCCCGTCTTACGTTCCGTCTGAAGGTTCTCGTACGGCAGCATCTTGCCGGCAAGCCGAGTCAGCTCGGGCTTGGGGTCAAAGGTATCGACCTGCGACACGCCTCCGTTGAGGAAGACATGAATGACATGCTTCGCTTTGCCCGGAAAATGAGTCATCACCGCGCCGCCGGTATCGTCCGCGCGGGCGGAGGAGCTGATCAGGTCCGCCAGCGCAAGACCGCCGAAGCCCATTCCGCACTGTCGCATCCAGTGTCGACGCGTCTGATTCTGCATAAGGCACCTATGTCGTCAGATGTGTTGCGACGCCCGAACGAATTCAGCGTTAGGAGGCTGTTGATTTAGTGAGCCGCAAAGTGCTAGCTGCGGGTGAACGTAAGAAACACCTGGACGACACCCGCGGCTAGCGCCTCGCGGCTCAGTTTGTGAAGTGAAAACACCCGCGGCTAGCGCCTCGCGGCTCAGATTGTGAAGCTGTTAGTGCTGGAACAGAAACTCTTTGCTGTTGATTACAGCCCAGGCCACGTCTTCGACCGCCTTGACGCGATCTTCGCTGGCCTTAATGTGAGCCTGAGCGGTTGCCTGTTCCTGCGGCAGAGCCGGACGGCTTAGCGAGGCCAGGTACAGAAGGTCGATGATCTCAGCGTCCGATTTTCCTTCAGCGACCCAGCGATGCACATTGCCAGCGTCGGAACGCAGCTTGTTGTGAACGGTTGGACCGTTGATCAGCTGCAGAGCCTGCGACAGATTGCTGTCCGTGGATCGTTCGCACTCACAGGGAAGTTCACGCTGCGGCTGTCCGAAGACCTGCAGGAACTTGTGCCCTTCCGGCGGATCAACAAGGTCAACTGCTTTGGTACCACCTGGCATGCCGGAAAATTCTTCCTGCTGTCCAGTCACGGCACAAATCGCATCCAGAAGCTGCTCGGCCGTCAGCATGCGAGTCGTCGCGTGGCTGAAGTACGTTTCATCATCCGCATTGAACTTATTGCGCTGAGAACTGAGCTGATAGACTCGACTGTTCATGATGGTGCGAATCAGATGGCGTGATGAGTAGCCGCTTTTCAGCAGTTCATCGGCCAGATAGTTCAGCAGTTCCGGGTTCGAAGGAGGATTGGAATCTCGGAAGTCGTCGACCGGGTCAACAATACCTTTTCCAACGACATGACCCCAGATTCGATTGGACAGAGACTTCGCAAAGAACGGATTGCTGTTGTTAGTCAGCCAGTTCGCAAATACGACTCGACGGTCCTGGTCATTGGGAACATCAACATCGCCTTCCAGCAGCAGTCGAACCTTCATCTGTTTGCCGGTTCGAGGCTGAGTCACTTCGCCGCCCGCTTTGACGAAGATCATCTCGTCATCGGGCAGCCCCGTTTCCTTTCGACCGACTCGATTGAATGCGGCCGCCGTTCCGTAGTAATCATCCTGAGTCCACTTCTCAAAGGGATGATTGTGGCACTTCGCGCACTGGATGCGGACGCCCATGAACAACTGAGCTGTTGTTTCCGTTGCATCAATCTCATCACGAGCAGCCTTCCAGTACGCTGCCGCCGGGTTTTGCTGAGTACTGCCGGTTGCCGTCAGAAGTTCTCGTGCGAACTGATCCAGAGGCATGTCGTTCTTCACAACATCAAACAGCCATCGACGGAATTTGTGGACACCGGACTTGGTGAGCTTCTTGCTGTTACAACGAAGCAGGTCGGACCACTTCATCGACCAGAATCGTGCGTGATCGTCTGACGCCAGAAGACGATCGACCAGTGCCGCTCGCTTCGCCGGATTGGTATCCGCATGAAACGCCTGAGTTTCTTCCAGTGAAGGAAGTCGACCGGTCAGGTCCAGCGTTGCACGACGCAGGAAGTCGGAGTCGCTGCAAAGTTCGGAGGGCTGAATCTGAAGCTGCTTCAGTTTGCCGAAGACCAGCTGATCGATTCGAGTTTCTTCCGGAGGATTCGGCCACTGAAAATCAGGGCGATCGGTCAGGAACGAAATCTGAGTGGTCGACATCTTATCAAGGTAACGAGCCAGAATGGTTGCTTCGCCTCGTCCTTCGCGTGTCACAACACCGGCAGGTGTGATCGCGGCAATGCCTTCGTCAGATGTATCAAACGCGGTCAGAGCAGTGATGTCCCGAACAGTGCCGTCGCTGAAATGGCCATTGACCATCAGTTGCTGCTGATCGGCTCCGTCGCGCAGTACGCGTGGCTTTGGAAACAGTTCAATGCTCAGCAGCGCAGGAGCACCTTCAGGCTCGGTCCTCATGCCTTCCGCAATCCACTGCTTCAGCATGACATGACTTGGATCGTTTGCGTGCAGACGTCGGCCGCCACCGTGAGCGACTTCCATCAGCGGCTTTCGCAGCAGCAGGCTTTCGTCAGGATTCAACACGTTGGATCGGCGATTGAAGTATTCGCCTCGCAGAGTCACCAGATCAAGAGGCGGGTCATAGCCTCGCAGTGACAGTCGGAATCCACCCTTTCCAGACGGCGAACCATGACAGGCTCCCATGTTGCATCCGGACTTGGTCAGAGCTGCCAGGACTTCTGTGTGGAACGCCACTGGAGCGGGATTCTCGAACTGAGCCACCGTCACCTTCGCAGTGACTTCCATTCCGCCGCGCGAAATATGGATGACGGTCGAGCCATTGCCTGTGGCTTTGACGACACCCTTCTCGACGGACGCAACAGCAGGATTCTCGCTGCGATATTCTGCGATCGCTGTGGCATCATGAATGGTGGCCGCGTCAGCGTTGGCAGTGACGATCAGCTGCTGAATTCCGCGAGGACCAGTCAGCGTGATTTCAGACGGCTGCACATTCAACGACTGCGTCGGCAGTTCAGCCTGCACGACGGAGGCCATGAAAGCCATCGCAACCAGCGCAAGCATGGTCGATTGAATCTGTTTCATAAAGCACCTTCTTGTGCAGATCAGAGTTTCGGAACGAAAGGCTGAGGAAGCCCGCCCGACACACTTTCAACGCGGATTACTTTGCAGTGACTTCAACTTGAATCGGAGGAACTGGCTGAACGACTTCAGTGTTATCTTTCTTGGCCTTGCCCTGCAGAAAGATGGTACATGGTCCGACCGCAGCATCGGCAGCCGCTGTGATGTTGACGACAAACTCCCCCGCAGGCATGGAGCCACCGGCGACAGTCAGCCCTGGTGAGACCTGATCGGCAGGAGTGGAATAGGCAATTTCAATCGGCATCGTCCAGTCGGCCGCGCGAGTGGCTTTGATGGTGACCGAAGCCATGCCACCCTGAGGCAGCGTGACGGTTGCTGGTTCGACCGTGAACGAAAACTGTGACGCCGGAGCAACCGCCGCGAACACATCCGAACGAACTCGCGCGCTGCGGAAGACTTCATTGTCCGCCTTCTTTGGCGGAGGAGGAACAAGCTGCAGCTCGGCAGGAGGAAGACTTCCATCCGGTGTTGAGATCTTCAGCGTGATCGGTCCCCAGTCGGCATCGGAGGATGTCGCCGCAGGATCCGCAGCCGTTAGAACAATCGGGACGGTACTCTGCTTCGAACCCACAACGAAGGGGTTCATCTTCAATGCGGCAGGCAATGAGACGGCTTCGACTTTCAACGGCCCATCGTACTGAATTCGACGCAGCGTCAGCGGTAAGGCTGCGTTGCCGCCACGAGGAACATTCAGTCGATCGGCCGGTGCAACAGCTCTGACAGACTTGCGGGCTCGGAACACATCCAGTGCCCAGGTCCATGCCGCGCCACCGCGACCTGCGATCTCACTGACCTTCAGATAGAACTCACCAGCGCCGGGCAGTTGAGCAGTGACTTCGGCATCGCGAGGTCCCGCGTCATCCGACTCGGCGATCTTTCCGCCGTCAGCGTTGTACAACTCAAGGACCACGTCGCATGGACTGGCCACTTCGCGAGTTCGAGCAATGATCAGCAGAGGTGTGGCTTCGGTGGCCGTGATACGAAACCAGTCGACATCTCCCGCCTTCTGAAATGTTCCAGCAAGGACTGCGGTATCAGGAGCGATCACCGTCGCCTGATCTTTCGCATCGTTGGGTTCTGTCTCCGACTGAACCGGATTGCTGGTCGCGACGACGGAGGCGAAGCCGCTGGCTTCTGCATCGGCCGCTCGGAATGAAACCGGAATCAATGCGCCGGAGACATCGGCTGTCCCGGGCATCGGTGTTTCGCCGACCAAGTCACCCGTTGTGCCGATGAGTGAAACATTTTGACCCACTCGAGCGATACGAGGACTTGCGGTGGTGACCAGTGACAGCTTCCCGAGACGCAGATGAAAGTAGTGTCGTCCACCACCGGAATAGCGAACGTCACGCAGCTCCAGACGGTATTCACCATCGGCAGCAGCGGTCCACTGAAGCTGAGTATCGCCTTCGCCACCAGGCATGTCGTCACGATACAGCAACTCTTTGCCGTCAGGGCCGAAGAGCCGAAGCACGGGATCCAGATCCGATCCAATTCGGCGAGCGAACACTTCCGCGCTAAGCACCTGACCGGTCGTCATTGTGAAGCGAAATGTCTTCGAGACAACGGGATTAATTTGCCCAAACAGACAACACGGCAAAGTCAGAGCCTGTCCGGTCGCGCGATTATCGGCGTCACCGGTGATGGCGGTCGTGGGGAGGTCATCGACAACAACCCAGGTCGCTTCGGATGCTCCATGGTTCGATACGAACCGAGCCGGATAGATGCCGGGCGTTGCATCCGCCTTGATATCACCTTCCAGCGTGACGGGCTGGTCCTTTGTCAGATCGGTGCCTTCTTTGGGTCGCAGGACGCCAGCGGGTGTCCAGAAACCAAGAGCACCGTTCAGTTGCTTGCCGTGGACGGTCACCGTTGCACGCTGTCCGGGACGCAGCTGGCTGGTTTCGACACGGTCGACGGTAGGGTCCTGAGCCCCCGCGCGGACGGAGAGACAGACCATGCAACCGGCAGTGAGGGCCAGCGGCAAAATGTGAGTTTTTACGAAGGATTTCAGGCAGGAATCAGCCATGGAGGGAGGTTTTCCGAAGAACATATGGCTGGGAGGGCGCGTAGGAAGGAACCGCCAGTCTAAGCACGCCCGGAGCAGTCGTCAAAGTGAAACACAGAATTGTGAGGACTCGCCAACAGTCGGGACAGAAGTTTGGTTCTGACGCTTGACATGGGTATACTCGGATCCGCCTGGGTTTAGCCTGCGACTGGCTGGACTACCGACCTGGGACCAACTGTCCTCGGAGTGATGACATGCTGAATCGTTCGTTCCTTCTTCTTCTGAGCTTTGTTCTTCTTGCCGACGGTGCCTTCGCCGCGATTCCGCCGGAAACCAAGAAGGAGCTTGCGGAACTCACCAAAGAGCTCAAGGACGTCACGTCGCTGATTAAGAAGAAGGAAGTGGACAAGGCAAAGGAGCTGATCAAGAAGGCTGAAGATCGCGTCAAAGAACTGGCGATCGCGGACGATGAAAAAGACCGTTCCTGGACGACGTTCAAGACGGCGCTCGAACGAGCGAAGTATCAGATCCCGGTCAGCTTTGAGCGGGAAGTTGCTCCGATTCTGACGGCAAACTGTGTGCGATGTCACGGGGCCGAGCAACAGGCGTGTAATCTTCGAGTCGACACGTTTGCCGGAATTGCTCAGGGTGGAATGAGCGGCCAGATCGTGATTCCTCGAGTTCCGAATCGCAGCTTGCTGGCTCTTCGACTGGCCACGCCTGACGACATGAAGCGAATGCCTCGCGGTGGAGCAAAGCTGAAAGATGAAGACATTCTGACCGTCGTTCGCTGGATCGAACAGGGCGCGGCGTTTGATGGAAAAGATCCGGCTGCGAAGATCGGTGATTCGCTGATTGAAAAGAAACCACCCGTCAAAATTGTGATGGCCGATGGAACAGAAACCGTTTCGTTTAAGAGAGACGTTGCTCCGTGGCTGGTCAACATCTGCACGGGCTGTCACTCGGGAAACAACCCTCGCGGAAATTACTCCCTGGTCACTTTTGAGCAACTGTTGCAGGGCGGACCAACGGGCAACACGATTGTTCCCGGCAAGCCGGATGAAAGCTACATCGTCGATCTCGTGCTGCGACAGGAACCTCTCAAGATGCCCGCCGGCCAGGCGCAGTTGAAACTGTCACAGGCCACCGCTCTGGAAACATGGATTCGCGAAGGCGCAAAGTTTGACGGTACTGACCCGAAGGCTCCGATCCGAACGCTGGTTCCAACCGATGAAGAACTGGAAGCCGCTAAACTGGCAAACATGACGGAC
>JAEUII010000020.1 GCA_016795145.1 Planctomycetaceae bacterium
CCTGTTCAGAATTCCTGTGAAGGTAGCCGATTTGGGAATTCGTGCTGTTCGGTGGATCTGCTGTCCGTAGCGGCAAAATGCTGAAAATGAGATACTTTTGAGGCTGAGAACGAACATACTCCCCACATCGACTCACCCCCACCGTTCCGAATGCGGCCAGTGGGGCGATGACTTGACCGAAGAACACGACCATCACAACCGTCTGAAAGTGCAGGAATGCAGGACCCGCGTATTGATCGTCTGGCGAAAGTACTGATCCATCACAGCTGTCGCCTGAAAGCCGGACAGAAAGTGCTGATCGAAGCGTTCGATCTGCCGGAGCCAAACCTGATCTGCCGCCTTGTCGAAGAAGCGTCAGCACTCGGCGCAGTGCCAGTCGTTTCCGTCAAGAACAACGCCGTGCTGCGAAGCCTGTATCGCACGGCGACTGAAGCCAGCATGGGCATTGCCGGAAAGTTCGAAGCGGCGGTCATGTCCGAGATGGATGCGTACATCGGCATCCGCGGCTCCGCGAACTCGAACGAGTTTGCTGATGTGCCAGGCGAAAAGATGGACCTCTATCAGAAGCACTGGTGGCAACCGGTGCACATCCAGATTCGAGTCCCCAAAACGCGATGGGTCGTGCTTCGTTACCCAACACCGTCGATGGCTCAGGCGGCCGGAAAGAGCTGCGAGCAGTTCGAAGATTTCTACTTCGATGTCTGCACAGCAGACTATGCAAAGATGGCAAAGGACCTTCAGCCTCTGAAGGCTCGCATGGAAGCAGCCGACCAGGTTCACATCACCGCGCCAGGAACAGACCTGCGGTTCTCCATCAAGTCAATTCCCGTCGTGCCGTGTGCCGGTGAGTGCAATATCCCGGATGGTGAGATCTTCACCGCGCCGGTGAAGGACAGCGTCAACGGAACGATTCAGTTCAATACATCGTCGCGTTATCAGGGGACCGTCTTCGATGGCATTCGCTTCGAACTCAAGGACGGAAAAATTATCAACGCGACCTGCCGTAACGCTCCGGAACGTTTGAACCAGGTCCTGGATTCTGACGAAGGTGCTCGATACATCGGGGAATGGTCATTCGGCACGAACAATCGCATCCTGCATCCGATGCTGGATACGCTGTTTGACGAAAAAATTGGTGGCTCTTTCCACTTTACGCCGGGAAATGCGTACGAAGAAGCAGACAATGGCAACAGAAGCAGAGTCCATTGGGACCTGGTTCTGATTCAGCGAGCCGATTACGGCGGTGGTGAGATTTGGTTTGACGGCGAACTGATTCGTAAGGACGGTTTCTTCATTCCTGCGGATCTTCAGCCGTTAAACGAAGGGCTTCCGCGTTAACGCACTTGAGGAATCGTTCAGGCTGTGGTCATCATTGGACACAGTTTCGGTCGTTGGTCGGGTACAGGAGTCAGCAATGCGTGGAATGACAATCTTGCTGCTGGTTGGATGCCTGATGACCAGTAGCGCCGCGTTGGCTCAGGATAAGTCCCAGCGACCACTGCCCTTCCCTGATAAGAATGTTCCCGGTACGACAGCCCAGCGGGAACTGTTGCGGCAGCTTCGTGCGTTCCTCGACCAGCAGCAGAAGCAGACGGCAGAATCAGCACCGCAGCAACCTGATCCGACTCCGAACGAGCAAAAGTCTCCTGGAGATTCGCAACTCGATCCTTCTCAGCTTGGCCAGCTTGGCGATGCACTTCAGAAGCTGAAAGACCAGCTTCCGCCGGGCATGATTCCTCCATCGCTGGGGAACATGCCGGCCGACAAGCTTCAGAAGTCACTCAGCAACCCGGAAACTCAGCAGCGAATGCGAAAGCTGCTCGAGCAGTTTCAGCGAGACGGTCTGCTACCCCCGTCAGCGAACGGCAGTGAACAGCCACCTCTTCCGGTTCCGCCAGGATCGAATGATCCGTCCGAGCCTGAACCCGGAACGCAGAACGAGCCGTCGACCGGTGGTGACAAGCCAAAAAAGTCCGAGAGCAATTCGCAGAAGACTCCGAATGGTCAGGACCCCAGTCGCAGGCCAACCAATGATCGCGAGCCCACCGACGATGATTTAGCAAATCCCCCGTTGAAGAACGACGACACCAGCACCGAGCCAGGGGAAAATGATCGGCCGAATTCACCAGGCACGCCAGACGAGAACAATAACGACACGCCAAGTCCGATCGAACCCAGCCGGAATGGTCAGCCCCAGCCGCTGGATGACAACTCCCGCGAGACAACTCCAGGTGGTTCGTCACCAAACGAAAACGAACAGCCGCAGGTTCCAAAGGTTCCGATCAGTTCATTGCGAGCGCTGGAGGATTTTCTTGAACAGCTTTCGCGTTCTGCGAATGAAGAAGAAATCCCCGGCGAGACCTCGCCCGGTTCAGAATCACCAGGTTCGGATTCATCGAATTCCGATTCACCTGCCATCACACCTCCGCAAGGAATTCAGAATCCATCCGATCCCCGTTTGAATTCCCCTGGCGGTTCGCAACCCAGTCCGCGGCAGCCGTTGCGTCGTCGCGATCCCGCGAACCCAACTGCGGATCCTCGACGGCAACCTTCGAATCGCCCCGGCACGAATCCGCCAACTGGCAGTGAGCGTCAACAGAATTCGCCACTCGGGAATCAGCCGTCACCTGGCTCGAATCCGCAGAATCCCCCATTGGAGCCGATGGAATCAAACTCGGGATCCGATGTTCCGAACGACGGTCCGCCAAGTCGCGAACAGCAGTCTCAGCAGGCCATCGAAAACTTGCAGAAGCTCCTTCAGAACGAGTCGCTTCGTCGACAGGCAGAGCAGATGCTGAACGGCGAACAACCGCCGGGAGCTCCCGGCGGGAATCCGTTCTTGAATCCGCGAGGCTCGCAGTCTGTACCCGGACAGAATGACCCTCAGTCGCCCAACAGTCAGCCGCAATCGTCGCGACCCGGTTTAGAGTCGAACCGAAATAACAGTCAGGGAACGTCGCCATCGACTCGTCCGAATCAACAGACGCCGGATCAGAAATCGGTTGAGGACTTTATTCGCGAGCAGATGAAGAAGATTCAGTCTCAGCCAGGGATGCAGGATCCAGCTCCACGTCCGTCTGGCAATGCAAATCAACCATCTCCATCACCGCGAACTCAGGACGGACGATCAAACCCGGGCGGGCAAAATCCGGATCCTAATACCCAGCGCAACCAGTCGGCTCAGACTCCGCCAGCAACAAACCCGAATTCGAACCCAGACCCAAAGACGCCTCCCATTGATATCGCTGAGGAAGTGAATCGTCGTGGTTTGAAGAATACGCTGAAGAAGATCTGGGAGAATGCAAAAGAGCAAAGCCGGAATGAAGAGTTTCCAGTGCCCAATTCACCAAATGGTGCACCCGGGACAGGTAACGGTATTGATCTGAAAGATGTGCCGGCTGATCGACTCCTGAAGATGCTCGACAACTTTTCGGATGACCTCGAGAAGCTTGCGAAGGAGTCAGAACAAAACCCTCGCTCAGATCGATCGGGTCGAGTCATGTCTCAGCCGCCTCGACAAACACCGGAGCCGCCATCGGCTATCAGCGAACTTCGAAAGTCGGCTTCCGAATGGCTCTCAGATGCGATGCCCACAAAGCCATCGCAGAATTCCGGGCCGCGAAGTACGCCTACCGGAATGTCGATGCCGTCACTGAGTGCAGACTTCGATATGACTCCGGTCATCATTCTGGCCACTCTGCTGGGATTGGCAGGAATCGCGTTGATTGCCGGACGTTTTGTGAAGAACCGTGCCGCCGCGAATGCTGACGCCGCGCTGGCTGCTCTTGGACCTCCGCTGACGCCGGATCAGATTCACAATCGATCGGATGTTGTGCGAGCCTTTCATCAGGTGGCACTCAAGGCGGGGCATGCCGTAGAGGACTGGTGGAATCATCGTGATGCCGCAACGTCACTGGCCAGTGCGTCACCTCAAAATCAGACGGCAGTCGCGACGCTCGCGGAAGCCTATGAGCATGCTCGGTATCTTCCGGACGATATCCCCCTGCCGAATGAGAAAATCGAGAATGCCCGGGCGGCCGTTCGATCGCTGAGCTGAGAGATTCCTGCGACTGCTTGCCGGATGATTCCTGACGTGCTAAACACGCGTTTCTGAAACCTGAACTGTTGACCAACAGCGGAGCATGCTTCGTGTCTGATATCGACGTTTACAAAGAGTGGCTGGGCATTCCAGAAGGCGTTCGTCCTCCGGATCATTACACGCTGCTGCGTCTTGTGCAGTTTGAAGACGATATCGAAAAGATCCGAGGCAACTATCGGAAGCTGAATGCTCACGTACGAAAGTATGCGACCGGTCAATACCTTGTGCGCTCACAGGAATTGCTGAATGAGCTGGCCAAGGCGATGCTCTGTTTGACAGATCCGGATGGCAAGATCGAATACGACCGCAGCCTTGGGCGTGAAACTCCGCAGACTGATGATGATGAACCACGGACCGTTCTGCAGTACCTGGTTTCACGATCTCTGATCAAGCGGGCTCAGGTTGCGGAAATCGAGCATTTCGCGGAAGCGCGCGGTTTGACTCATCGCGACGCCGTCATCCAGATGAAGCTCGCCGAGCCGCCGGATGCAACTCGCGCGCTGGCCGCAGAGCTTCGACTTTCCTACATCGACCTCGAGGATATGCTGCCGGAAGACAGCGTGCTGGACAAGCTGCCTCGCCGAGTTGTGAAGAAGCATTCCTGTCTGCCTCTGTTTGAAGACCGCGGCTACCTGATGGTTGCATGCGTTGACGAACCGACGCCGGATCTGGAAGACGAGATTCGCATTCGATATGGCTTCCCAATGCGTCCCGTGCTCGCCGTTCCCCGCGCAGTGAATCAGGCCATCGCAAAGTACTACGCACCGGGAATGCGGGAAGAGGCCGCTGGGAGTTCCGCTGCAGAAGAATCTCCAAAGGCACAGCAGAAGGCTGCCAAAGGAGAAAAGCAAAAGAAGGAAGCCGCTTCAAAGCCTGTCAGCAAATCCACACCGCTGACTGAGGATCAGAAGCGAGAGCGAATGATGATTGCCGGCATCGTGACCTGCTGGTCCATCATCGGAACAGTGGGTGTGTTCTACTTCAAGAACGGAGCCGCTTCGATCGGCGACATCCTTCTGGGCGTCGTGGTTGGTGCGATTGTGTTCGGGATCATGAAGGTCACGTACGCAAAGTAGTGTGGAACGATTGTCCTCAATCGTTTCGCCATATCCACATCCGGATTTGCGCAGCCTTCCCTTCCGGAAGCAAGCTACTTGCCAGCCAGTTCCTTCCAGGCCCAGCGGTAGAGATTCCGCGAATCTGTGTAGCGAGCTTCCGAGGCTGCTGATCCGAGAACCACAACGATCAGGCGTCGACCGTCGCGTTCGCCTGTTGAGACGAGGCACGCTCCGGCCTGATCGGTTGTGCCGGTCTTGACTCCGTCGAAGCCTTCGATTCCCAAGAGCTCGTTGGTGTTCTTCCACATCACATTGCGACGATAGCCAGCGGCACCGGTCACCGTTGTTCCGAACTGTCGAGTTGACGTGACCTTTCGCAGAAGCTCGTTGCTCAGAATGCTGCGAGCCAGTCGGCTCAGATCGAGCGCCGTGGAAAGATGATCCTTGTCGGTCATTCCATGTGGATTGATATAGTGGGTGTCCGACATCCCCAGTGAGAGCGCTTCTGCATTCATCACCGCGACGAACTGTTCCAGCGGATCCTGTGAGGCAGCTGAAGCCGCTGTCGCCGTGCCTTCATCTCGGGCCACCCGGTTTCCAAAGTGTTCGGCCAGAGCGACGCTCATGTCGTTCCCGGATGGCAGCATCAGTCCATACAGAGCATCATGAACCGTGACCTGTTCGCGCGTACGAAGGTCCGATGTGGATCCTCGAGTTTCATCGGCTCGCGCTGACATCGTGAGCGTTTCATTCAGGACTTCGGGCTTTCGTAACGCAAGCTCCGCGACCAGCCAGGCGGTCATCATTTTCGTGGTACTTGCGAAGTCCCGGCGAACCGCGGAGTCCTTCCCGGCAAGCTCGCGTCCATCCGCCGCATCAACGATCGTCCACGCGTCGCAGGAGACAAACGGAACACCATCGAGCGAATCGACCGGTTGCCTTGGCAGGACCTCCGCATTCACAACCTCAGGTGCCGGCACTTCCGTTTCTTCGACGACAGGCCCCAGCAGCTTCCAAAACTCGGAGTTCACGATGCCGTTCACAGCCAGTGAATTTCGCTCCTGAAACAGTCTCACGGCCGCTTCCGTCGCTGGACCGAAATCACCGTCGACGCCAAGACCCGGCGAAGGCTGCAGGCGAGCATTCAAAGTTCGCTGCAGATATTCGACCTGCTCCCCAAACGCACCCACTTTAAGACTGAGATCCGCGCCGGGGGACGGAGCATCCCACGCCGGATTGAAATGTTCGAACGCGATCTTGCCAATTCGACCCATCAGCACATGCGCGGCGTTGTCATCATCCCATCGCTGATCTTTGTTGTTGGTCGTCAGAACGCAGACAGCG
>JAEUII010000034.1 GCA_016795145.1 Planctomycetaceae bacterium
AGGGTGCGTTGTGTTATCCGCGTTGATCCGCGTTCATCTGCGGTTGCAAATGTGCTGGATTCCCGCCTGCACGGGAATTACGGTGGGATGCGGACTCGGAGGACTGACGTCCTGCCGCTCGCCTTTCGTTGCGCTGTGGGCATGGGCCTATGTGGCGATCTCAATGGTTGTAGAAAACTGTCGGGCCGTTGGCCCTTGCGGTGCTTATTCATGATTACCCAGCCCGTTGGGCTGGGCTAGATAAACAGCTGGGCCGTTGGCCCGGGATGTACCAGGAATTTCCGTCAAACCACGGAGTGAAGGTTTGGGTACTCAACCTCCGCCGCTCTAGTCCTGTTCGTCCGGCAGAATGTGTTTTCTGCGGAGGAACAGTGAGTCAATGAACGTCTCCACACATCGGGCCAAGGGCCCACTCATTTGCCTAGCCCAGCCCATCGGGCTGGGTTTTCGCAACACGAACGCAAAGAAGGGCCAACGGCCCGGCAGTTTGGATTGGTAGTCATTCGGCATGCGCGACCATCCCCTCGAATCGCAGCAAACTGACGGGCCATCTGCCCGGAGTGGCGGAGAGCGGTGCGTAGCTGCGAGCTGACGCTCCACCGGTGCGGGACCGACGGAAGCGAGGAGATGCGATTGCGTTGTTTTATCCGCGTGGATCTGCGTTTATCTGCGGTTTCAATGCTCCGTTCACGTCACTGGTTCGTTGGCGGCGGTGTTGAGTTTCCCGCGGCGGAGCCACGGGGCACATTTGCAAAGTGAAGAGTCGCAATCAGGGGACTGACGTCGCCCCGCTCGCCTGGTGCTGTAAGCTGACGCTCCGCCGGTGCGGGACCGACAGAAGCAAGGAGATGCAAGTGCTTTGACTTATCCGTGTGGATCGGCGTTCATCTTCGGTTTCAAAATGTGCTGGGTTGAGAGTCCCGCGGCGGAGCCACGGGGCACATTTGGTCAAACAACGGACGATGCTCGAAGCATCCGCACGCAAACAAGGGGTGACAAAGTTGTCCCCCATCGGTAAATTGCACCGGCGGAGGATTCGCCAGCGTGATGAATCCCGC
Organism: Planctomycetaceae bacterium; assembly: GCA_016795145.1. GTDB lineage: Bacteria > Planctomycetota > Planctomycetia > Planctomycetales > Planctomycetaceae > SXXK01. The sequence continues at coordinate 1,059 of JAEUII010000034.1, forward strand.
AAGGGCCCACACGGCTTACAAGACGGAAAAATTCAACGCACGATCTATGCGTCGGCTAATCGCCGCCGCATAGATTGCAATTCGTTCGCTGGTACCAAAACCTGTGCTGCGAGGAGTCTCCGAATGAAATCTGAAGAACTCAACTCTATCGACTTCAAATCTCAACTGGAGGACTGTTACGAGGATGTGAAACCATACCTCGAAGCGGAACTTGAGAAACTTCGTAAGCGATTGATTGCATTGCCCGATAACGCATCCGAAGGCGACAAACTTGCCGCAGTTCAACACTGCGTCGAAGCCTTGAATATTCTGTCCAATACTTTCGATGACGATGAGAACATTGACGGCGGAATAGATACCGACGAGCGCGAAATCCTGTGCGAAAACATCTATCAGATGGGTAGCATCGTTGGTCTTGATGCCGACACTGACTATGTGGATGAGTGGCGGGAGTGGTGATCAGAACTTGAACTCCAGAAAACCAATAAGGCTTTGACATCGCGGCGAACGAGGTGAGGGCGTGGTGTTTGGTTGGTGGTTGAGCGCGGTGGGCTTGTGGCTGGCGATGGCTTGGTTGCGGTTTTTCGTCTTGGTCGAGCAGGTTGGGGTGGCGGTTCTGATCTCCGTGTTGCTGCGATGGTTCGTTCACGTCAGTGGTACTTTGGCGGCGGTGTTGAAATTCCCGCGGCGGAGCCACGGGGCACATTTGGGGAGCCGAAGGTCAAGGCCTGTGTTCAGGAAGCCCGGTTATGGCTGTAGGCTGGCGACGTCTTTGGGAAGAGCAATTTGCTCCGGCACGTTGGTTGCGGTTTTTCGAGTGAAGACCGTTGCAGAATTGCAGGGCGATCTCGGATCGATGCGACATGGGCGAGTAAAAAGGGTTGCCGCTCCTGGCCCGATTGATGCAACGGTCCTTGGCTGCGAGTGGCTCTGGTTGTCAACCGGTGAGTGCTGTATGTAGCGACCGCACTTTTGGTACAACAATCGGGTTGTCAATCGTGCGACGTGAGATGGAATGCAGAAACTCATACCAGGAAGCTGACGCATCCCGCTCGCCGAGGAAATGGAGTGGCAGGGCATCGCAACAAAAGAAGAATCGCAATCAGGGGACTGACGTCGCCCCGCTCGCCTGGAGCTGCAAGTTGACGCTCGGCCGGAGCGGGACCGACGGAAGCGAGAAGATGCGAGTGCGTTGTTTTGTCCGTGTGGATCTGCGTTCATCTGCGGTTTCAAAATGTGCTGGGTTGAGAGTCCCGCGGCGGAGCCACGGGCCACATTTGGTCAAACAACGGACGATGTTCGAAGCATCCTCCGCCCAAAACAAAGGGTGACAGCGCCGTCCCCCGTCGGTAAATTGCACTGCCGGAGGATGCGCCAGCGTGATGGATCCTGCAAGGGCCCATTCCGCTCACAAAGCGACAACGTTCAAGGCGCGATCTATTCGTCGGCCAGTCGCGCGGCGCATCGATCGGAATTCGTGATTCGTCTGAATGCCCCTCGTTGGTACCCATCAAGACTAGCGCTGCCATGGATGACCTGATCTACCGGCTGGAGTTTGAGGCACAGAAGCTCGTTGCGGACTTTCCTCCGCGATTGAGTGATCGAAACAAGCAAGTTGTCTTTGGAATGTCGTCACCACCTGGTGCGATTCATTCTGGTGCGATTTCGGTCAGTCGATGGAAGCAGATGACGTTGCCTGAGGTTTTTTCTCGCAGCATGGCTCGACCAGCGTTTGAGATGCGAGAAGACTATTTCACCTATGACGCGGGAACACGGGATCGCTGTGAATGGCATTTGAACTTCGCACATTACGATCTGTTTTGTGCCTATGGTGGAAGACTGTTTGCACAGGATGAAATGCAGGTGGCAGAACATCCGGCACTGGCATCGCTCAGGCATGCTCTGCTTGACTCCGGGTCTGCAGCGCTGACGGTAGAGCATGGTGTCGCCACACCGATTTTGATCATGAACGTTGAGCGACGCTGTGCTGTGGCAACTGAGCCGAATCTGGAAATGGGCCGTCCTTATGGCCTGTATGGAAATCAATTCTCTAGTGCCACCGAGCAGGTCATTCGCAAAGCGACACAGGTTTTGGTTCCACCAACGACCAGCAACATCATCGCCATGGAGGCTCCGGCCGGCGGAACGGGGCGATATACTCATCAGGAAATCGAATTCATACTCGCGACTGCTTACACTGGCTTCAGTGCCGCCGTTTCCGAATCACGACAGAACATCTCGCCAAACGTCCAGACGGTCATCCACACAGGCTACTGGGGTTGTGGCGCCTATGGGGGAAATCGTGCGTTGATGCCGCTGTTGCAGATGGTTGCTGCCTGCTGTGCGGAAGTGGATGTGCTCGTCTTTCACACAGGTGGTGACAGTGGGAGTTACCAAAAGAGTGCAGGAACATTTGCCAACATCGTTCCGCTGAATCGCACAGTCAAAACAAATGACCTGATCGCTGGCATTAAGAGGCTCGGATACACCTGGGGGATCAGTGACGGCAACTGATTCCGCTGAACCGGGATGCCGGTTCAAAACGGCGGGAGACGGGAGCTGTCGATTTGAGGAAGTGACGGTCGGAGTACCGAGGATGGGATTGCAAAACCCTCAGAAAACTGCCGGAAGTTGGCACTGCGCAACGTTTTCTGGCTCGGGAAGCTTTTTTTGGCGAACAGACGAAGGACTGGGCGCGTAGCTTTTTACAGGAAATCCCGTCCTACTTTCTGCCCAACAGGTGTCTCAAAACATTGCCTGGTCAGGATTTAGGAGGTACGATCCTGAAAGGCCTCCTGGGAATTTCGGCGTCCAGATTGGATTCCGTCGGTTCCCGGTGGACTGATCGTCGATGACAACTGCTGGGCTTCCGGTGTTTGGCTTCCGCCAACAACGTCCCACTGGACCCAGCGACGATTCGGCAAGTGTGCAATTCATTATTGCGGGAGCATTGCAGTGAGCACGATTCCAGCATCGCCAACGAATGCCGATTCGGCCGAGCCATTTGAAGAGGATGGCTCTGGCTTCTGGAGCATTTTTGATGCAGTGCCAGCGTGGGGCATCAGCGTCGCCGTACACATCGGCGTATTCCTGCTGCTACTGACGATCACCCTGCCTGAGATCATTCTTCCTGAGCTGAATCTGACTTCTACGGTTGAACCCGAAGAAGTACGCGAAGTTGAGTACGTAATTGACTCAACGCCGACGGAGAATCTTGGAAGCATGAGCAGCCTGAATATTCAGGGCGCTTCTGCTGCGATGGCTCAGAACAAGGGGTTGGATAACCATCAGGAACAGATGGAGCAGATTGAACAGGAGATCGTGAACCCAAAGGTGGAGCTTCTGGAAACTGTTTCTCTGCCAAGCGAAGCGGAAGTCCTGGAGAACATCGACCTTACAGGCACCACAGAACATGCAGGTGGGACTGACGGGGCTGTTGACCGGATCACTTTGGAGATTGCCTCTTCGTTGCGTCAGCGTCGTACTCTTCCAGTTTGGTTCTTTGACGAATCGATTTCGCTTGAGAGCCGACGTGAGCAAATCATTGCTCGCTTCGAAAATGTGTATCGCCAGCTCGGCTTGATGGATGACATCGACACCAAGGATGCTCTGAAGACCGGGATAGTTGGATTCGGAAAAGATGTGCATGTGCTGGTGGATGAGCCAACGAGTGATGTGGCGGCTCTGACATCCGCAGTGAAGTCGATCAAGAGCGATCTGTCCGGTGCAGAGAACGCAGCCGCTGCCCTTGCCACCGCCCTGAAAAAGTATGGCCCAGTTCGTCGGAAGATGAAGGCCAACATGATGTTCATCATCGTGACGGATGAACGTGGTGATGACTTCGGACAGGACTATGCCGTCCTTGAAGACATCGTGAAGCGACTCAGCCGTGAAGGCGTGCGAGTCTTCGTGATTGGAAACTCATCGCCGTTCGGCCGTCAGAAGGGCTTCGTTCGAGTGAAGTGGAAAGCCGAAGACGGAACGGAGTTTGAAGAGGACATTGCGGACGCAGATCAGGGCCCGGAAACTCCACTGGCCGAAGGGTTGCAGTTGCCATTCTGGACAGCGAATGCACAGCAACTGGATCGCATGTCGTCCGGTTACGGTCCTTACTCACTGTCTCGTCTGTGTGCTGAAACTGGTGGAATCTTCTTCATTGCCGACGACACCACAGTCCGGAAATGGGACCCACAGGTCATGCGACAGTATGCTCCGGACTACCGCCCAGGGATTGAATATCGCAAGCAGGTTCAAACGAATCTGGCCAAGCAGGCCTTGATCACAGCAGCTCAGCTCGCGGTGACGGAGCCTGTCCCGGTGCCAACTCGCACGTTCCAGGCCAACAACGACAACGTTCTGCGTGAGCAGATCACAGAAGCTCAGAAGCCGCTGGCGGTTCTTGACTACTTCCTGGAGCGAGTCCACAAGGCTCTGGAAGTTGGCGAGAAGCACCGAGATAAGCTGGACACAGATCGATGGCGAGCTCAGTACGATCTGGCAATGGGCCGCATTCTTGCAATGCGAGTTCGTGCGTTCGGTTACAACTCGGTACTTGCCGAAATGAAGTCCAGTCCGAAGAGATTTGAGAAGTCGGACAGCAATCAGTGGATGCTGGATCCATCCGAAGAGATCAACGCTGGCGCTGAAGTGCGCAAGATGTCTGCCAAAGCTCAGGAGTATCTCAACCGAGTTGTTGAAGAGCATCCGGGAACCCCCTGGGCGTTCCTTGCAAAGATGGAGCTTAGCGAGCCAATGGGCTGGAAGTGGCGCGAAAGCAAAGTCGTGATTCCTGAGATGAATCAGGGACCAGGCGGTCGCCGCCCACAGTTTGCGCCTGAAGAAGAAGCTCGTCGCCGCGAAGCTCAGGAGATGCAGCGTAAGAAAGAATCGTCACGGCCAAAGGTGTAATTCGGGAATTCCTGAACAGTGTCACAACCCTTGATTCAGGAAACGCCCGCTGGGCTGTACTGCGAACGTGGTGATTTCTACATCGACCCGTGGCAGCGAGTTTCCAAAGCCGTCATTACTCATGCACACGCCGATCATGCTCGACCGGGATCGAAGAGCTATCTCACCAGTCGCGAAGGTCGCAACGTTCTTCGCAGTCGGCTTGGTCCGGCACCGATCATCGAGACGCTCCGGTATGGTGAACAGAGTCTGATCAATGGAGTGCGGCTCTCGCTTCATCCGGCCGGACATGTGCTCGGATCTGCTCAGGTTCGAGTCGAATATGATGGTGAAGTCTGGGTCGTCAGTGGCGACTACAAGGTTGAACCGGATGTCACATGTACTGCGTTTGAGTCGGTGCCATGCCACACATTCATCACGGAATCAACCTTTGGGCTTCCTGTATATCGCTGGCGTCCTCAGTCAGAGATTTTTGAAGACATCAATCGGTGGTGGATTCAGTGTCGCGATGCCGGCCGGCCCGCAGTGCTGTTCGCGTACTCACTTGGCAAAGCACAGAGACTGATTGCGGGAGTGGATCGAAACATCGGACCGATCTTCTGTCATCCCACGGTCGAAGAACTGAACCGCGAATACAGAAACAGCGGAATTGAGCTGCCGCCAACTCTGCTGCCCAGCCAGGCTCCCGCGAGAAAAGCCTGGGGAGGTACCTTGATCGTCGCGCCGCCAGGTGTGGCCAATTCACAGTGGATGAACAAGTTCGGCGACGTTTCAGTCGCGATGGCGTCCGGATGGATGCTGACTCGAGGTACACGACGCTGGCAGTCGGTCGATCGAGGATTTCCGTTGTCGGATCATGCTGACTGGCCGGGACTTCTTTGGGCGATTGAAGAGTCAAAGGCTGAGCAGATTCTGGTCACGCATGGTCACACGGCCCCGATGGTTCGCTATCTCAAGGAACAGGGCAAGTCAGCTCGCGTTCTCGTGACTCGATTTTCTGACTCGGGTGAAGCGAAGGATGAGGAAGTAGCCGAAGCGGCTCAGGAGTGAAGTGCCTGTCAGTGACTGTGCTTTCGAAGCGTCTCCATCAACTGCACGATCAGTCGTTCATCAATGACCACACCTTTCGGCTGTGACTTGATCAGCTCCATCAGGCTTGCCACTTCTGTGTCTGTGTGAGCAATTCCCATCGTGGTTAGTCGATGAGACACAGCGCGGCGACCGCTGTGTCGCCCGAGCACCAATTGGAGGTCACCGCCACCGACTGCCTCTGGGCGAAACGGCAGGTAGGTATCAGGATTCTTCAGCAAACCGTCCTGATGAATGCCGGCTTCGGTCGCAAAGATGTTGGCACCGCCGATCGGCTTCATTCGAGAAATTGTCACTCCCGTCAGTTCGGCGACAAGCTGACACAGAGGAGCCAGTTTCGTTGTGTCGATCCGGAAGCTACGAGCATATTGATCCGGGTGAAGAGCAAGTGCCATGACGACTTCTTCGAGTGATGCGTTTCCGGCTCGTTCGCCGATTCCATTCACTGTGCACTGAACAACGTTTGCACCTTCTTCGATGCAGGCGAGTGTGTTGGCCACCGCAAGGCCAAGGTCATTGTGAAAATGCACCGCCAGCAAAGCGCGATTCAGATTTGGAACGTTGGCCTGAATTTCTCGGATGAACTTCTTTGCCTTGTCCGGAGTCAGTAATCCGACAGTGTCCGGGAAGCCAATCGTCGTCGCACCAGCATCGATGGCTTCGCGATAGCATTCACACAGGAATTCTGGCTCCGTGCGACTCGCATCTTCCGGGCTGAAGGCAACGATTCGAAACTTCTCCGACGCATAGCCAACGGTCCTGCGAATAATCTCCAGAATCTCGCTGCGGCTTTTGTTCAGTTTGTGCTGTCGATGCAGCGGGCTTGTACCGCAGAACAGACTGACACCTCGTTTGTGAGGCGGATTGCCGTGAAGCGCGCGGTCGGCCGCGTCGATATCAGAATTCAGAGTTCGGCATAGCGCTGTCAGCACAGGACCGGTGATCACTCCGATCATCATTCGGATCGCTTCGACGTCGGCTTCAGAGCTGGCAGGAAACCCGGCATCGAGTGAATGGACGCCGGCCTCCTGAAGTGCCTTTGCGATACGGAGCTTTTCATGAGGCTCCAGGGTCGCGCCGGGCATTTGTTCGCCATCGCGCAGAGTTGTATCGCTGAACAGCACCGCGCCACTTCTTTTGTGGTGGCTGATGATCGAATGGCGAATTCGATCTTCGAGCTTTCGAGTCAGTTTCCGAATCATGCTGTGTGCCAATCCCGAATTCGATGCCCGTGCATTTTTGACACCTTCGTTACTCGAACCACCCTCAATCGGCAGTCGCTGTGACTTGTCTGCGCATCGCGGCAGGATTGTGGGATGCTCACCATGTGAATGCCAGAGCGGCTCGCAAAAATCCGTGCTCTGCCGTTGTGAAGACTCACGCATTGCCGTTTTCCGGTGAGCCCCCCGAATCGGACTTCTTCCGGCGCCCACGAGTTCCTCGCTTCTTGCCAGTTTCTCCCAGCGATGATTTTCGACGCAGCATATGATGGTAATGCTGAGCGAACCGGTGTGCTTCGTCGCGGACATACTGCAGAAGACGCAGGCCGTACGCGTGGCGACTGAGTCGAATAGGCTCAGATTCGCCAGGAACGAAAATCTCTTCTTCTCGCTTTGCCAGTGAGATCGTGACTGGTGGTTTGATGTTTAGGAGTTCAAAAGTTTCCATGACCGCGTTGAGCTGACCTTTTCCGCCATCGATCAGCAGAAGATCCGGAAACGACTCGCCTTCATCCTGTAAACGGCGAAATCGGCGAGTCACGACTTCACGCATGGAAGCGAAGTCATCCACGCCTTCGACGCTTTGAATCTTGAACTTCTTGTAACCTGGCTTGAAAGGAAGACCATCGATGAACTGAACAAGACTCGCGACTGTTTCATTGCCCTGCAGATGAGCAATGTCAATGCCTTCGATCCGTCGCGGAGCCTCGGCCAGTTTCAGAGTGCGGCGCAGGCCTTCCAGTCCTTTGCGAGGATCGATGTAGAACACTTCCGGCTGAGCATGGCTTTCCAGGTCACCGCGAAGATTCAGACTTCGAAGTGAATCGATTTCATCGCGAATTCGGGCGGCCTTTTCGAACTTCAGTTCTTTCGACGCCTGCTTCATGGACTCTTCCATTTCCTTCAGCAGCCTTGCTTTGCCACCATCCAGGAAAAGTCGCAGGCGTCGAATGTCCTCGCGGTAATCTTCCTTCGAAATTCGCAGGTTGCACGGCGCAGTGCACTGATTGATGCTGGCCAGCAGGCAGGGGCGAAACCATCGCCAGCGATCATCACCTTCGTGAATGTCCAGCTCACACGTACGAAAGCGGAAGATCTTCTGCAGCACTGCGATCGTACCTCGCAGCTTTCCGGCACTCGTGAAGGGCCCATAGAGACGAACGCCTGAGGACTCGGGCTGCCGCGTAAACTCGACGCGAGGAAAATCCTCATGAGTTGTGATCTGAAGGTACGGGAACGTCTTGTCATCCTTCAGCAACGCGTTGAAGCGAGGCTGGATGTCCTTGATGAGACGAGCTTCCATCAGCAGTGCATCGACTTCGCTTTCGGCTTCAATAAAGTCGAGATCTGCGATCTCTGGAACCAGGTCCGCCGTGCGTCGATCAATCTCAGCGGCCTTCGTGAAGTAACTGCTGGCGCGATTGCGAAGGTTAACGGCTTTGCCAACGTAGATGACTCGCCCTTCTGAATCTTTCATCAAATAAACGCCGGGCGTTGTGGGAAGAGTCTTCACCTTTTCGCGAGGCGCAAGCTGACCTCCATCTGGAACGACGGGTGTCAATTCGTCGTCATCGTCAGGTTCAGCCGGTTCAGATTCGTTCTCGTTCACAGAGTGTCATCCGGTGAAAGCACCAGCGGCTGGACGTGAAGGTTTCGGCAGTCGATCGAAGAATCAATGCGCGTACTGAATCCCTCACTGACGTTTCGGGTTTCGAAGAAACTGCCGTTTCGGGTTGCGAAGCATCCGTGAGCTAACAGCGTTTTAGATCGCGAAGTCTGTCTGGCGACCGAGAATTCGATCGATGAGATCCTGAGAAAAATCGACCGCGGGAGCGCGTTCAGGATCCATGTCGGTCGGGTTGATACCGCAGTAAACGCTCCACGGACCCAGGTGGCGCCATCGACCTGCTCGCTTGGGTTCGCCAGGCAGAACGGGCGTCGTACAGCGGTTACAGCCGATCGTGGAAAACCCTTGTTTGTGAAGCGGATTCAGGATCACCTTGTTGTTGGCAATGTACTGATCCATTTGTTCGTCAGAAAAATTGGCAAGCACATTGATTCGCAGGCAGTTCAATCGAGTGTCGACCGCCAGGATTGGACAGACTCCACGACGGCCGCCGTCCGCGCGTCGCAGGCTTCCGATCAGTGCGTCATATTGCCCTTTGACGGCATCCAGCGGTTCGCTCTTTCGCATTTCGCAGCACTGTTTTTGGCCGTCGGGAGACAGATAGAGAATTCCGTACTTCTCCGTCTGTTCTTCCATGGTCAGTGCGGGCTTGAACGTGTGGATCGTGAGGCCGTATTCGCGGGAAAGCCGATCTCGTGTATCCAGCGTCTCCTGAAAAAGCACTCCGGTGTCCACAAATACGACGGGCATCTTCACCGGAACCGTGTGGAGCATGTGGCAAATGACGTTGCCCGCTTCCTGCATGGATGACATCGCAGCGACGCGATCACCGAAAATCTCCCGAGCCCACATCAGCAGCTCCTGAGGACTTCGGTCGTCGAAAGTGCGGTTCAGCGAAATCAGGTCGGCCTGACTCAAACGGGCCATGTCAAATTTCCAGTGGTTGGGGCGGGGAGAACGAGTACAAAGGGCGAATGATAGCGGGTCTGAAAATCACGAAAAGGTCGGTCATTCGTGTTGCCACTCTCGTCCTTGAGACGATAGTATTTGTACACCTACCACCGGTCCTCAATTTATCGAACCCCGCCTGAAGGACTCAAGCCATGCTCGATTTTCTCTATGGTCCAGCAAGTCGAAACTGCGAAGGATCTTCTCGACGAAACTTTCTCCGCGTTGGCGGACTGGGGATGGGAGCGCTATCGCTTGGCGGTTTGCTCCAGCAGAAAGCCCGTGCGGCAGAACAGGGACTGCGAACAAGCGACAAGTCGGTGATCTGGCTTTGGCTGAGTGGTGGCCCAACTCATGTTGAGACGTTTGACCCGAAGATGACGGCTCCTGCTGAGTACCGTAGTGTGACGGGCGAAGTGAAGACGAATCTTCCAGGAGTCACCATCGGGGGCAACTTCGAGCAGTTATCACAGCTTGCCGACAAGATGGCATTCGTGCGTTCATTCGCGCACACGAACAGCGGACACTCCGGCGGTACCCACTATGTGATGACCGGGTACGACAATCGGCTGGCCGATAACGGCGCGAATCCAGATCGTCCATTTATCGGCTCGATCGTGTCTCGCATTCGGGGAACGAATCACCCTGCGACCGGGCTGCCAACATACGTGCGACTCGGAGGAATTTATGCGGACGGTCCGGCGTTCCTCGGAACGGCCTACGGTCCGTTTGATCCTGCCGGTGAAGCTCGCCGCAATATGGCTCTGTCAATCGACCAGGGGCGACTTTCAAATCGTCGTGCGATGCTGGAAGGCATTGACAACGTCAAGCGTGACATTGACCGAAAAGGCCTGATGGAAGGGCTCGATTCATTCGAACAGCAGGCGTTTAACCTGATCCTCAGCCGGTCCCAGCAGGCCTTCGATATGAAGTTCGAAGATCCTCGCGTGGTCGACCGTTATGGCAAGGGGCTGGGCGAACAGATGCTGCTGGCTCGCCGTCTGTGTGAATCAGGCTGCGGCTTTGTCACCATCAACTATGGTGGCTGGGACATGCACAGCAATATCAAGCAGGAAATGGATCGCCGAGGTCCTGAGGTTGACCAGGCCGTGTCAGCGCTGATTGAAGATCTCGAACAGCGCGGCATGATGGACAACGTGCTGCTGGTGATCAGTGGCGAATTTGGACGAACCCCGAAAATCAATGGCTCTGGCGGACGTGACCACTGGGCACCACTCAGCACCCTTGCCTTTGCCGGTGGTGGTCTGAAGATGGGTCAGGTCATCGGCGAATCCGCAGAAAAGGTCGACGTTCCAAAGACGACTCCGATTACACCGCAGGACCTGCTGGCAACCGTCTTCCATGTGCTCGACTTCGACCAGAGGGTTCAGTTTACGAACCAGTCTGGGCGACCGACTTACATGATCGAGACCGGCAAGCCGATTCAGGAACTGGTCTAGCCGGGAAGCCGGCAGTTCTCTGGCCCGGGCTAATCGGCCGCCCCCTCCCGCTCGGCCCGCTCGGGAGGGGAGCAGAGTAGAGCGACTGTCCACAGTCGCTTCCGCGAGTTTTCCACCGCTATCACGCAACGGCGATGTTGCTGGCGCCAATTCCGGGGCGGACCAACCGGTCTAGAACCGTTCAAAGCTCGGATGCCGCACCGTTACCTGGCCGAATGTTGTTCGGCTTTGGGTCTTGCGCGGGGCGACTCGTCGCATTTGCAGCAGGACGTTCCACAGGGTTCTTGAGACATTTTCGCAGTTTCTTTTGACATCCGATCGCCATTCCGATGAATCAGCAGCATTCAACGATTGCATGAAAAGTGCGCTTTCCAAATCTCTGGCGGGCAGAGATGTTGCGGTAGCCTTGGTGTATGCAAATTCGATCAGCAACAGTCTTTGCGGCGCTTCGGAGGATGGGCAGTGCCCTGGACGGCTCGGAATCTGTTGCCCGATAAGCATCGTCCAGCCAGCCTACCGCAATTCACCAGTCCACCGTTGTTCGGTGGAAGGAAGAGGCGACCTGATTTCGCTGTTTCGACTTTCTGGCAAGGTCGGAATTTCCGTTACGACCTACTGCTGAGTGGCGGGAATTGCCGAAGCGGGTTGAAGTCGGCAGAAAGCAAACCGAAGGTCAAAGCGCCTCATTGGGATCCCCGTTCGCTTGATTCCTGCGTCTTCAGAAACGAGGGCAGAATTTCGATGAAGACAATGGGTTCGTCTCTGCGCTGTCACTGCGCGGGCGTTCCATGGGATTGAAAAGGGTTGCACTGGTGATGCCGGCAGCAACCAGGGTGATCGATTCACCTCAATCCTGACGACATGGAAATCAGTGACGAAATCCGCGCACATGGAGGTGCGAGGTGTTGCGAAAATCTGTGCTGAATCTGATGACACTGGCTGGGCTAACCGCCGTGTCCGGCTGCGCAGGCGATCGGCTGACGACAGCATGGGACAAAACGACATCGTTCTTTAACCCGTCTTCACCCGAAGAAGAAGAGATCAGCCCGGAGTTTCGCGAGGCACAGAAGACCTTCAAAAAGAATACTGAAAAGACGATGCTCGCATGGGCTCGTTATCAGGAAGATGTCGGCGAATACGCTGAAGCAAAGAAGAAGTACCATGAGATTGAACTGGCATATCCCAACAACATCGAGGCCTCTCTTGGGATAGCTCGGATCGAACTGGCAACGGGACGCAGTGAAGAAGCGGAGAAGATCCTGAAGCAACTTGCTGCAAAGCACCCGGAAAGTGTGCCTGTCAGAGTAGAGCTGGGCGCGTTGTACTCAAGTCAGGAAGAATGGCCTCAGGCAATCGAAGCGTATTCAAACGCCTGCGCCCTTGCTCCGGAAGATCAGGGTTGCCGCTACGAGCTGGGCGTTGCCTATGCGAAGTCCGGCGATCTTGATCAGGCCTTTCCTCATTTGAAGTTTGCGGTTGGCGGGCCGGCTGCCTATTACAACATTGGTTACCTGCTTCATGAGCAGGGTCAGGACGCAGAATCGGCGGAGTGGCTGAGAAAAGCACTGACAACGCATCCTGATCAGAAGACCTCAGAAAGCGCTCGTTCGCTCCTTGCGATCGTCGATCCGAAGAGTCTGAACATTCATGGCCAGGACAGGAATTCCGCCGTAGCCGGAATGGCCAGAGGAAATGCCAGGGCGATGGATGAACTGGGCAGTCAGCTGGATGAATTTGCCGCTGGCGACCAGGAACTCCCTCAGGTCGTCGCAGGCGCAAGTCGGTTCGGCTCAGAAGAACAGGAACCGGTGCCAGCAAAACCTTCGCGAGCATCTGTGCGAGAGCAGTTTGTACCGGCAGCTGTGTCACAGCCGGTCAGCAGAACGTTCCCGCCGTCCGCTGTGTCAGCGGAAGACGCGTCTCCATTTCGGACGGTTTCACATCGGTCGGTAGGCGAGCAGTCAGTCCAGGGTATGCCGGTACAGAATCCAGCGCCGGTCGAGCAAACCACCGGCGGAGAACCTCCGCAGTGGCAGGGCCCGAGTCGAAGCACTGCAACACCGGTCCCATCAGCATCGACCCCATCGGCAACGGTTGACCCGCCGACATGGCGTCCGCGCCGTAATTGATGCCGGCCTGCGGGGACTGGTCGGGCTGGTCCCCGAAACAAGACGCGACCGTTGACAGCGTGTGATCAGGTGCGAAGGTGATTCCTGGGCGTTTTCGCATTCCGGCAGGCTCCGTTGCGTTGCCCTTCGCAATTCTGGTCGATGCACATTTTCGAGAAAGAATGTGCCAGGAACGAATCCCAAAGAGCGAATTGGCTCGGTCCGGGATTTTTCATTTTCCCGCGCGGCATCCCTGACTGCGGTTAGGGGTAGCGACGTCCTGGGCAAAACACTGTGGATTTCGTTGAGTCTGACGGTCACCCAGGGAAATCTTTGCTCAGCGGTCACGCAGCGAGCGAGCCAACTAGTTTCCTCGGGGTGACAGGATTTTCGCCTTAGCTTGACCGATGGCGGTTTTGTGGGTGAGAATCAGTTTTTGAATGGAACTCTCTGTCTCTCTTTTCCTACGAAGGACGTTCAATGATTCTGGCCCGTATGAAGACGATGTTGCTGGCATCTGCCGTGATGCTGGGGGGGCTGTGCAGCACAGCGCTGGCTCAGACTTCTGAAGACTCAAAGGTCCTAAGCAGCTCGATCCTGCCAAAGGACACGTATCTGTACCTGTCTGTTCCAAGTGTCGCTGACATGAAGGAACAGTTCATGGAATCGTCGGCCGGAAAGATGTGGGAAGATCCGGCATTGGCGGACTTCCGCGCAGAACTGGAGAAGGCTTTCTCTGCCGAGATGGAACAGGGCCTGTCCCAGGTTCAGGAAGCCCTTGGAATGACTGTCCAGGAACTGCTCGAAGTTCCAACCGGGGAAGTGAGCCTGGCATTTTCTAAGGCTCCACCGAACAAGATGGGTGCCATTTTGTTCTTCGACTACGGCGAGCACGAAGAGCAGGTGAAGGGATTGCTGGAAAAGGCCCTCGGCGGTCTGTCTCAGGTTCCGGTTCTGGAAGCAGCGAACTTCGAACACTCTGGCACTGAAGTTGTTCTTTTCAACATCAAGGCTGACATCGCAAAGAAGACTCCGCTGGCGAAGGAATTCGGCTGGTTCCTGAAGGATCAGCGCATGGTCCTGTCTAACAGCAGTGCTCTGCTGAAGCTGACTCTCGACAACTGGGACGGCTCCGGCGAAAAGACACTGGCAAAGAACGAAGTCTACTCCTACATCATGAGCAAGTGTGAATCTGAACCAGGTGCTGGCATGATGGTGACATATGCTGACCCCGTCGGGCTGTTCACTCAGCTTGTTCAGACAGGTTCCCTGGGCGAAGCGGGTATGCAGGCCGGTCTGGCGATCAGTGTCTTCCCAATGCTGGGTGCAAACCAACTGAAGGGTATTGGCACCGTCTCTGAAATGGGTGGCGAAGAGTTCGAAGGTGTGTCTCGTTCGATGATCTACTGTGAGCAGCCTCCACAGGGTGCTATGCAGATGTTCCAGCTTGCAGAAACTGACCCAACTCCACCGTCATGGGTGAAGGAAAACTCAGTTCTGTGGATGGCGACCACCTGGAAGGTTGAAGAAGCCTACAACGCAGTTGCGACCATGGTTGATATGTTCCAGGGTGCTGGTGCATTCGAAGGAATGATCGACCGCATCGCTCAGGAAGGTCCTCAGGTTCACATTAAGAACGACATCATCGACCAGATGGACGGCAAGCTCCAGATGACGATGGCTTCCGGTGAAGGCTCAACAGCCACCGGAACCGACGACATTCTGTTTGCGATTGGCGTGCGTGAAACTGAAAAGATCGCAGAGCTGCTGGCAAAGCTGACCTCACAGCCAGGTTTCCCAGGCGAAACACGTGAGCTGGAAGGTGCGACGATCTACGAAATTGAGAATCCAAGTGGTGGCAAGATCAGCTTCACCGCTGCCAACAACTTCCTGTTCATCTCTGTTGGTGGCAATCAGCTTGAAGCTGCCGTTCGCAATCAGGACGATGTTCGTCCGCTGTCAGAGACGGAAGACTTCAAGGCCGTGGCAGAGCACTTCCGTGAAGGCGCTGTGACTATTGGCTTCACACGTCCTTCAGAACAGTATCGTAAGCTGTACGAACTTGTTCAGAGCGGAAACGCGGCTGACAGCTTCCCAGGCATGGACGAACTGTTCTCGAAGATCGACTTCACAAAGCTGCCTCCGTTCGAAACGATGGAGAAGTACTTTGCACCAACCGGAACAAGCTGGGTTGCTGACGAGAATGGTGTTTTGATGGAACAGTACTCACTGCCAGTTGCTGAATAGCACTGCCAGTTGATTCTTGTTCTGTGATCAATAGAAATGGCCGCCCCTTCCCGGGCGGCCATTTTTCATGCGCCTGACGCAATTGGCGCGATTGGCGATTTGGCGATTTGGGCGAACGGAAGCATGTCAATCATCGTGGTGAGCGGGGCGACGTCAGTCCCCTGATTACGATTCTGAAGGCTTCGATTCGCTCTCATGGAGCATGGCTCTCTCCAGGAAAGTGCCTCGCTGACGCAAAGGGTTGGGATCAATCACCAGGCTGTTGACGATCAGTCAGGTACGCACTAATCGTGGCCTTCCTTCAGTCGTTCAACAAATGGCGTACCGAAGCCAGTCAGCCAAAAACACCCCTGCTTCAGTGTCTTGAGTTTCAGCGGTCGGTACCATGCTCGGATAAAGAAAGTCAGAAGGGCGGCGAGTGCCAGCGGGGAAAGTGAAAGTAAGAGAACGGGCAAGCGGTCCCGTCGAACCAAATTGAGTTCAACAATGGTCCAAATGATCGCGGACAACACAAGCAGCACGTTGATTGCAATTAGCCATCGACTGCGCACAAGAAATCGTCGAGACAAACAATAGCTCACGCGACAGCAGTCCCGGGGATCAGGACGCATCATAGGCCTGAGCAGAAACCAGCCCAATGGTATCGCGAAGAAGAACGGAATCATCGCCAAGTTCAAAAACCGGTTGAACGGTGACTGGTAGACCAAAGTCTCCTCAATGTACTCGAGATCTGATTCTTCCCCTGAAATAACACAGTACTGAGGCAACATTGCCTCGCCCGCACAGATCAGGTACTTGCCCGCTATCTGGTAATCTCCGTAGTGGGCATAGTCTTCGTCTTCCGACTTATTGCCAGAACGTTTGGGTGATTGAAAGGGGTTGTCAGTCATTGTTGAATTTCACCGTTTGCCGGAAATAGTCCCTGTCTCGCCGATGATGATAAGAATCCAAACGTTGAAATCAATGTGCCGCTCGGCAGTTGTCGTCCGGGAAAGCGGTACTGCGAGAGGTTGGGAGACGGACGCATTCACTGGCAATGTTCTGCACTGCACTGGGCCTATTCGGCATCAGACCGACTGGATGTCGAAGGCGGGGGTGGCTGTTCCAGCGAACGCAACTCGTCGCCTGGCGTGGCATCAAATTCGACGATGGGGTCACAAGAACCAGGCGGTCGAATGCTCTCTCGAAGAAAACGAAATTTACGTCGACCACGCCTTCCGCCCGGGAAAATGATCCCCTGCTGCATGAACCAGGGGATCATGCCAATCAATACCGCGGTCGCAAGGAGGAACGGAATCAGCATTGTCTCATTACCAGCAGGACGGTTCGATTTGACGAAAGAAAAGCCGATTGGACATTGCTCCACATGCCTGAACGGAGTTCCTCGGGCAGATGTTTGTTGGTTCGTTGGTGTTGCTGAACACGATCATCCTAATGGACTGTTGTGTCGTCTGATGTTGATCCAGAAGGCAGTCGTGATGCCGGAATGCAATGGAACACATTCCCAGTACTCAGCCAGCTTTCGATCGCCCTGGCGGCTGTTGTGTGTCCTTCCGGCGTCCAGTGGCCATCGAGTTTCCAATAGAGACTGCGTGAGGAATGGATTGCGTTGCGAAAGTCGGGCGTTAGATCAAGAAATGGGATTTCTGCCGACGCTGCCCATGCCTCCAAAGATTGTTGCAACGGTGTTTCGTCGGTCAGCCACGACTGTCGCAGATGGCAGCCTGTGAAGACATAGGGGTTTTCATTTGAGTAAGCCGATGGATCATACTGAAAACTGACCGGCAGAAAGACGATTGCAGCCTCAACATGGTCAGCACGACAGTGATCGACAAGGGCTGACAGGATTTGCTGGCATGTCGTCCATCTCCGCTGCGAACTCTCCGAATTCAGCTCAAGAGAATCGACCCAGTAGTTTGGATTCAGCAATCCCTGCGACAGGACACTTCCATTGAAGTGACCTCGATCCACAGCGTCGGCAAGGTCCTGCGGCACTGACATTTCCCATTCGGCGATTCTCCTTTGGTCGATTCCTCGACTCTCCGCAACGGACGTAACGGCCCCTACAAATCCCCTCTTCACATTCTGACCGTCAGCGACTGTTGCTCGATCCTGAAGGATTTCAATCTGTGTATTGATCCGTGGCAGTATCTGGTGGATCCTGCGTCGGATTCTGGATCGCCCACGAGGAGGATCTTTTGCGAATGGAACCCGAAACAGTGATTCCCCGGTGTTTGAAACATCGTTAACAAAAAAGCAGATCAATAACGCATCTGGGGAGTAGTTCTGTCCAACCTTGACGAACAGATTGCCATATTCGATGGGCCCGGCCGCACTGAGGCCCCCATTGATAAAGTCGACTCCACCGTGGCGATCCTGAAACGCAGCTTCAAGCTGATCGGTAAAGCGTTCGCTATCCGAGACGCCATCGCCTTCGGTAAAGGAATCTCCGGCAACAAAAACTCTTGCTCGCCCGGATTGCTTTTCCATTGGCAGTTCACGGTAACGCAGGCCCTGCCCGTTCGTCCGGAACGAATAGCGAAATTCAAGACGCTCCCGCAGTTCAGTAAAGCCAGGGGGATGTGCCACTCTCTCCGGGTGTTCCGCTGGGTAACCGAGAATAGCCAACACCATCTCGGCAGAGAATACTGTGACGAGGGAAGCCACGGCGACCAGCAACAGTCGTCCCATCCAGATACGTGCCGAGGTGGCGAACAAACGTCGTTTCATCACGAGGCCTTATCCGGTGCGGAGTTGACACAAGGAGTTGACACGTGAGAGTGATACCGTGTCGCTCGCCGTGATTCTTTCGCGGGAACTCCAGGACCATCCTTCCGTCTGCACAATTCTGTCAGGATTTACGGCCGGAGGACAGAGAGAGTCGCTAACCAGAACTGGCCTCGCCCCACGCTGGATTGCGTGGGTGGCACCGGGATTCGATGGTATGAAGTCTTCTGGTGCAGTGGCTTGCGGGGAACCTTTTGCACCTGCACCTGCGTCTGAGGGCGTCATGGCCATGTTCCATGACTCCTTCTTTTGCTTCTTCTTTCGGTCCCGATCCTCAGCGAGCGGGGACGTCCGGTCGATTTAGAATTGGTTCACGCGAAGGCGCCAAGGCGCGAAGTGTGTGGGAAGGGCAGTGCCTCGGGAAAGAACGCAGGTGAGAACGGTGGCAATCGTCTTGATTCCTATCCCTCTTGAGCCTGAGGCGCTAGCCGAAACTGCGCACGGGACACAGCACTGGCGATGATGATGTATGCGGTGGGCTGACGCGGTGGCTGAGCTGGTAATGCCGCGTGCACACTTCGGCTTCCGGCGCCTGCGGCACACGCACTGCGTACGTGCTACCCAGGTGCGATGTCTCTGCTTAGGCGAGTACGGGACACGGAGGACTCGCCTGTCGCTCAAAGTTGTTGCTTCCGCCGGTGCAAGACCGACGGAAAGCAGGAGCGGTTTCTCTGCCATTGTTTGTAGCTGTCAGTTGACGCTCCGCCGGTGCGGGACCGACGGAAGCGTGAACACGTTTGGTATGCCTTATTCGCGTGAATTTGCGTCCATTCGCGGTTTCAAAAGCGCGTTGCTGGGTTCTCGCATGCGAGGGTATCGCAGAGCAAAGGGTGATGATGGGGAACGAGGGCGTTGGCCAAATAGAACGACAAGTGACGGAAGAAGAAATCGCACGTGTACCGGTGGGTTGACACCGCACCGCTCGCCTTGTTCTTGCCCAACTTTCGGCTAGCGCCTCAGGCTCAGTATGGTGCTTGAATTTGCGATACCACGACGAAATAATCTCCTCGCTCGGTCTCGGTAGCTCAATTGGATAGAGCGTTGCCCTCCGGAGGCAAAGGTTGTGGGTTCGAATCCCGCCCGGGACATTCTCTTCGCAGTCGCGATTATTTTTCGAGTTCTACTTTGGCGGATAGCTCATTCGCTGTGATGAGGTCCACGGGTGTCTCGCGGTCGGCGGGGGCTGTGGTGGGGTCTTTCAGCATCTGCAGCGCGTACTCGATGCCGAACACAGCCAGTTGATCGCCATGCTGATCGGCCGTTGCAAGGATCTGGCCGTCTCGTATTGCCTGCTGCACGGCGGTGATGTTGTCGAAGCCGACGA
The DNA here is from genome assembly GCA_016795145.1 of Planctomycetaceae bacterium. Classification (GTDB taxonomy): domain Bacteria; phylum Planctomycetota; class Planctomycetia; order Planctomycetales; family Planctomycetaceae; genus SXXK01. Next base: position 20,777 of record JAEUII010000034.1, read on the forward strand.
TCTTGGTGCCTTCTTTGCCAGCGGCTTTCACTGCAGCCAACGCGCCGAGGGCCATGCTGTCGTTGCAGGCGAGGATGGCTTTGAGATCGGGATGTGCCGTGAGAAGTGCCGATGCTGTTTGGTTGGCAACAGACATTTCCCACTGTGCTGACACGGAATCCACGATGGTGATTTTGGCTTCCTTCAGTGCCGTTTCGAAGCCGAGCTTTCGCTGCTGTCCGTTGAACGAAGTTTCCAAGCCTTCCAGTATGACGACCTGATCGTTTTCCTTGAGCTGGCTTGCAAGGTACGCAGCCACCTTCGTGGCTCCGGCTTTATTATCCGGACCAACAAATGGAATGCTGGCTTTGGATTCGGTCAGCACTTCCTGATCAAGACGGTTGTCAATGTTCACAACCACGATGCCAGCCTCTTTGGCTCGCAGCAACGCCGGAACCAGTGCTTTGGAATCTGCAGGTGCAATGACAATTGCAGCAACGCCCTGCCCTATCATCTGCTCAACGAGCGTGACCTGACCGGCGAGGTCTGTTTCATCCTGAATTCCATTGACGACCAGTTCGTACTGCTCAGCATTGTCAGCCGCATGAGTTTCCGCGCCTTTGGCCATGGTTGCGAAGAACTCATTGGCGAGGGACTTCATGATTAGCGCGATCTTCGGCTTCGGACCTGCTGCCGTTCCGTTTGTGGGTTCAGCAGAAGAGGGTGAAGATTGCTCTTTCGCACAGCCGCTTAGGAGCAGCAATGGGAGTGCGAAGTACACGGCGATGCGGTGGAGGGTCATGGTTTCATCCGTGGTTTATTTGAAGTGGAGTTGGCGCATAGTCGCGGTTCGCTTCGCCGAACCAGGCGCATTGGAATAAACGGAAAGGTAGAAGCGGCTCACGTTGGGCCAGGGAACACCCCTCATCCGGCCTGGCGGCCACCTTCTCCCCTGGTAGGGGAGAAGGGACTTTGTTGTGGCGTGGGCGTTCTGTTCGGCGGAGCGAACAACGACTTTGGAACTAAAGTGGTGAGGGGCGGCTTGTGGACTTGTCGGCTGTTGGGAAGTCGTCTGGTACGGGAATCGTGACCTTCCCGGTGGCGGCCCACTCGGTGCCTCGCTGCAGAGTTGTGATGAATCCGACGCACTGCTGTGAATATTCTGCATGTCCCATCGGAGTATGGAAGACGCGGCCTTTGCCGTAGGAGATTGTCATCATCATCGGCTCTGCTCGGCCTGTGATCTGTGATTCTGCGGTGGCAAGGATCTGCATGTCCTTCGCGGGGCCTCGGAGCTTGTCATAAAGTTCATCCTTCGCATGCAACCATTCGAGCGGCATCCCCTTCACGATGGGATGTTCACGGTCTCTGATGACGATTGGAAACTCCAGCTGCGGCCCATGATTACCGCCGTTGCCGGGCGTCATGTCTCGCACGACCTTGCCGTCCTTGTCGAGATACACATACGGCCCATCTTTCTCTGTTCGGCCGCCCCATCCGCCGAGGCCAATCATTTCGTTGTACGCTGGCCATTCAGGAAACGAATTGTCGGCCGCATGAATGACGACGAAGCCGCCGCCGTTTTTCACGAAGGTCTCGAATGACTCCTGAGTTTCGTTTGGCCAGGGAGCAGCTCCGTGGCCGAAGTTGCTGAGCACGACGGCGTACTTTGAAAACTCCGGTTTGAAATTCGGGTCTGTACCCTTCGGTGCGGCGGTTGCCACATCAACGGTAAATTTGCCAGTCTGTTCCAGCCATGCCTTCATCATCTTTGTTGTGGTCGGCCAGACGCCGTGGTTGTTCTGGCCATCCACGATGAGCACGGCCAGTTTTTCCTGACCGAAGGAAAGCGATGGAAGGACAGTGAACATCAGGCAGCACGCGGCCAGCAGCAGGGATCGACGAGAGTAGTTCATGGACAGCTTTCTGAGGGTGGGCAACACGAACAAGTCTGGAGAAACCAGCCAGAGACTGGTTACGGGACAGAGTGGAGTGGACGTGAGTCACGCAGATTGCAAAAAATGAGGACAAAATGCAATTTCGTGGTGAACTTGTCTCGGAACTCAAATCGATTATAGTGTGTCTCAAGCGGTGCCGATGGTACCGCCGTGGTTTAAGGAGAGATGGCAGAGTGGCCGAATGCGCATCATTGCTAATGATGTGACTCCAGAAATGGGGTCCGAGGGTTCGAATCCCTCTCTCTCCGTTATCGCCCGCAGTTGATGCGGGCTTTTTTGTTGGTTCCCGGTCGATTTCATGGCAGCCGATCGATTTCAGCAGCGCCTTCGGGAATCTTTGCAGCATCTTCAGGACGCCCACCTGCTTCGGGAGCGGCGAACGGTTACTCGGACGAGTTCGACCACGGCGGTCGTTGACGGAGTTCCGTGCGTCACGTTTTCCACGAATGATTACCTGGGCCTTTGCCACCATCCGGACGTGCTGTCTGCATTCCAGATGGCCGCCGTAGAACAGTCAGGCTCCGGTGCGAGTCCCCTCATTGCCGGAAGAGGTATCCATCAGGAACGGCTCGAGGGGGCCCTCGCGCAGTTTGAACATTCCGAAGTGGCGCTGGTGTTTCCCTCTGGTTTCGCCGCCAACGTTGGCGTGTTGACTTCACTTGCGGGGCCCCGGGATGCTGTCTTCTGCGAGCGAGACAATCACGCCAGTCTGATTGATGGATGTCGGGCGAGCGGAGCATCGTTCCTGGTTTACGACAGACACGAACCGGATCAGTTGCGTAAGTCGCTTCAGCGCCGGCGACAGGAATACCAGCAGGTCTTTCTGGTTTCCGATTCCGTTTTCAGCATGGATGGCACCGTCGCGTGTCTTTCGGAGCTGTGTGATTTGGCTGACGAGTTTGATGCGTCGGTGGTTGTTGATGAAGCTCACGGAACGGGCGTCTTTGGTCAGCGAGGCTCTGGAGTTTGCGAGCTGCAGCAGGTTGAGCATCGCGTGGCCGTTCGGGTCGGAACACTCAGCAAGGCGATCGGCTGTGTCGGTGGGTTTGTTGTCGGCACGAATGAGCTGATTCAGTTTCTCTGGAACAAAGCACGGACACAGTTCTTTTCGACTGCCTTGCCACCGGCTGTCTTTGCGGCCGCAACGGAGTCCATTCGGATCATTGCGCAGGATGCAGAACGACGAATACGCCTGCATCAAAGGGCGATGTTTCTTCGGTGTCGACTGGAAACCGCCGGTTTGAATCTTGTGACAGCGCCGAGAAGTCACTTGGGTTTGGACGGGTACGCATTCGGAACGCTGACTGAAAGTCCGATCATTGCCGTCTTGCTGGATTCGGAAGTTGCGGCGGTTGAGGCCGGTCAGGAACTTCTTCGCCGAGGCTTTCATGTTCCTGCCGTCAGGCCTCCCACGGTTCCCTCGGGAACATCACGGCTTCGTCTATCTGTGACAAGTGAACATTCGGAAGAACAGATTGTCGCCTTGTGCGAGGTGCTGGAGAGCATTCTTTCGGCGTGACCTCCTGCGTTTCCCTTCGAGTTTTCGAACGTTATTCTTTGCAGCCTGCGAACGACGCAGGTTCATTGTGCCAGTTCAAGAAAAGGTTGACCGATGACTGTTGCTCAGATTGTTCCCCCCCAGCGCATTCTGATGGGCCCTGGACCAAGTGAAATTCACCCAAGCGTTCTTCAGGCGATGGCATCACCAACCGTCGGGCATCTGGATCCTTACTTTCTGAAAGTGATGGATGAAGTCCAGTCGATGCTGCGACAGGTGTTTCAGACAACGAACCACATGACGATGGCGATTTCCGGAACAGGAAGCGCCGGGATGGAAACGTGCGTCGTCAACCTGATCGAGCCAGGCGATCGCATGGTGGTTGGAGTCAACGGTGTCTTCGGCGGTCGCATGGCGGACGTCGCAGAGCGGGTCGGGGCGGAAGTAACGAAGATCGAGCGTCCGTTTGGCGAAGTGTTCACTCCGGAAGAAGTCGCTGCAGCAGTGAAGGCGACTCGACCAAAAGTGGTCGGCATTGTTCAGGCTGAAACCAGCACTGGTGCTCATCAGCCTCTGGAAGAGATCGCAAAGATCGTCCACGATGCCGGTGCGTTGCTGCTGGTGGACTGCGTCACGTCGCTCGGTGGAGTGCCAGTTGAGATTGACCGGCTGGGAATCGACGCAGCTTACAGCGGATCTCAGAAGTGCCTTGGCTGTCCTCCTGGACTTGCCCCGGTCACCTTCGGGCCTCGGGCGCTGGAAGCGATGGATGCGAGGAAGAAGCGAGTCTCCAGCTGGTACCTGGATATTGGCCTGCTTCGCAACTACTGGGGCAACAATCGAGCGTATCATCACACGGCTCCGATCAACATGAATTATGCTCTGCATCAGGCGCTTCGACTGGTTCTTCAGGAAGGACTGGAAGCCCGGTTCGCGCGACATCAGCATCATCACCTGGCTCTGAAGGCTGGGCTGGCGGCGATGGGGATTCAGTATTCAGTGGCGCCAGGCGTTTCGCTTCCGATGCTGAATTCCGTGTTGATCCCGGCCGGTGCGGATGACGCCGTTGTGCGAGGCCAGCTGCTGAACGAATTTGGAATTGAGATCGGCGGGGGACTTGGCCCGATGAAGGGGAAGACCTGGCGAATTGGTCTGATGGGTGAGACAGCG
>JAEUII010000110.1 GCA_016795145.1 Planctomycetaceae bacterium
CATCTGCGATTCAGGCCCGGCAGGGCCGACAGATCCCCTGCCGGGGTCGAAGGCCCCGGTTTGCGGACCTCGAATCTGCCAAGGCCTGAAAGGCCGACACAACCCGTTGGACTGATCGCGGCAATGTGTCAACCCTTCGGGTCTTGTGGACTGACTCGAGCTTCGTTTCCGGTGGCTTACGCACACCGGCAGGGGTTGTGACGGCCTGCCGGGCCTGAATCGCATCAAAGGACTGCACCAAATACCGACAAAACCCGAATCCGCCCGTCGTTGTAACGGGAAGAAACGCAATCAGGGGACTTACGTCGCCCCGCTCGCCTTCAAATGCGAGTTGATGCGGCCGCGGGTAGTGCGGAAGCCTGGAACCACCGAGGTGAACTCGGTGGGGCGGTTTTCTGATTGCTAGCTGATTCCGGGTACCGCGTAATGGCGAGCGAACTCGGCGATTTCGTTACGGATTCGCTCGAGGCCGGCGGCATCGTTATGGGACTTCAGAGCTGCCAGGATCCATGCTCCGACTTTCTTCATCTCGTCATTCTTCATGCCACGAGTCGTCAGAGCGGCGGTACCGATACGAACTCCGCTGGGGTCCATTGGCTTTCGCTGATCGTACGGAATCATGTTTTTGTTGACGGTGATTCCTGCTTTGTCCAGGGCGTGTTCCGCAATCTTGCCTGACAGATCGATCGCCGTGACGTCGCACATCATCAGGTGATTGTCGGTTCCGCCGGAGACAAGCCGAAGCCCGCCCTGCATCAATACCTCCGCAAGCGTCTTTGCATTGCTGACGATCTGAGTCGCGTAGGACTTGAAGTCAGGCCTCAAGGCTTCACCGAAGCACACAGCCTTGGCGGCAACGATGTGCATCAGAGGACCTCCCTGAATTCCTGGGAACACAGTCTTGTCGACCGCAGCCGCGTGTTCCTTGCGGCAGAGCACGAAACCGGATCGAGGGCCACGCAGAGTCTTGTGCGACGTTGACGTCACGAAGTCGGCGTGAGGTACCGGGCTATTGTGGACTCCGGCAGCAACCAGTCCGGAATAGTGGGCCATGTCGACCATCAAATAGGCGCCGACTTCCTTCGCAATCTCAGAAAACTTTGCATGATCAATTTCGCGAGGATACGCACTGGCTCCGGCAACGATCATTTTTGGCTTGTTCTCACGAGCCAGGCTGGCGACCTGATCAAAGTCGATTCGATGATCGTCCTTGCGAACTCCGTAATGAAGAATGCGATACAGCTTGCCGCTGAAGTTCAGATGCATACCGTGAGTCAGGTGGCCACCGTGGGCAAGATCCATTGCCAGAATCGTGTCGCCAGGATTCAGCACGGACATGTAGACGGACATGTTCGCCTGTGAACCCGCGTGAGGCTGGACGTTGGCATGCTCTGCACCGAACAGCTGCATCGCGCGATCGCGTGCAATGTTCTCGACGATGTCAACATTCTCGCAGCCGCCGTAGTATCGCTTGCCTGGATAACCTTCCGCATACTTATTCGTCAGCACCGTTCCGGCCGCTTCCATCACCGCAGCGCTGGTGTAATTTTCGGATGCGATGAGTTCGAGGCCGTCGACCTGACGCTTGCGCTCCTGCACAATTGCCTGCCAGATGGATGGATCAGAATTTTGAAGTGCGGACATCATGACACTCACTGGACTGCAGAACGATTCGGTTTCATTCCCGAACGATGTTGCTGACAGGACTTGAAATGGGATGTTGGACAGGAATTCAGAAGTTCAAGCGCGACGTTCTTTTCTGATGCAAATTTCAGAAGACGGCAGTCTATGCTGACGAGTCGCCTGAGGACTTTGCTTTCTTATAGCAGTAGATCGGCTGATTGCTACCCTTCACGATTTTCCGACGGTATCTTCGAACGAAAACCGGGCTTCATTCCTTTGGATGAGATCTGAAATTCCTCAGCAGATTTGCAAAACCGGGGCTCACTTGAACGATATTGCAGAACAGGATTTTCTCGCTGAACTCGCCGCCGAACGGGAGGCCGTGCAGGGCAATGCGCTGGCTGAAATGGTGGCGGAAGCAGCGGTGAACGACTTGCCACTGTCGGGCGAGACCGTGGCGTTCACAGGAACGCTGGCGTCAATGACTCACAAGGCCGCCATGGACCTTGTGGAAAAATATGGCGGTCGCGCAACGCATTCCGTCAGCGGCACAACGACACTGCTGGTGATCGGCGAAGAGGGCTGGCCGCTGGAAGATGACGGCGGCACCTCGCAGAAGGTCCAGCAGGCGGCTCAGCTTGTCACCGATGGTCGAGCGATCCGCATCATCGCGGAGTCCGACTGGCTCCAGATGCTGGGGCTGGATGATCAGCGTGAAGAGATTCGACGTGCTCATACGCCGGCGATGCTAAGTCGTCTCCTGGATGTTCCGGTTCGCCTGATTCGCCGCTGGGCTCGGCTGGGATTGATTCGTCCCGTGCGTCGCGTCTGTCGACTGCCCTACTTTGACTATCGCGAAGTGGCCAGCGCGAGACGTCTTGCGGCTTTGCTTGAAGAAGGTGTTTCAGCGGAGACGATTGAGCGCAGCCTTGCGGAACTGAGCAAGACGATTGCCGGAACTGACCGAACGCTGGCTCAGCTAAACCTTCTGGTGATGGACGAAAAGGTTCTGGTGCGTGACGATCGAGGCATGCTGAATCCTCGCACGGGGCAGCGTCTTCTGGATTTCGAAGGAACGGAGAAGCCGACTCTCTTCAAGCTTGCGGAACACACCGAAGTCGATTCGACAGATGATTCAGATCATCCCGAAACGGTTTCCGTTCCATTTCGAGTCACAAGCGATGTTGAAGCCGAACGGCCGATGGCCGAGTGGAATGCGGAAGAGTGGTTTCATGAAGCGTGTCGACTGACCGAAGAATCCGAATTGGAATCGGCCGTCAATGCGTTCCGAAATACTCTGTCGCTGCTGGGCTCGGAGTTGAACAACATTCGGATGAAGATTGAAACGGGCGATCACTTCGATGATCAGCTGAGTCTGTTTCCGGATCCTGCCGATGTTCATTTCCATCTGGCCGACGCTCTGTATCGGCTCGGCAAGCCCGACGCGGCGATTGAACGTTATCATTGTGCGATCGAGACAGCGCCGGACTTTATTGAAGCGTGGACACAGCTGGGTTGCCTCCAGTCGGAGCAGGGTGACACCGATGGTGCAGAGCAGTCGTTTCGAACGGCGCTGGCCATTCACCCCGGAAATCCCGACGCCCTGCTGCATTACGCGCAACTGCTGGATCGGACCGATCGCAATGCAGAAGCGGTTGATTGCTGGAAACAGTACCTGCGATTTGATTCTCGCGGCCCATGGTCAGAGCATGCTCGAAATCGCGTGGCTGGCAACCTGACGGAACAGGAAAGCCACTCGCATTAACATGGGGCTTGTTGACCCTGTTGACGGGTAAAGGATCGGCGTTCCGTGATTCGTGCAGGGGCGGAATCCCGGCAACGCGATTGGTCACCGCAGATAAACGCGGATTGACGCAGATGAAACAAGACTAACACAACGGAGAGCGGCGCGTGTCAACACGCCGGTCTGCGATTCGACATCGCGACATTTGAACAGGTGGAGGAGTTCAGGAGTAATGGTGCAGTTTCGATTTCGGTGACCGAATTCCAGCAAGTTGAAACGGCCGCCCCTGTGGGGCTTTGAGATCATGACGAATCAGAAACCTGGGCCGAGTGGCGCCGAGTGGCCCAGGCTAGGTAAATGGCTGGGCCTTTGGCCCGAAACTGCGGAGACCGTTGGAAAAATCTGGAAAGTGAAACGCTGATGATCTTTGTTCATCTTCTGCCCGACTTAATGACGTC
>JAEUII010000205.1 GCA_016795145.1 Planctomycetaceae bacterium
CCCCTAGTATGTGGCGAACCAGCAGTAATTGTTGCTCCCCATCGGCGATGGTTTTAAGGTGTCCCGATCCGGCATGCATCCGGAACTGGACGGCCATGCAGGTCGATCAACAACCCCTTGGTGTCAAACACCGCTTGGGAGCGTGACCGCATGGCTTTTTGTTGTTTAACCCGAACCGTCGCTGGAGCGGCCTTCTGGCCAGCTCGAATTACTAGGATGGGACAATGACAAGCTCAAATCTGGCAAAGCGTGTGATTGGTATCGATGTCTCCAAAGACAAACTCGATATCTCGGATTCAAAGCGTGTGATCAGTAAGTCTATCCCCAATACGCCAGCAGCCATCACAAAGTCGATCGCCAAACGGATCAAATCGGGCGAGTCTGTCTTTGTCGTTTGCGAAGCTACCGGAGGATATGAGAGGATTCTTGTCAAGACGCTGCAGAGCCACGGCATTGCCGTCGCGGTCGCGAATCCATGGAATGTCCGTCAGTTTTCAAACGGTCTCGGCCGGCTTGAAAAATCTGACCCGATCGATGCCGAAATGATCTGCCGATACGGTCAGACGGCGGAACTCACGGCAGTTCCTGTCAAGACCACCGAGCAGGAACAGCAGGAGGCCATCATCCGTCGGCGTCAACAGGTTCTGGACTTGATCAGTCAGGAGAACAACCGCCTGCAGCAGGAGCCCGACAAGGCCATGCAAAAGCTGATCCAGAACGTGTTGAAGTCTCTAAAAGCACAGCTGAAAAAGCTGGATTCTGCGATTACCAGATTTCTGAAGGAAGAGGCAAAAACAAACGAAAAGGTCAGCATCCTTCAAAGTGTGCCCGGAGTCGGTCCCGTCACGACAGCAACCCTGCTGTGTGCACTGCCGGAACTGGGTCAGCTGAATCGCAGTGAGATCGCGAAGCTGTCAGGCCTGGCTCCGATTGTTCGTGAATCCGGTAAGACCAGGAAACCACGGTCCATCTTCGGAGGCCGCAGTCAGATCCGACGAGTCCTGTACATGGCGGCCCTGAGCAGCATCCGCTGCAAAACGAAACTGGCACTTCACTATGAACAGCTGTTGCGTCGTGGGAAACACAAGAAAGTGGCGATGGTCGCCTGCATGCGAAAGCTGCTAACCATGCTGAATTCAATGGTCCGCGAGAAAACCTACTGGCGTGCAGACTCAGCAAAAGAAGTGGTGGCCGATCAAAGATCGACCACCACACGTGCTCGATGCGATTGACGCACCGGCGACTCATTTATCCCTTCGGGAGTTGCGTCCCCGCAGAGCTTCCGTATGTTTCAATGAGTAAGCACAGACTACAGCCCGAACAGACTGAAATCAACGATTGAACACCGGCGCAATGCCTAAAAAAATCCCGGGGGTTCGGGGGCTGGCCCCCGTCACGCGCACACTCTGGAAATCCGCCTTCGATTACCATCGAAGGCAAACTCTTCGAACACCTTTTTTTCATGGAAACATTGACCGTACCCAACACCGTCGCTCCCAG
>JAEUII010000227.1 GCA_016795145.1 Planctomycetaceae bacterium
TGGTCACTTCGCGCTGGCCGATGAGGCCTCGTTCCAGCATCGAGCGAATGACTTCTCGCGCGAGTGGTCCGGCGGCTTTGCTTCCGGAGCCGCCGTGTTCGAGTGTGACGACGATCACGTATTCCGGGGCATCAGCGGGGAAGAAGCCGGCGAACCACGCGTGGTCTGGCTTGCCAGGTCCAGCTTCGGCGGTGCCCGTTTTTCCTGCGATGCGAATGCCTGGCACGCGGATCGTTTTGAAGCCTGTGCCGATGGGTTCTTCGACAGCCGCGATCAGTCCGGAACGAACGGCTCTCAGATGTTCTTCAGTGATTCCTGGTAAGCGAATTCGATCTTCCGATGTCAATGCCGTCACGTTGTCCTGAATGTGGCGAGACTGTTCATCGTGGCTCACGAAGCGAGGTGTCACGAGCCATCCGCCATTCGCCACAAACGCCATCAGTCTGGCCATTTGCAGTGGCGTCGTAGTGAGCCGTGATTGCCCGATCGACAGTCCGGTGGCTTCACGTTCAAATCGCCGCTGAGCCGCCAGGGCTCGCCGTTCGTCGTCGGAGTCCACGGCCGGTGGGCGTCGTGGAAGAGTACCGCTCTGTTCGTACGGAACATCAACGCCCGTCATTTTTCCGAATTGAAATTCCTCCGTGCAGTCCAGCAACGGAGAGACTCCCATGCGACGCGCGGCATCGAAGAAGTAGACGTTACAGGATTCTGCCAGCGCCGTTTTGAGAGTCACTCGTCCATGTCCGCGGCCATAGAGTCGATAGATCAAACAGCGGTTCTCATCCGGCGAATTGAGATAGCCCTGACAATCAAACGGCATCTCAGGCGTGATCGTTCCATCTCTCAACGCTGCAAGTGACGTCAGGATTTTGAACGTCGATCCGGGCGGGAGTGCCATGGCGGAGAATCGCGAAACAAACGGACGGCGCGTGTCGCTGTTGACAGCCGCCCATTCCTTCTCGGATCCTCGAACAAACAGCGACAGGTCAAATCCAGGAGCACTTGCAGCGGCGACGATCTGCCCATCATGAGCATCCATGACGACGATCGAGCCCCCGACGGGAATATGCTCAGGCTCCGGTACTGTCGCTGCGTCTGTGCTTGATAGTTGCTCACCGGGTTCCTTCGAGTCCTGCTCCAGAGGCAGCAGAATGCGTTCGGCATCACCGAGCGATTCTGCCAGTAATTGTTCTGCCAGCATTTGCAGCTCGACGTCAATAGAAAGGACGACATCCGAACCACTCGCAGGCCGTCGCACGATCTCCGATGACACAATGCGCTGACGACGATCTCGGACAATGCGTCGTACACCTGGCTGTCCGCTCAGCACATTGTTGTAGCTCATTTCGATGCCAAAGCGGCCGGAGCGACGATCGCTCGCGCTAGTGTCTGCTTTCGCTGTCGTTTCTGTTGTCGTCGCTGTCCCTGCTTTCGCCGTTTCAGAGCCAGCCTGAGGCTTCGTTCTGGCCCCGGTCACATGCTCCAGAGTTTCCGACATCGGATACACTCGCTGAGTCTTCAGCTGGACTCGGACGCCAGGAAACTGCTCGGGATGTTCTGCGATCACTGCCGCCTGGTCCGGAGTAATCTCGCTCAGGACCGTGTGGTAGGCCTCTTCTTCACGGACATACAGTCGCTCAGACGCCTCACGCTCAGGAGAAGTCGTCAACGCCTCGCGAATAGACTCCGCGATTGACTTTGCGAAGGCGGGAAGACTGACATCGGAGTCGCCGGAAGTTTCGATGTCGTTGCCTGTCTCGGAATCTTCTGGCTTCTGAGTTCCCTTCGCTTCCTCTGCCCGACGATTGACGGATTCAATGATGCGGCGGACCTGCTGCTCAATGCGGACTCGACGGGCATCCAGCTCGGTACGCGGCGTTTGCGTCAGATCGCAAACGGCCTGCAGCATACTTTCCTTTTCATCCAGCAGTGTCTGTTCCGTACGCTGAACGAGCGATTCATCCTTGCGTTCGTCGCGGCTGAGGCGATCACGAATCTGACGACGAAGCCATTGATCATTGATATCCTTCTCGAGCCAGCGGTAATGAACCTGCAACTCGTAAAGCTCGCGGTCTTCTGCGACGACGGTGGCCCCTGCAAGAATTCTTCCGTCCCGTGCCGGCAGGATTTCTTCTTCGACCGTCGTTTCAGTCAGAGCTGCCATGTATTCCTGCGGCAGGCGAGTCTGAATCCAGGCGACTCGCGCGAGCACCAATGCGGCCATCACGATAAAGACAACACCCGGCAGCCAGATTCTCCACGTCTGCCGCCGAGAACTCAGATCGGAGCCCTCGGCGTCATTCGAGAAGTCAGGATGCTGGAGCGAATTCAGCACAGGTTACTCCGCACGAGTCAGGCCAAATTCATCACAGACACGGTAGATCAGCGCCATGGCGGCACTGAGCGGGATCGCGATCATCAGCATCGGAAGCACTGTCTTCAGCAGCGCTTCGCATGTGGACTGAAACTGCAGAAAGGCATTCCAGGGAACATTGCCGATCGCCTGAAGAGCAATCGCCAGAGTGACAAATAATGGCAATCGAAGCGCGGCCGGAATGAGCCCGCGGCGACTGCCACGAAGTGCTGGCGCATCGTCCGACAGGGAAGAAGCAAACGCTGTCAACAATGGTAAGAACAATGCGTTGATGGGATACAACGTCGGGCGAGCAATCCAGTCCAGCAACAGAATTACACCGGCGATGAACACGCTTGAGGCGGATGCTCGCCAGGCCAGAGTCCCGCAGACCATGGGCAGCAGAAGTGATCCATGAGGAAGCTGGTTCGGGAATGCGAGTTCCAGAACGATGGCAAACCACGCCATCAGAAAGCAGAGGAAGGCACGTTTCATGGATTGGCCCTTAGTTCCCAGCACAGAACCTGCACGTCACTGGCTTCATCGAAGTTGACAATCGGCTTGACTCGAACATCCCACTGACCGCCAGCAAGGAAGTCAGCTTTGACAACCTGGCCAAACGTCAGCACGGGGCCATCCACACCATTGACATCCATGGAGACGACCTGATCGCCGATCGCCACGGCTTCGGTATGAGCAATTCCGGTCAGTGAGCATTCGCCGGTACCCAGACCTTCCAGCATCCCCGTCGCACCGAAATGAGCTTCATCGTTGGCGATGCGAAGGATTCTGGCTCGTGCCTTAAATCCCTTCGCAGAAACTGGCTGCACGAGACTGACCCATTGAGCGGTCTTGTCGATTCGACCAATAACAGCCAGGCCATCGACAACTCGGTCGCCGGCCCGCACCGTGTCTTTGGCTCCGACGTCCAGAAGAATACCGTCCCCCTGAACGACAAGTTCCGAACGTCGGATTCCTTTGCCCTGCCCTGCATCAATCATCAGTTCTCGCAGCGAATCCGGAAGCCCGGAACGGCTCAGGATCCTTGCGGGAACACTCTGAAGTTCGACAAGCGAAGCGCGTGATCGTTCGGCGAACGGAGATTCATTCGCCTGTCGTCGCTTCAGGTCGCGCCGCAGACGTGCGTTCTCGATCATCAATGTTCGAAGCAGCGTTTCCTGAGAAGTGCCTGACGTGGCCGTGGCATTCGATGCGCTTCGGACAGAATCTGCATCAGAGCCCGTTCCCTGGACGCCACTGGTTGACTGACTGCGTCCGGAGGAGCGGGATGAAATCGCCAAAAGCACCATGCGGCCCGGACTCAGGATGTCATGCACGATGGGGCGCGCGGATGTCAACAGTCCGGTGCGATCTGCGACCAGGGCGGCACCGGCCAGCAGCGACATCAGGCAGGCTGTGATCCACATTCGAAGCGGACGAGATTCGCTTCGTAGTTCTCTGCGTAATTCGCCTCGCAAATCCCCGCGCATCGCTGAGTCTCCTTATGCGGCTCTCAGGCCGTCGTCCAGGCTGTTCTTCCAGCGATCCAGATGATCCAGACAGATCATCGCGCCACGAGTCACAGCGGTTCGGGGAGAATCGGCGAGACGAACGGGAATACCAAGCTGCTGCGAAAGGAACCGATCGAGTCCTCGCAGCAGGGCTCCGCCACCGGTCAGCACAATTCCAGTGTCAGCAAGGTCCGCGATCAATTCCGGCTGACAGCGTTCAATCGTTCGGCGAATGGCATCCACGATTTCACCGAGCGGTTCTGACAGCGCCTCGCGGATTTCTTCGCTGGTCACGAGTGCTTTGCGAGGAATGCCGCTGGCTGTATCGAGACCGCTGGCTTCCTGAGTCAGTTCATGATCCAGCGGCGCGGCGCTGCCGATCCCGAGCTTGAGGAGTTCGGCGGTTTGTTCACCGATCCGCAGCGAGTATCTGCGTCGAAGATAACGGACGATCGCGTCATCCATCGCATCGCCGGCAACTCGGATCGACTGCGAGGCCACAACATCCGCGAGACTCATCACGGCCACTTCGGTTGTGCCACCGCCAATGTCACACACCATATTCGCCATCGGTTCGGACACCGGCAGCCCTGCTCCGATGCCGGCCGCGCGAGAATCATCGATCAGCCAGATCCGCCCTGCCCCGGCCCGCTCCGCACTGTTGAAAACGGCGCGACGTTCGACGGCGGAGATACTGCCGGGCACCGCGATCAGGACTCGTGGTCGCAGGCCACGCCGATTTCCGCAGGCCTTGCGAAGGAAGTAGCGAAGCATGGTTTCGCAAAGTTCGAAGTCATGAATGACTCCGTGTCGAAGCGGGCGAACCGTCTGGATGCCTTCCGGAGTTCGCCCCAGCATTTGCCACGCGAGTTTGCCGACCGCCGTTCCTCGTCCGGCCACTCGCTGAGCACCTCGGGCCACAGCCACAACGGATGGTTCGTCCAGACGAATGCCTTCACCGGGCAATCCAATCTGGGTTGTCGATGTCCCCAGATCAATCGCCAGGTCAGCGCAGATTCGTTTTCGAAGCCACGACAGCATCCGTGCTCTCACCCGCATGAAGTCATCGCGCACTCCCTGCGCGACAGATTAGAACCGAGTGAAATCTACCGGAACTTCGGCATTTTCTGCAAGAGGCGCAGAAACCCGCACAAAACGGCCGATTTCGCGCGGTGAGTGCGGCCCGCCCCCGAGCTTGCTGACGCTTGCTCGACCCCTCCCATTGCTTCGCATGGGTGGGGAAGAGACGCTCATTCGACCCCTCCCGCACTTCGTACAAGAGGGTTACGGTTTGGGTGTACGTTCGGAGAAGCGGCGGAGGGCGGTTTGGCGTTCGTGTTCTGTTCGAAGGTACAGAAGTCGGAGGAGGCGTTCGCCTTTGTCCGTCAGCGTTTGTCCTCGGCGAGCCATCACGAGTCGTGCGGTTTCGATGGACGCATCGAGTGTTGCGTGAGGGCCGGGTTCGCCGTACATCACGGTCGAGAAGCTTGGGATGTGACGAGGCAGCAGACGCCCGCCGGTCAAAGCCATGGCCATGACGCCGATGGATGACCCCGTGTTGAACATGCTGTCGAGCGCGGCTTTGCTGTGATCTCCGAAGAAGGTACCAACCTTTTGGAGGCCTGTTTCCACCAGCGCACCCTGCAGAGGAACTTTGACCGACGAGTAGTCGTTCTTCAGGTCCGACGTGCACGACATCGCACCGAGGTTCACCCATGGGCAGACGTAGCTATGACCAAGGAAGCCTTCGTGGTACTTGTTGACGAAGCCATGAAGGACCGATTCTTCAACTTCGCCCCCGACTCGGCAATGTTCCCCAATCGTCGTACCGCCTCGGATCAATGCGCGAAAGATCTGAGTCCCCCGACCGATGTGGCAGGGACCTTCGATGCGAGTGAACGACTGGATCTTTGCATCGCGATCGATCGACACAGGACCGGTTCGAGTATCGATCACGACATACGGATCGATCAGAGCCTGTGCGCTGATGTAGACATCTGAGGGATCGCCAAGCACCTGAACGTGTTCCAGTTCGGGCTTCTGGCTGACTCCTTCATCTTCAAAATCACGAATGAGTTGCCGCGCGTTGCTGGAGACGAGGTCCCACGGATATTCAAGCCACGAGCCAGTCGTGGGGAGAATGGGCCGAGTTGCCGCGAGCTGCCATGCGGCGATGGCCGGATCGACGGCCGCGACCGACGCAGCTTCTTCGGCGGTCAGAAGAATCCAGGCGGGATTGCCTTCCAGTAGTCCGGCCTGATGCGTCACAAAATCGAGTGGTGTGAGTCGCCGATCAGGGAGCCATCGTCCGTTGACGAGAAGGACTGGTCCCTGAGCGAGCCAGTTGGGTTCATTCACATGGATCGAAGGTTGATCTTCAGCATAAACGTCCGCAAGCCATGGTCGAATCCACGCACCCAGTTCCGCATCGGGGAACCATCTCTGCAAACGTCGGCGCAGACTTTCTCGACCACAGACCAGTTCAAAGACCGGACGTGTCAGAGCGAGTGGAGAGAACTTCTCCGCTCCCTGATCTTCAAACAAGAGGACTCGCATTGCAGTTCAAACCTTCCAGCATGGAACGTGCGTACTGTGCCTCGTTCCTGCGAAGGACTGAACGTCATGTGCAACAGAATCCCGAGATGTTGCATAGCACTCGTCGCGTCAGTCTCAGTCTTTCGGCATGTTGCTGACGGACCAGTGCCCGTCGGCAAATTCTGCCGATTCCATCACTGATCGGGACGATGTCTATTTTGGCGCGGCGCCGGGATTTGGTGCGGCGCCGGGAGCGTTTGGATTGCCAGCGGAACTGGACTGACCAAATGGGCTGATGGCCTGCTTCAATGCGCGAAGCTGAGTATCGAATTCTCGCTTGCTGCCGGACTCCAGTTTGGCGAACTTCAGGAATTCGTCCAAAGCGGTGGCGCAGCGAGTCTTGGCGTCGTCGCCGCCTGCGTTTTTCATTTCAGCAACGTAGCCCCCGAATTCTGAATTGATCAAACGTCGAAGCCGCTCAAGTCCTGTTTTGTTGCCGACGGGGTCGAGCGTTTCCAGTTCTGCGTACACAGCCTGCATGCGAGTAATGCACTTTTCGGTTGTCACGACGTTCGCTGTTGTCCCGGGCATTGGGAAGTACATCCATCCAGCGACAACCGCACCGATCAGCACCAGACCTGCCAGCGGCTTCTTTAGCGTCGAGAACAACTCACCAACGTCGATGCTTCGCTTCGGTGAGGACTTTGGTGGAGACGAAACGACGGCTGTCGGTCTTGAAGCCGCAACGGGTGGAGTAACCGGGCTTGTTGGAATCGGCGGAGTAGGAACTGCTGTTGCTGCCGGTGCCGTTGGTTCCGGTCGTTCCGTCGGCGTGGAGGGCAGACTGGAAACGGTAGTCCGAGGTGCTGGCTTTGTATCGGTGTCCGACATCAGGACATCGCTGAGCATTTCATCGATGACCGCTTCCTCCCTGCGCTTTTGCGGCTGACGTGGCGATGCCGGTTTGGTGCGAGCCTTACTGTCCGGGCTGGATGCTGTCTTTGGCGGCGGTACAGCCTTCTTCTCCTGAGTGACTGATGCTTCGGGAGACTGGACGGTTCGAGTTGTCATTTCGGGGAACGCGGCGCTGAGTTCTTCCAACTTCACGGCAGCCAGCCACTCGCCATCATCGCCAAGTCGTACAGCATCCTTGCGAGAGAGCTGTCCGGTAGTGACGAGCAGAGTCAGGTCATCGAGGTCCATTGGCCCAAGGGTCTGTCCAAGAACCTGGCAATAGTACTGTGCGGGGGGAGGCGAATCGTTGGAAGATCCAGAAGCCTCCGGAAGTGCCGATCGTTGAGCGAGTACTTCAGCGCGCCGATTGGTTCGAGATCCTGCCGAAGACTCTTCAAATTCGAATTGAAGGTCTGAAAGATCGCTGGCGAAAGAGGCATTGGAATGCGTTTCGGTGAATTCCGCAACGCTCATCCACTGTTCACTCTCTTCGTGGCGGACACGGTCAGATTCTGACAGCGTGCCGACCTCGATGAGTTCATGGATTTCCTGCTCGGACGCAGGGCCGAACTGTTCACTGAGCAACTCGTAATACCACTGTGACATTTTTGGCTCCTGGACATCAGGTCAGTGGGCGACGATTGTGCCGAGGCGAAACGGCAGATTCCATCAGATCCGTTGTTTTTCGTCCCAAATCGCACGGCGAGTGCGTTGGAGACACGGCTGTTTGAGTGACGAGTGGTGTAGATGGAAAATGAATTTCCAGGACATGGTTCCATGGCGCACCGGCTTGTGAAGCGACAGGATGTTCTGAGTTCGTCCTTGCGGGCAGTCGAACTCCGAATACTCAGGAAATGTGAGGGAACGGAGAGCCGTGAGGCCGGTTTCGGCCTCCCATCAGGCCTGCGGGTTCTGACGGAATTTCGGGGGACTCGCCTGCCCTTTGGTGCTTGTCAACCCGCCCACCCTATATTACCTTGTTCACGCTGAACGAACGTATTGGCCAGCATGTTGTGCATCAACGAGGGGTTTCTGAGGCGGTTGGACCAGATTCAGAAGCTCAATGACGGTCGTTTCAGCGCGATCACATGACGACTTGACGTGGAAATGTTCTGCAGCACCTGCCGCTGTATTCAACAATTTCCTTTCATCCATGAATTCAAGACGGACCGCTTTACCATGGGCCTTGGTGAAGAGATCCGGTGAATCGCTGCCGGTGGCTCCACAAGATGACACAGAACCTGATCCGTTGCTGCGGATGAGTTCCGATGTCCCATATCCGTTCAACGCATCTGGATTTGCCACATTGAACGCCACTGGAAGTCAGAAGGTTGCCCCACAACCGCCAGCACACCGTCTACGACAAGCGCTGGTTCCTGCCATGAGCTTCCAGTCGCAGTTTTGAAGTCTCTCCAAATTCACCTACCCACCTTTGACGCGACCGCCAGTTCTGTTGTGACAGCAGATGGCTGAGATCGAAGCACGTAGATCCATTATGACTCTGCTCTGGAACGCCGGAGCCAACTATTGAAAGTGAGTCGTCGAGATGTCGTCGAATCGCACCCGAACGAACTTCTTCCGATCCCTGTTCAAGACGATCTTCCGTCACAGCAATAACAGCAATAAGCCACAGAAGCGCAAGATGGCACCTGTTGTGGAGACCTTCAGTCGTGGTCGTCGTCATCGATCGACGCTGGTCGAAGTTCTGGAAACCCGAGCGCTTCTGGCTACGGTCACCTGGGATGGCGGGGCCGGGACGTTCAACTGGTTCGATGCAAACAACTGGGATACGAACGCCGTTCCGACGACTGCTGACGATGCGGTGATTCCGGATCTTTCCGGTACACCAACGATCGCGTTGAATGCGACGACCACAGTCAACAGTATCACGTCCGCCGAACGAATCGCTTTCAGTGTTGGAACGATCACGATCAACAACGCTGGTTCGTTTCTTGGTGGACTGGATTTGTCGAGCGGAACGCTGTCGAGCAACGGTTCTCTGGTGACGCCGGTTGGAACGACAAATAGCTGGAGTGGTGGGACTCTGGGGCGAAGCGGAACATCGACGGTCGTTGACAATGCTGGTACATGGAGCTTTTCCGGGGCAGCATCCAGGAATCTTCAGAACGCTACGTTCAATAACACGGGGACCTTTTCACAGGTTGCCGGGCAGCTGGTTGTCAATACAAGTGCCTTCAATAACCAGAGCGGATCGACGTACTCCGTGTCCGGAAGTCCCAGCAGTCCGTTTCTGACGACTCTCAGCGGGAGCGTGAACAACGCAGGATTACTCACCTGCTCAACGACAGCGATTTCCATCGGCGGCACGTTTTCCAATACCGGGACTGTGCAAACGACAGCGCCAGGCACCAACCTCACAATTCCCGGAGGCAATTCGCATTCAGGAACGTTCGACGCAACGAATGGCACCATTACGTTTGGAACCGGTGCAACAAACTTCAACACGGGAACGACATTTTCTGCGGGGGGCACGGGAGCATTTTCGTTCAACACGGGAGGCGCGAACTACAACTTCAATGATGATATCAGCATCACACATGCTGGATTCTCTGCGGGGAACATCGTCGTTGCCGCAACGAAGACTCTGACAGTCACCGGAACCGGGAATACACTGAGTGCTGCGGTGATCGCAGGAAGCGGTCAGGTTCGAAACACGGGCACGGTCACGCTCACCGGAGCATCGTCACCGTCCATCTCCGGCACCTTCAGCAATGCAGGCACGTTCAACCATACGGCCGCGCTGTCCATTGGCGTTACTGGGCACGTGATCAATGAACTGGGTGCTCAGTATCTGATCACTGCGAACACTGGCGGATTGAATGTCTCCGGCGGTTCCACATCGGGTATTCAGAACCTGGGAACCATCCAGCGCACGGCCGGAACCGGCACGTTCAATTTCAACGCGAGTGTCGTGGGGACTCCAACGATTGAAAATGATGGGGTCGTGGATCTTCAAACAGGAACCGCAACCTGGCAAGGTGCTTCCGATTCGACGCACAATGGTTCCTTCCTGCTTTCCAATTCAACGACACTGACGTTCTCCAGTGGAACTCAGTCGTTTGGCACAGGCTCTACAATCTCCGGCCAGGGGACTGCCGTCTTCAACGCCTCGACAGCATTCAATATTTCAGACGACGTGACGTTTTCTTCACGAGTGACGATCTCGGGAGGCACGGTGGTTGCCGCCTCTACAAAGACGCTGACTCTGTCGGATGTCGTGGATTTTCAGAGCGGTGCCATTAACGGAACCGGGACTGTCGTGCTGTCCGGAACCGGAAACGTGGCCGGTGCCAGCGTGCCGGCGCTCGGCGTATCTAACTTCACTTTGACCGGAACGATGAATCACTCCGGGACGGCTTCATGGGGAGTCACCGGGAATTTCGGGATTACCGGGACCGGACAGTATCTGATCACCGCATCGACGGGCGGTCTGAATGTGTCCGGCGGAGCGACGTCGAGTATCAGGAACCAGGGACTCATTCGGCGAACGGCCGGCGCTGGGAACTTCAATTTCGTCGCATCGATTGCGGGGACGCCAACGGTCGAGAATGACGGGACGGTGGAGATTCAGAGCGGTACAGCCACCTGGCAGGGCGCATCAGATTCCACTCACAACGGGACATTTGATTTGTCGTCCGGAACGACTCTGACGTTCACAAATGGAACGCAGAGCTTTGGCACAGGAGCCGGCATCATCGGCGCGGGGAGTGCGACGTTCTCCTCAGGAATTAGCAACTTCACCGGCGCTGGAACCTATTCCGCGGCAATCAATGCGACTGGAGCGACTCTCAATTTTTCCGACAACAATACGCTGCAGGGAGCACTTACAGTTTCCAGTGGTGGAATCACTGTGTCGTCGGCGAAGACACTCTCTTTGGCCGCGACGACTCATTCGTGGAACGCGGGCGGTACTCTTTCCGGCGCCGGTACGTTGCAGGTTGCCGCAACAGGAACATTCGTCATCAATCCCAACGGTGCCGGGCTCGCGCTGCAAACAATATTGAGCAACCTTGGGACCATCAATGTTACGACCGCCGGTGCGATCAACATGAGCGGTGCCGGTACGATTTCAAACGCCGGTCTTATCGATCTGAAGAATCCTGCCGCAACACTGACCAATGGCGGAATCATCACGAATACGTCTTCAGGGACACTGCGAAAATCCACCGCGACCGGAACTGTGACACTGGGACGCGTGGACAACAGCGGAACGATTGACGTTCAGACCGGGACGCTGAGTATGAATCAGGGTGGTGTCTGGACCGGAGGAACCTACACCGTCTCTTCCGGAGCTTTGCTGCAGACAACTCTGACCGGAGGAAGCTGGACGTGGTCCGGCACGATGACGGGATCCGGTGCCGGTCAGATGAAGCATCTGGGTGGCAACATTGCCATTGCCGGTTCCGGAGTCACGTGGGCATTCGCGCCCGGCTTTTTCACCTATGGTGCGACAACAACCGTCAGCGGTCAGCCGGTGACAGTTCCGGCAACCAAGGGTGCGACGTTTGATCTCAATGGCGGAACTGTCACCGTCAGCAGCACCTTCAATGTTGCCTGATCTGTAGCGACCACGAACACCGGGATTCTGACAACGTCAGGGACTCTGAATAATACAGGAACGATCACCGTCGGTGCGGGAACAACGCTGAATGCCACCGGCACTGTGACTCAGTCAACGACATCGACATTGACCGGAGGAACCTGGATCACTTCAGGAACGATCTCATTCCCGGCAGGCGCACCAAACATCACGACGCTGGGTTCAGCAGCATCTGTTACATACTCCGGTGCAACATCGTCATTCCCGAAGTTCGCGACGGTTCAGGATATCCAGGGTTCATTCAGCATTATCAATCGGACGTTTACGGGCTCTGCTGCCGCGACGATTGTGAACAGCGGCACATTCTTGATTGACGGTGGCACGTTTACTCAGACGGTCGCAAGGCCGTTTGTGCAGACGGCTGGAACGACCACACTGGCGAATGGTGCAACGATCTCTTCAAATATTTCGTCGGTTACGCTCAACGGCGGAACACTCAGCGGTACTGGGACGATTAGCTCAGCCACGGTTACCAACTCGGGCACTGTTTCACCGGGTGCATCGCCGGGAATCCTGAATATTACCGGCAATTATACTCAGAGTTCATCGGGTGTTCTGAACATCGAAGTCGGTGGCACCAATGGCTCGACACCGGACTTTGATCAGTTGCTCATCAGTGGTTCTGCCAGCCTTGACGGAACACTGAATGTTACGCTGATCAATGGCTTCCTTCCGGACAAGAGTCATTCATTCCGGTTCATGACCTACGCATCGCGCACTGGCAACTTCGCGACGATCAATCTGCCGCAGTACAACTCGAGGACAGTGCTGAGCACCAACGCTGGATCGACGTTCTACGATCTGCTCGGCAATACTCTGATGGTCAATAACCTGAATGATTCAGGGGCCTTTTCACTGCGAGATCAGATCACTGCGGCGAATGCATCCGGCGATGTGGACTACCTGATGTTCAGTGTGGCGGGCACGCTCACTCCAGGTTCGGCACTTCCGACGATCAGCAATCCGATGGTGGTCGATGGGACGAGTGCTCCAGGATATTCCGGAGCTCCGCTGATCATTCTGGATGGAATTAGCGCTGGTGCCGGAGTTGATGGTCTGGAGATTTCCGGTAACGGTTCCACCGTACGAGGTTTGAACATCCAGAGGTTTTCGGGTTCCGGAATTGAAGTGCTGTTCGGAAACAACAACACGATTGTTGGCAACTGGATTGGAGTCAGTGCGACTGGTACCGCCCCGGCTGGCAATTCACAGCACGGAATCCTGATTAATCAGGGAGCAAATAACATCATTGGCGGGTCCGCCGCTGCCGATCGCAATCTGATTTCTGGAAACACAGTTCATGGCGTCTTCATTGCCGGAAATCTGGCGAGTGGAAACAAGGTTCAGGGCAATTACATTGGCACAGACGCCAGTGGAAGTACTGCCATCGGTAATGGCCAGGACGGTGTTCGACTTGCCAGCAGTGCTGCCGACAATATCGTTGGAACAGACGGAGATTCGGTCAGTGATGCGACCGAAGGGAACCTGATTTCTGGCAATGGCTATGGGGTCGATATTGT
This sequence comes from Planctomycetaceae bacterium, assembly GCA_016795145.1. GTDB lineage: Bacteria > Planctomycetota > Planctomycetia > Planctomycetales > Planctomycetaceae > SXXK01. The sequence goes on from JAEUII010000227.1 coordinate 13,495, forward strand.
TGGGTCGGGGACAACGGGCAACCGAGTCGCCGGCAACCTCATCGGCACAGACTTTTCGGGTACGACTGCCGTTGCAAATGTGACCGGTGTTAGGATCGACAGTGGTCCGACTGGCAATACGATCGGTGGAGACACATCGGCGGAACGAAACATCATCAGTGGCAACTCCATTGGTCTGTGGATCAGTGGCGTTGGCACCAGTTCGAATCTGGCGTTTGGCAACTACATCGGGCTTAACACCGCCGGCACGAGTGCTCTGGCGAACAATCGCGGTGTCCTGATCTCTGATGGAGCAACGAGCAACTTCATTGGGACGGATGGCAACGGCACGAATGATGCCAGCGAAGGGAATGTGATCAGCGGCAACACCGGCGCGTTCGGGTATGGCGTCCAGATTTCGGATGCGGACAATAACACGGTCGCTGGAAACTTCATTGGTGTGAATCCCGCCGGGACATCAGCCATCCCGAATCTCGAAGGTGTGTTCGTCCACTTCGGTTCGACGGGAAACCGAATTGGCACCGACTCCAATGGCACGAGTGACTCGCTGGAACGCAACGTGATAAGCGGCAACTCATCGCGAGGAATTCGCATTGAGGGAACCGGGACTTCGACTACTGTTGTCGCCGGCAACTACGTTGGCACGAACGTCTCGGGCTCGAGTGCGATTGCCAACGGAACGGGCGTATTGATTGCCTCGGGAGCCACATCGACCTTGATCGGCGGCACGTTGACGGTCGCTCGGAATCTGATCAGCGGCAACAACACGGGTATCTCGATCACGGGGGCCAGCACATCCGGCAACCAGGTCTCTGGCAACTACATTGGCCTGAACGCGGCGGGCGACAACCGTATCAATGCAGCCAGTGGAATTGCCGGGATCAGTCTGTCCGGCGGAACACATGACAACATTATCGGAGGGCTCGATGCGGCGTCCGGCAGTGTTTCTCGAAATTACATCGCTCCTTATGGCCGAGGCATCTGGATTAACGGAGGAGCTGACAACCGAGTCGCTTCTAACTACATCGGTCAGGACCCAGCCGGCAATGCGGGGTACGGTGGCCAGGCGATCGTGATCGATACAAGCTCGACCGGTAATGTGATCGGAACCGACGCAGACGGAATTGGCGATGCATCTGAACGGAACGTGCTTGCCACTTCGGTTATTCCTGGGCAGAACATCATTACGCTGACAGGCAGCGGGACGAGTTCTAACGTGATTGCAGGCAACATTGTTGGGCTTTCAGCGACTGAAACAGTGTACGCCGGACCCGCAAGCACCGGATATGGAATTGAAATCTCCGGTGGCGCCAGCGGAAATCTCATCGGAGCTGCTGTCGGGGGCACGTACGACCAGAATCAGAGAAACATCTTTGGGTCACTCGACGTTGAAGTCAGCATCACGGGAGCAGGAACGTCGAACAACTTGGTGTCAGGCAACCTGTTTGGAATTACGTCGACAGGCACGGCGATTGATACTGGGTTCGCTGCGATTCAGATCAAGTCGGGAGCGACCAATAACACAATCGGTGGCAGCAGCGCCGCTCAGCGTAATGTGATCACGGGCGTGAATAACGGCGACACCGGGATTCGAATTCTTGGTTCCGGAACCAGCGGAAACAAAGTCCAGGGAAACTCCATCGGAGTCAACCTGTCCGGCATTGCGAAGGTGGGCAATGTTGGCACAGGTGTCTACGTTTATAGCTCCGCTTCCGGAAACTACATCGGTACCAACAGCGATGGCAGCAGCGACAGCTCGGAAGGCAACGTCATTTCCGGGACGGTGACTGCAGGCGTACAAATTGGTGATGCCAGCAGCAACATTATTGCAGGCAACATGATTGGTACGAATATCACCGGATCGTCCGCCATTGCGAGTCAGTACGGTGTTCTGTTAACCAACGGTGCGGTTAATAACCTCATTGGCGGGACATTAACTTCTGCCAGAAACATCATCAGCGGAAACACCACTTCCGGTGTACGGATTGAGGGCGCGACGACAACGGGCAATACGGTCGCCGGCAATTATGTTGGGACGGACGCAGTTGCAACGAACGTCATCGCGAACGGTACAGGGATCCTGATTACCTCACTTTCCAGTGGCAATACGATTGGTGGAGCGGTCGCGAGTTCTCGAAATGTCGTTTCGGGCAATTCAGCTGATGGCATTCGGGTCGACAATGCCGGATCCAATACGATTCGGATGAACTACGTTGGCACAGATGCGGCAGGGGGTTCGCCGCTCGGCAACCTGAACGGCGTCCGCATTACCAATTCAGCTACGAGCAACCTGGTTCTGGAGAATCTGATCTCGTCGAACAATGTTGGAGTGCTGATTGAGGATGGTGCCGTATCCAATCAGGTTCGCGGCAACCTGATTGGTACCGACACGTTCGGTACTTCGGATCTTGGTAACAACACCGTGGGCGTTCAGATCCTCACAACAGCTGGACTCACTGTGATTGGAGGCACCACAGTATCGGATCGCAATATCATCAGTGGCAATGACGAAGCGGGCGTG
>JAEUII010000241.1 GCA_016795145.1 Planctomycetaceae bacterium
TCGACGTGTTGCACAGACGGATTCGAAGGGCAGCGTTCTTTCCAGTCAGACACTGTCGCTTGTGCGTTCGTTTCGCGATTCGTTTGGGGACCATCCGTGCTTCGTCGTCTGCGATAAACATGGAGGCCGCAATCGATACGATGAACTCATCGCTGATCACTTTGATGATCAGTTTGTTTTTCGGCTGGAAGAGTCTCGCGATCGATCTCGCTATCGAATGGGCGACATGGAATTCTGCTTTCGGACTCGTGCCGAAGAACTCATGCCCGTCGCCCTCGCATCAATGGTCGCAAAATACCTGCGCGAAACCTTCATGATGCAGTTCAACAAATGGTGGGAACAGCAGATCCCGGGGCTCAGACACACTCAGGGCTATCCCGTCGACGCAAAGCGGTTCCGGGAAGATATCGCCACGAAGGTCACCGAACTGAATCTTGACGAAGCCACGTACTGGCGATCGCGATAAGTCCGCACCGTTTCACTGGCACATACGCATCACACGTTCGTTGCGAAAAAACAACTACCGAGATCTTTCCTGGAGATACTGCCGATCTTCGGCCGTCATGAGCGGAGACGGCAGATTCATCGCTCGCACCTGAGCCGGCAGCGTTCTTTCCCCAAGAGGCTCAGCGACGAACCAGATTCCGCCGTGCCGAGCTTCCAGTGAAGAAGCACGAAGGTCATCCAATTGTTCGCCGAAGACCAGGACCGCCGTGTTTCGAGTTCTGATATCGGCGCGAAGATTTGCCAAAGCGGAATCGGCCGTCCATGTCGTTGTCGTCAGATCAAGAACGAACAGGTCACAGTTCAGCTGGCTGGCAGCGGCATCAAATCCTTCCGGGCTTGTCGCTGCAACTTTCACGGCGAATCCCGCATCCTGAAGAAGATGCGAAATGAGCAACTGTCGTTCTGTGTTCGGACTCACGACGACCGCTTCCGGTTTCACGGGAGCACTCGCCGCGGCGGTCAGAGTTCGCTGCACTGCGGTTCTGCGTGAAACAGGCCAGCCACGACGCACCAGAATTGCTGCGAGTCCTCGCACGCGAGCGTCAGGGCTTTCCAGGGCCTGACGAAGAACTTGACCGGCAGCAGCCTCTTCAGCGCCGGATTTGTTCGACAGCAGCAAGGCCCGAAGGCACTCGATTGATGCGACCGGAGCTTCAAGGTGAAGCGAGAGTCTCAGCTGCTCAACCACTTCTTCTTCAGTCAGCGCTGCTGCCACAGTCGGATCCGCCGCCAATCGTGGACTGGTGGAAGCCAGCTGCAGCAGAGTCTTCAGCTTAAGGACTCGTGCATCGTCGGATGAAATGGCGAGAGCGTCTTCAATCAGTGATTCGGCCTTCAGCAGGAGTTCCGGCTTGACCGGAGCATCAGAAACTTCGGCAGAAGGAACGACAACCGCTTGTGAACCATTGCGGCGAAAGAGTGATTCGATCGACTCCATCAGAATGACAAGAGCCTGCTCCGCGTTCTCCGCATAAAGTCGGCCATGCGACAGGGTTTGAATGGCAGTTGAAGCTGCCTGCTGCACGGCCTTGTCCTGGCCGCCCGCCTGATACCGCAGAAGTCGAATGGCGATCTCAGGGTCACTTGTCCCTTGCAGCAGGTTCAGGATCCTGACCTGAGTGGACGGATCGGACGTCGGCAGCAATCGAATAAGCTCGAACCGGAAGTCTCGAGCGTAGGTGACGAGAATGTCCTGAGCGACCTTTCCGGACGGCGTCGATGGATCACCAGTAAGCAGGACCGCGACGGCCGATTCCCCTGCGGAGATCAGCTCCACCTCCGCTCGCCGGGAAGCGGCATCGTTCTTTCCCAGCTGCTGAAGAAAAGTCGTCAGCTCTTCCTGCGAACGCTGAGGAAGAGCCGTTTGCATAATCTTCAGCAGGTCTCGAGCCTCGGGCTGAAGACGGTCATCGGTGTTGAATTCGATGAAGATGGCGAGTCCGCGATTCAGTCGCAGGTCTGTGAGCTCCGGAGAGCCGGACTTCTGAATCAGCTCCGCCAGGAATTTTCTTGCGTCACCGGGGCGATCCAGTTTCCGAGTAATCTGAACTGCGTCAACGATTCCCTCTGCGGTCGTTGGCGGGAACTGGAAGACGGATGATGCGGATTCACCGCCTGACGATGCTCCATCCTGCGCGTGAGCCGTATGACTCCAGAGCACGGCCGACAGACCACAGGAAACGGAACCGACAACGACGGTTTTGGCGAATCGGGAGATCACTCGAAGCAGCCCTTTAGAATTCTGTCTCTCGCCGTGCGACAGACGACAAACGAATGGAAAACCTGTGGCGAAGAGATCCGACCACATGATTCCCAGGCAGTTGAGGCCAACGCCAGAATGAGTTGCCTCATGATGCACTGAAAACCGCAAATGCCTGATTCTTGTCAGGCATCATCCTTGGGAGTTTCCCGGCTTTTCACTCAAAATCGGCGGGTTGCCTCGATTTGAATCAGCCTGCATGAAAGGGACCTGAACATTCCGGAGTCCCCGCATGGACTCACCATCACAACTGGAACGACTGGCGGAACCGAACGGCCAAAAGAGGTTTGAAATCACAGTGGTTTATTCACCAAAGGATTGTCCTCAGGATGAGCCTCGTCCAAAAGCTCAGCGAATGCGCTGTCTCTCAACATCATTGCCTCAGCAACAGGCACAGACCGCCTTTCATCACCAAACCGTGCTCAAGTTCACCAATTGAACAAAATTGCAAATCATTGCAATTAAACAACTTACGACTCAAATAGCACGCAGTGACTCAGAATCAGGCACGTTGTTTGCATTTCCGTGCAGTCGATGAATTCGTTGGCACGAATGGCCAGGACATGGTGGAGGATTGGATCGTTTTCGAAGAATTGACAGCGACACGGACGCCGCTGCGATCATCGAATAAGCGATGTCACCCTGGATTGGCCGGACTGCCCGATTATTCCACACCGAGCCACATGAGCCGCCTGCGGGTGGGGCTTTCGGTCTGAAAGAGCATTCAATCGGCAATAATTGCGAGGAGATCAGGGCGATGTTGGGAAGACTGGGTTTGAGCGTTCGGACGTTCGCGTTCGTGCTCATGATGGGAACAATGAGCCTCGGTATGCCTGCCGTCAGTGCGGCAACTCAGGAAGCGACGCCTGCAGCTGAGACTGCAGCGGCACCAGCGACTGAGACACCAGCTGCAGAAACGACTGCTGCCCCTGAAACGCCGGCGGCAGAGTACAGCGTGCCTGATGAAGTGGAGATCTCTTATTCGATCGACAGCCTGTTTCTGTTTCTGTCCGCCGTTCTGGTCATCTTCATGCAGGCAGGTTTCGCACTCGTCGAGATCGGCCTGAACTCAGCCAAGAATGCGGTCAACATTCTGTTTAAGAACACGATCGACTTCTGCATCGGGGTGATTCTGTACTTCTTCATCGGCTACGCCATGATGTATCCCGGTGCTGACTATGCGGGGAAGTACTTCGGTTATGCTCAGCCAAACTTCGATGCTGAAGTTTCAGCAGAAGATATGAAGGGCGGATTTTCAACAGCGCCCGGAACGCTCAGAAAGCTTCATCCACAAGCCGACTTCCTGTTTCAGGCGGCATTCTGTGCGACAACTGCAACCATCGTGTCAGGTGCGGTTGCTGGTCGCCTGAAGTTCTCAGCCTATCTGATCTACACAGTCTTCATCACAGGTGTTCTGTATCCGATCGTCGGATTCTGGAAGTGGGGCGGCGGTTGGCTTGGAGCAGCGGGCTTCCATGACTTTGCCGGGTCTGCGGTGGTTCATGCGTGTGGTGGCTTTGCCGGATTGGCGGGAGCCTGGATGCTGGGACCTCGAATCGGTCGCTATAACGCTGAAGGAAAGTCCATTCCAATTCTCGGACACAACCTGGCCTATGCGACGCTGGGCGTCTTCATTCTGATGATCGGCTGGTACGGCTTTAATCCAGGCAGCCAGCTTGCATTCTCCGGCGGCGGCAATGTTACCGCGGTCTGTAAGATTGCAGTCAACACGACTTTGGCAGCTTGTGCTGGCGGCACCGTTGGAATGTTGCTGAGCTGGGCCGTCTTCAAGAAGCCGGACCTGACAATGTGCCTCAACGGAATCCTTGCTGGTCTCGTTGGCATCACCGCAAACTGTGACTGCGTTTCAAACGGCGAGTCAATGATCATCGGAGCTGTTGCTGGTGTCATCGTGATGGCCGCTATCATGGCTCTCGACAAGCTGAAGATTGACGACCCGGTCGGTGCTTTCCCGGTCCACGGTTGTTGTGGTATCTGGGCGTGTATCGCCGCCGGTATCTTTGGTGAGAAGGATATTGTAGTTCAGACTTATGGTGCGTTTGCTATCGCAGGCTTCTCACTCGTACTGATGCTGGCTGTCTTCGGTGGCCTGAAAGCAATCGGACTCCTTCGAGTCTCTCGACAGGAAGAGATGGAAGGCCTCGATGTCCATGAGCATGGCATGCCATGTTATGCGTCTGACAGTGCTTACTAATGTTCCTGGTGATTTGATTTGACCAACACCGCAGCGCCCGGCCGATTTTCGGTCCGGGCTGTCTGCGTTTTGTGTTGCAGCGAAACAGTGGCAATGGTTACCCACAAACCAAGCCCACTGGTTCAGAGTCCATGAAACGTCTTTGCGTTTGCAAACCCACCGAACTCAAAGACGTTTTCTGGACCTGAAGAGTTCACGACTCTTTTGGACCTTCCTCACCCACGCAAGGCGAGTTTCAGGAGTTTGGTAATGTTTCTTTTTTCCCGGCCCACGATCCGTCGGGCCATCGTTGTATTCTCAGCAGTCATTGCGACGGTGGTGTTGTCACTGCCAGCGCTGGCTCAGGAAACGGTTCCGGCGGTTGCCGCAACTGCTGCCGATACGGCTGCACCCGCACCTCATCTTGCGGGAACAATTGACACTGGTTCCACCACATGGTTGCTAGTCAGTGCGGCTCTTGTTTGCTTCATGATGCCGGGACTTGCACTCTTCTACGGTGGCATGGTCCGCGCAAAGAATGTGCTGAACATGTTCATGTGTGTGATGGTCTGTGTTCCGATCGTCACGATTCAGTGGATTGCATGCGGCTACAGCTTTTGCTTTGCGGTCCCGTCGGCCATCTCTGTCTCCGGTGGCACTGCAGAAGACGGCTCCGAGAAGCCCGCGCTCAGCTATCTCGGCTGGGACTCAAGCCTTGTCATGTTCAAAGGCTTCAGCGATGTCAGTCCCGACAGCCCGAATTACTATGGCAAGATCCTGACCAGCGGCGACACGACCGGAGCTGCTCCAACAGGTGTGCCGGAACTTCTGTTCGCGATGTTCCAGATGATGTTCGCCATCATTACTCCGGCCCTGATCGTCGGTGCCATTGCGGAACGAGTGAAATTCAGTGCCTGGTGCCTGTTTGTGATCCTCTGGGCCACACTGGTTTATGACCCTGTCGCACACTGGGTATGGAACGTCAACGGCTGGTTGTTCCAGAAGGGTGTTCTGGACTTCGCCGGTGGCACTGTTGTTCACATTCTCGCCGGAGCATCCGCGCTGGCTCTGATTCTGATTCTTCCAAAGCGACATGGATTTCCAAAGGGCCCGTTCCTGCCACACAGCATCGGCTGGACACTGATGGGAGCGGGATTCCTGATGGTCGGCTGGTTCGGATTCAATGCGGGCTCCGCAATTGCCGTGGCCAAAGATTACCTGCCGGTTTCCGGAGCTGTCGCCGTCATGGCATTTGCCACAACAGCGATCGCAGGCGGTGCCGCAACGGGGTCATGGATGATTGCCGAATGGCTCCACGCTGGTAAGCCAACAGCCATTGGTGTGGCTTCGGGCATGGTTGCGGGACTTGTCGTGATCACTCCTTGTGCTGGTCATGTCAGCCCTGGCAGTGCTTTGATCATCGGCCTGATTGGCGGCGTTGCCTGTTTCCTTGGAGTCCAGCTGAAGCAGCTGTTCAAATACGATGACTCACTGGACGTTGTTGGTGTTCACGGCGTCGGTGGTGCAGTGGGAGCCGTGCTGGTTGGCTACTTTGCAATTCGCCCTGCGGTCGGTGGCATGGATCAGATCATGCTCCAGATTACGGGCATTCTGGTAGCTGCTCTTTATGGATTCGGCCTGACTGCAATCCTTGGGCTGATCATTCACAAGACGATCGGCTTCACAGTGACCGAGCATGCTGAAGAAGAAGGTCTGGATGTGTCTGAACACGGCGAGACGGCTTATCGTCTGAACTAGTCGACAGGACTCAATGTCCCTGTTGGCTTGCCGCCTCGAGGATCGATTCAGAAACACAAAGAGCCCGCGAACTCATTCGCGGGCTCTTCTTATTTGAACAGGACAGTTCCTTCTGTCGATGCTAAGCAATCTCTACAGAGTCCCGACGGAGTCTCCGAAGGTTCGCCATTCGAGAGTCGATGGATCTGCAACCTTGCGATACCCGAGACTCATGAACACTTCCAGAACCTCGCTCCACGTCGGGAACGGACGACCGCTTTTTCGCTTGTAGTCGTCCATGGCTCGCATGAATTCAATCTCTGGATCGGAGTAGTCGCGTTCGCAGGTCGTTGGATCAATCTGACGCCGACGGTCCAGACGGCGGCGGTCAATAATCTGACGACGCTCTTCAACCGACTGTTCCGTTGCTGCTGGTGGTGCCGGAGCCGGGCTGCGGCGTTCGACCACTGCTTCTGCCACTGATTTCGTTTCTGAAAGCCGACGACGGGGCGAGCGACGACGTTCTGTTACAACAACATCGGATGTCATTTCCGACATGAGCATTACCTTCGCGTTCCGGGGAAAAACGGATCACCTGCAGCGGTTCGACGTCCGTGTCGTGCAGGATCTGAACTCAGTTCTAATGGTCTCCCTGACCACACTGGTTCCTGACGATGGTTGAGTATTGCCCCTAATTTGGGGGCGTGGAGAAATTCTGCCGGTTTGGATGACCTGTTCGATCAAGGAAACATTAACGCCCATTCAAAAATGCAGGTTGTAGCGGTTGTAGCACGCGTTTGTCTGCACATTCCGCGATGTTGATGCCCGCCGGAAAAACTCAGAACTGGGACTGAAGTTCTGGCAATTTGGCAGACCTGGCTAAAAACCGAGATAACGCCAGCCACGAGAGAGTCTCCATAAACACAAACTGGAAAACACTTTATGGCAGATGCGGCGAACAGAAAATCGTTGTGAAATATGGAACAGACTGTGCAGCCTGACCGGACCGCTCTTTGTTTTGTCAGTTATTGAGCAGTTTGAAGCGGCTCTGGCGAACGTCCATGGCTGCGATCGCCCGCCTTCCTCGGAAATGCGGGACAGGAGATTCTGATGGCTGTTTTTCGTTGGGGACAATCGTGGGACCCGTTCCAGGATCTGGAGCGTGAGGTCGACCGACTTCTGCAGGGCGTTAACCTTAGCCTGCATGGTGTGCGGTTCAGCCGCCGTTTTCCCCAGGTGAATCTTCTGGAACTCGATGATGCTTACGTGCTGACGGCCGAGATTCCAGGGGTTGATCCGAAGGCTCTGGAAGTGACGACCGCCTCCGGGTATCTCACGATCAAGGGAACTCGCGTTCCTCCGGAAGAAGCGAGGGAGGATTCGTTTCGTCGTCAGGAACGATTCCACGGACCGTGGCAACGCAAGATTCAATTGCCCGACCGAATCAATGAAGAGGGAATGCGAGCCGACTACACGGCAGGCGTGTTGCGAGTAACGCTTCCCAAAGCTCCATCAGCAACGCCACGACAGATTCGGGTCAACGAATAACGGCGCCGACAAGTCATACACACAGCTGATTCCAACTGGATAACAAACCCATGAGCGAGCCACAGGATCAAACGCCCACGGAATCCCATATGCTGATTCCCGCCACGACAACCCCGGTGCCGGAAACCGCGCCGGAGCCACCTGCAGAACCTCGCCTGCTGTTCAATCCGCCCATCGATATTTATGAAACGCCCGATGGTCTGGTGCTGTATGCCGACCTGCCTGGCGTTACCGCAGAAGGCCTGGACTTACAGGTGCAGGATAGCCGCCTGACACTGTTCGGTCGTGTGCAGCAAAGAGATCCGGTCGCCCGACAGATTCTTCACCAGGAGTATCAGGTTGGTGATTTCCTTCGCTCGTTTATTCTGAGTGATGAAGTGGATCACGATCGGATCCAGGCCAAACTGACAAACGGGGTGCTTCGAGTCGAGCTGCCGCGTGCTCCGCGTGCCAAGCCGCGCCGTATTGAAGTTTCACCCGGGTGAATTCTCACACCGTGAATTCGTGAAAAACAGCCGACCTAAGTCGTTAGTCAATGACGCAGAACGCGTCAAAGCTCCACAGGGTTCAGTGAATGCCAAGTCGCAGAGAGAAGCTGGAAGTGATGCTTCAGGGATCGCCCGCAGATCAGATGCTCCGGTACATGCTGGCGATGGAACTGGATAAAGAGGGCCATGGTGAAGAGGCTCTACAGAACTTTGAAATACTGATGAAGGATTCAAAGCCGTATGTGCCAGCGTTCCTGATGGCTGGTCAGCTGCTCACTCGCCTGGGCAGGACTAACGAGGCGAAGGAGACTTACCACAGCGGTATCGCTCAGGCTCAGCTTCAGGAGAATGGGCATGCTGCGGGAGAAATGGCGGGATTTCTTGCGGCACTCGATGCCTGATTCATTTGCCATGGCTACCATCCGTTCGCGCGTGGCCATACCGAAGTAAACTACTGTCTCGCCGGACTTTCCGGTGATCATTGTCACAGAGCCTGAGTTGTCGTTTGGAGAAAAGTTGTGGCGAAATCCAGTTCGCAGTCCGAGTTCAGTCAGCCGAAAAAACGCCGTCCGTTCACCGTGTTTCTGATCGTTGACGATCGTGCAATGCGCGAGTCACTGGCTGAGATTCTGCGGAATCAGAAGATCGAAGTTCAGGATTACATGACGGCGATGGAATTCTATCGTGACTACCGCGAACGTAAGCCAGGCGTTGTCATCGCTGATCTGAATCTTCGCGGCATGACTGGGCGAGAACTCTTTGACAAGGTCAACGAAGAATATGCAGAGCTGCCGGTCATGTTCCTCGCTGGTCACGCCGACGCCCCAACTGCGATTCAGGGAATGCGTGCGGGAGCATGTGACTTCCTGGTGAAGCCAGTGTCCGCTGAATCGCTGCTGGCCGCGGCGGCTCGTGGATATGCATGGTACTATGACACCGACTGGGACTTTGTCGGCGAAGACCTGGATCAGATCGAAGAGAGCCTGGCTCGAGTTACCGACCGTGAGCGCGAAGTACTTGACCTGATCGTTGATGGCCTGTCGAGCCGGGAAATCGGGACTCGCCTGGACGTGAGCACCAAAACCGTGGAGGCTCACCGTGCCCGCATTAACGACAAAATGCGAGCAATCGATCTGCCGCACCTGGTTCGCATGATGCTGGCTCACGCGGACAGCCAGTCGGCTTAATCCCGTCCGGCCAGAGTTCAGTGGTTCCAAATCCAGAAACGCCTGTGAGGACTTGAATTGTCTTCACAGGCGTTTTTTGTTCCCGCCTCACTGGCACAGTTTGCTGACATGGCAATCAGTCGTAACGGACAACGGTATTGCCGGGCAGTCGCCGTATCATACGTTTCATCTCAAGCACAGTGAGAGTGGCCAGCACCTGCGACGGTTCTTCTGTTTTTGAACTCAGAAGATCATCAATGGCGACCGGATGAGCGCCGATCAGATTCAGAATCCGTGACTCGACAGCGTTCAATGTGAGCTCGCGAGGCTTATGCACAGTGATGCCAGGGCCTCGGCGAGCTGGCACCGGCAATGGTCCGAGCGCCTCAAGGATATCATCCACATGACGAATCAAGGTGACTCCATCGCGAATCAGGTCATGGCAACCGACGCTTGAGAGACTCTCAACAGGACCAGGCAGCGCAAACACGTCTCGTCCCTGTTCCTGAGCGTGTCGAGCTGTATAGAGAGCTCCGCTGTTGCGAGTTGCTTCGATCACGACAACACCAAGACAAAGCCCGCTGATAATCCGATTCCGCTGAGGAAACAACCCCGGAAGGATGCGCTGGTTCAAAGGCATTTCACTTAACAAGGCTCCCTGCTGAGTAATCTCAGTGGCAAGCTGATCATGCTCCGGCGGATAGATGTCTCGCACTCCTCCGGCCAGCACTGCGATCGTTCTGCCAGCAGCATTCATAGCGCCCTGATGAGCGGCCAGGTCGATGCCTCTTGCGAGCCCGCTGACAACAGTGAATCCGGCCTGAGCAAGTTGCCCTGCAAGTCGTTCTGCGTGCCGCCGTCCATAGGTCGAACAGCGTCGCGACCCCACGACGGCAATGGACAGATCATCCTGAGGCAACAGGACACCTCTGCGGTAAAGGATCGCGGGAGGGTCACAGATCTCGCGAAGCCTCTCAGGGTATTCCCCGGAATCGCGTAACAGGACATCGACGTTCAGCTGCTCACATTCAGAAAGGAGTTCCGCCGCCCGAAATTTCAGCTCTGGCTGCACTAGAGCCAAAGCGGTTTTGGGGCCAATGCCGTTCACCTGCATCAACACATCAGTTGATTGCTTCAGAGCATTTTCAGCAGAGCCAAATGCGGCGATCAAATCCGTCTGGATTCGAGGCCCAACGCCATAAGCCAGCGTGATCGCGACCGAACACAGGAGTTCTTCTGGAAAGTCTCTCACGAGATTCCTCCGGCGAACTTGATGAACATCAGGGTGCAAACTCAAACTTCGCCCCGGAATCCCGGGTCGTAATCGTCAATCAACCAATCTCTGTCTGACCATTTCGGATGAGCCGGGCCAGCGTCGCTGTCTCACGGCTGATCTCTTCCCATGCTGCGACATCAAACTGAAATCCGGCCAGTGTTGCCGGCGGAACGCTCAGAAGGTCTTTTGCAAAATAACAGATCAACTGCCCGATGCCTGGATTATGACCGACAATCAGAAGCGTCTGCTCGTCTTCAAAACCATACTGCCGAGGCACCTGTGCAAAGAGTTCCGCCGGAGCTGAATAAAGTCCCTCAAGCAGGATCACCGGGCATTCAGGCGAAGCCTTTGACGCAACAAGTCGCGCGGTCTCTGTCGTCCGAACCGCCGCCGATGCGACAATCCGATCGATCGTGACGCCGGCCGCCTTCAGTGCCTTACCTGTCTGCGTTGCGATCCGAATGCCATCCTCTGTCAGGGGACGGTCATAATCGGTCTGCCCTGCAGATTCCGGAGCGGCCTCTGCATGACGCATAAGCAACACTGTCTTCACTTCGGCACTTCCAACGAGGCAACAAAGAGCCGCAAATCACAACCCTACAAGCGAACTTCGCAGTCCAGATCAACCAGGAACATCCACTTCATGCACCTCAATCATCCGATTGAGTTTCGTGATCTGCAGAACTTCGCGAACGTCATCACTGGGGTTGAAGATCTGAACCTTCAGCGGATACCCATCAAGTCGAGTCAAAGAGACGAGCAGTCCCAGCATACCGCTCGGAACAAGTCGCACCCCGGTCAGATCAAACGCGACGGTATTGGAGTTATTGCTCTTCAGCAAATCCGTGATGGCCGCTCGATAATGGGCTGCGTTGAATTCCGATGGAACATCGCTCCCCCCAAACCCCAGCACAGTAACAACGCCCGCCGTATAGACTTTCAAAAGTCCGTCTTCGGTCAGCGCGTACTGCTGAGTCATGTCTTCAGCCGCCGACAGATTTTCTTCATGATCAGACATTCGGAGCCTCATGTACCTCAGAGGTAGGATTGTGTCCCTTCAAGACCGAGCACACTGGTCATTGGTGATCTCACCTTTGACCTATGCCCCGGAATCCGGTCCAGTCGTATAGGATAGCGGGTAACTCTGTCTGTCACCACAAGCCCGGGCTGTTCCGATAAAAATGAGCCTGTTTTGTGCTCAATTTCGTCCGCCTTGATTAAGATTGCGCACAGTGTGTCGATCCCGTTTTGCCTGCCCCGGAATACTGCCTGAGGCATTTGAGAGATGCAGATTCGCCATCACAAATCTCCGAAGACTCATCAGCATCCAGGCCTGCGGGCACACGGTGTCGCCCCCGTGGCGTTTTTCCTGCTGACGATGTGCGTGCATTCCGGGCTGTGCTTCAACAAGAACTTGGACGCTGGAACGCCCCAGGAACCCTCCGAAAAAATCGACTTTACAACGGAAGTACTTCCGGTGCTTACTAAGGCCGGATGCAACAGCGGAGCCTGCCACGGAGCGGCTGCGGGACGTGGTGAATTTCGACTCTCGCTGTTCGGCAGCAATCCAGCGGCAGACCACTTCGCCATCGCCCGGCACCTGAACTCACGCCGCGTCAATCTGGCGTCTCCGGAGAAAAGTCTCGTCATTCTGAAACCATCAGGCGAGGTTGATCATGCTGGTGGAATTCGCTTCGCCGCATCATCACCCGAAGCAATGCAACTGCGGCAGTGGATCAGAGATGGCGCTGAATTTGGAAGCGACCGGAAAGCCGTGACCCTGCGTTCAGAACCGCAATCCGTCGTCGTTGACTCGGGGCGAGTCACCAGCATCCGATACTTCGCAGTGCTGTCGGATGGTACCGAAGTGGATGTGTCAGATCGCGTTGCTGTGTCGAATCCGGACTCGGACTCTCTGCACGTTCAACTTCCTGATTTCACCAGCGGACATCATCACTCGCCAGAGTCCGCTGGAGTGCAGGTCACAGCAAAGAGAGCAGGGCGGCACCTGCTGACGGCGCGTTTTCCCGGTGCCATCGTCGCGACAGAGATTCTCGTTCCCTGGCCCGAATCATCCTCAGCCTTTGCGGTCGATGCGACATCCGATGCGACATCAGACATCGACCGGCTGCAGCAAAAGCGACTTGCGCTCATGCATCTGTCACCATCGCCTCCCGTCGATGATGTGCAGTTCATTCATCGTGCATCATTGCTTGTGACGGGCCGCAGACCCGTCTGGAATGAAGTTGATCTTTTCCTGAAGAATCAGCTTGCTGACAAGCGATCAAGGCTGATTGATGAGCTGATTCAATCCGAGGACTTTGTGGATTACTGGTCGTGGCAGCTGGGTCGGCAGTGGCGCATCGAACAAGCTCAGACACCGGAAGCCGCTGTCGCCTGGCATTACTGGATTCGCAAGTGCCTTCAGGATGACATTGGTCTGTTCCAGATGACCGCAACAATGGTCGCTGCGAACGGCAGCCCGGTCGACAATCCTCCCGCGGCGTTTTCGACGATCTCAAGAGATGCCCGGTTGCAGGCGGAATACTTCAGTGAGGCGTTCCTGGGAGTTCGGCTGCGATGCGCGAATTGCCACGATCATCCTCTCGACCGCTGGACTCAGGAAGACTACCACGGACTGGCGGCGATCTTTGCCAGAGTCACACGAGATCCTGTCGTTACAGACAGACCTTCGGGAATCAACATCAACCCGGCCACAGGTCAACCTGCAATTCCTCGACTGCTCTCCGGGGCGTCGTTGAAAGCCACGGCTAACGGTCGTCAGCAACTGGTCACCTGGATTCACGATGACGGCTCACATTTGATTGCGTCCCACGTTGTGAATTTCGTGTGGAGACAGTTGATGGGTCGAGGGCTGGTTGAACCGTCGGATGACCTGCGTTCGACCAATCCTTCGGTTCATCCCGAAGTTTTTGAATACCTCGTGAGTCGTTTCATACAGTCTGAAGGAAGACTGCGACCGCTTATTCGTGAAATCTGTCTCAGCGAGGCATTTCAACGTGGCCCTGCAATCCCAGGCTCCTCAATAGATCTGCAGCTGGGAAGTGCAAGAGAACCCGTTCGCCTGGCACCCGAAATCCTGCTGGATCAGCTCATTCAATCAACTGAATCCCCAGGCATCAAGCTCGATTCAGCAAGGCGTACAGTTCATCCGGAATCGAAGGCTGACGATTTCACAGCCTTCAAGATCCAAAGTGGATGCTCCGCCGGATGTCTCTCAGAGCGACCTCAGGAAACGCTTTCACTGGCGCTGGAATTGATCAATGGTCGTATTGTCAAC
The DNA here is from genome assembly GCA_016795145.1 of Planctomycetaceae bacterium. Lineage (GTDB taxonomy): Bacteria > Planctomycetota > Planctomycetia > Planctomycetales > Planctomycetaceae > SXXK01. The sequence goes on from JAEUII010000241.1 coordinate 13,977, forward strand.
CAGCGTGTTGCGTCCGACTCACAGATCGTGAAGAAGCTTCAGGAGTTAAGAGGGGATCCGGAAAGCCTGATTCTCCACATGTACCACTGGACGCTCAGCCGCCAGCCGCTCAAATCCGAAATGGACTTCTGGAATCAGCAACTGAAATCCATCGAATTGCCGTCGGACGAAAGGCTTGCGGAATTGCTGACGGATGCCGTCTGGACGCTCGTCACGAGTGATGAATTTCAGTGCGCTCCGTAGTTCCTGGCGGCGACTCAGAACCCTTACGACTCACCTGCGATCTCGGATCTGGTCAAGCCTCTCCATCATCTCGGCGGCTCTTTGCGGTTCCTGCTTTGCAAGGTTCGTGGTTTCACCAGGATCCTCGGAGAGCTGATACAGCTGGAGTGCCAGAGAATTACCCGTTTCAATATTCACCTGCTTCGAAACAGCAGGGCCTTTGCCTGGTTCGATCAGTTTCCACGGACCTTCTCTCAGTGCAAGGACTCCGGCCTGTAATACCAACGACTCACGGCCCTGTGAGGATTCGCCGAGCAGCGCAGGCAGGTGATTCTCGCTGTCGAACTGCATTTCATTTGGCAGCGGCTCACCGACAAGAGCAGCGAACGAGGCGAGGAAATCGATCTGGCACATCAACGCGGCCGACGTTGTTCCGGCTGCAATTCTGCGAGGCCAACGTGCGATAAACGGCACTCGGGTCCCTGCTTCAAACGCGCTGTACTTTCCGCCTCGAAAGGGTCCGGCCGGCGTATGGTCGCCGTTCCGCTCGACGGCCTGATCCTTGTAGCCATCATTCAGCACGGGCCCGTTGTCACTTGTGAAAATGACAAGGGTATTGTCACGAAGACCATGCTGGTCCAGAGTTCGAAGGATTTCGCCCACGCTCCAGTCGAGTTCCGAAATGACGTCACCGCGAGGACCGAGTTCCGTGGAACCAACGAATCGTGAATGGGGTGCGCGCGGAACGTGAATGTCGTGTGTGTTGTAGTAAAGAAAGAAAGGCTGCTTTGCGTGAGTCGCTACATGTCGATCAATGAAACGAATCGCCTGCTGAGTCAGCACATCGGCCATGTCTTCATCCACCCAACGCGCTGACTTACCGCCGGACATGAACCCGATTCGGCTGATCCCGTTCACGATGGTTGCGTTATGGCCATGATCCCATTGCATCTTCAGCAGCTCGGGATTCTTCAGGCCAGTCGGTTCGTCTCCAATCGGGTCACCGAAGCTCACAGAAATGGGATCGTTCGGATCAAGCCCCACGACTTCGTGATTTGAGACATACACGGTTGGAACACGGTCGCCAGTGGCTGGAATCAGAAAGCACTCATCGAATCCGATCTCCAGGGGCCCCGGCGAAATGGGCTTGTTCCAGTCAATGGCATCGGCACCCAATCCAAGGTGCCATTTGCCAATGGCGGCAGAGCGATAGCCGGCTTTCTGAAGCAAACTGGCAACCGTGGGAGTGCCCGGGGTGATAATCGACGTCGCGTCGCCGGGAGCAATTCCTGTCCCGCGTTTCCGCCAGGCATAGTTTCCCGTCAGCAAGGAATAACGGGACGGAGTACACGTTGCGGCGGAGCTGTGTCCATCAAGAAAACGACAGCCTTCCGCCGCAAGTCGATCAATGTTCGGAGTGTTAACTCGACGAGCACCGTAACAGCCAACGTCCCCGTAACCCAGGTCATCAACGTAAATAACGACGATGTTTGGATTCTGAGCAACCGACCAGGAAGGGACGCAAAGAAAACAACAGACGACCAAAACACGCAGCAGGCAAAATTGCATAGCGAACTCGGAACGAACAAGGATCTCACAGGAAGGGGAGCCACCCGCAGAGATTATTGTTTCGTCCACGAATTTCTTCAATCAGCTGGTTAAGCTGCTGCACTTCACGAAGCGACTCAGGACGACTTGGCACGCCGCCCTTTGGCACTGGCGGAGCCTGCATTTCTGTCGGCTGAGCCACCTTGTCGGCCAGTGAACCACCGTTGTGACCTGATGGCAGCATCTCTGCTGGCTGATGAGCCGCATCGCTCCGACTGGTCATACCACTTCGAGATGGAGCTGTCGGATTCCATCGAAAGGTCCAGACGACGCAGATCAAAAGACAAGCGGCCAGCAGGGAACCGGCGATCTTCAGTTGATCCATCCGCCGACCATTTCGAATCTGAACTCGGCAGTCAGTCAGCACACGTTCCCGGATTCCCGCCGACAATTTCGGCAAACTTCCTGCGTTCTGAAGCAGTTCGTGCTCCGGAAGCGATGGCTCGGGAATTCGAATATGTGGATTGCTCATAGGTTCCAACATCCTGAATAACAAAATCAAAATCGGAAAACCCGATCTATCGAATCAATGGTTCCAAACTGCGCTGAAGCTTCTCCATCGCATATCGATATCGACTGGCGACGGTGTTCTGAGACAGCCCGAGTGTTTCTGCGATCTCCGCAAACGTCAGATCTTCCCAGTGCTTCAAAATCACAACTTCATATTGATTGCGAGGCAGTGTCTGCAGAATTCTGCGAACGCTGTCCGCCGTTTCTTCGTGAACGATTTGTTCTTCCGCACTCTCTTCACCTGATCCATGGTCCGAATCTCCCAGAAGTCCCCCTCGCTTGCGCTGGTGAATCCTGAGTGCTTCATTGCGGACGGACCGCAACAGGTACGGCCAAGGAGCCTCTGCCTTCGCCAACAGGCGAGGTCGAAAGGCGATACGGGAAAACGCTCCCTGTAGAGCATCTTCTGCGTCAGGCTGATTTCCCGTGATCGTCATTGCGAACCGCACAAGTCGTTGCGCTGTCAGGTCGAACAATTCAGTCAGCGCGCGCTGAGGATCCAGCGTCAATAACTGCACGCTGGCCCGAAACTGGACCTGAAATTCAGAGGCGTCTGACGTGCTCACGGTACTTCTCAAAGACGAGTGCTGGCTCCGTTTGTCTGCCGGATTTGGAAATTCTCAGGCGGGACGATATTTTCCCGACCCGAAATCGGCCAGTTCGAACCACAATTCGTCCCAGCCGATTGGCGGAGTATTCACCTGCTCGTATGTTTAGCAGGTGGTCGACTGACGTTTCACAACCCCGAGACGTTAGTGAGGGATCACAACCCGAGACGTTAGTGAGGGATCTCAACCCGAGACGTTAGTGAGGGATCACAATCGCCCGGTTACCATTCAATCCCTCGCTGACGCAACGGGTTGGAGTGATTCAGCAAACTGCCAGGACTGTTTTCCACTCGTTTCATTGGCCAGATTCAAGGAAATTCACGTGTTTAACACGGTTGGTGTCGTTGGTGCAACTGGTGCCGTGGGCCGGATCATTCTGCAACTGCTGGAACAGCGCAAGTTTCAGGCTCAGAATTTTCGCTTCTTCGCGTCCGCTCGAAGTGCCGGGCAGAAAGTCACATTCAACGGCAAACAAGTCACTGTGGAGCTTCTGACGCACGATTGCTTCAAAGGCGTCGACCTCGTTATCGCCAGTACTCCGGACGACACGGCGGCTGAGTTCCTTCCGTCGGCGGTGGCAGCCGGCTGTAAAGTCATCGACGAATCCGGTTATTGGCGAATGAAGCCGGACGTCGCTCTGGTCGTTCCCGAAATCAACCCTCAGGATGCCCTGAATGCCAAAGGAATCATTGCGAGCCCGAACTGCTCCACAACCCAGATGGTTCTCGCTCTAAAACCTCTTCATGACGCAGCAAAAGTGCGGCGTGTCGTCGTCAGCACTTATCAGGCAACCAGCGGCGCGGGCCTGCAGGGCACTGCAGACTTGATGGATGGAACCAAAGCCGCTCTGGCGGGAACTCCGTACCAGTACACAACCTTCAAGTATCCGATCGCATTTAACGCGATTCCGCAGATCGGCAGCTTCAAAGAAGACGGCTACACCAGCGAAGAGCTCAAGATGGTCTTCGAGACTCGCAAGATTCTTGGCGACCAGAGCATTCAGGTGTGCGCGACATGCATCCGAATTCCTGTCTCCAACTGCCACAGCGAAACGATCAACGTGGAAACCGAGCGCCCCGTTTCAGTGGACGAGGCGAAGCGACTGTTCGCGGCAACTCCGGGAATTACCGTGGTCGACGATCCTCTCAACGGCCAGTACCCGATGCCCTCAACCTGTGACGGCAGCGATGAAGTTTTCGTGGGACGCATCCGTAAAGATATGTCGCACCCGAACTGCCTGACATTCTGGTGCGTGTCAGACAACCTGCGAAAGGGAGCCGCAACGAACGCCGTTCAAATTGCAGAGCTGCTTGCTAAGCACGGCTAATGGATCGTCAAAGGTCGCTCAAAATGCGATCTGCTGCGAAATAAAGTCACACGAAAAACAAAAAAGGCCGCTGAAACATCTGTTTCAGCGGCCTTTTTCTTTGAAACGAGGTCGACGGGACTCGAACCCGCGGCCTCCAGCGTGACAGGCTGGCGCTCTAACCGACTGAGCTACGACCCCTTGTTTCCACCCGCCGAAGCGAGAGAGCGAAGGCTATCGGCTTCCGCCCGGGATTTCAAGAATCCACGGCGAGTATTTCGGCAGACGAGACTGAGAGGTTGAGGCAATGACAAGGAATTCCTGCTCTGGTTCGGTCGGAACAGGCTTTCGATGCCCCTTCCTGTTTCTGGAAACCCTGGTGGTTTGTCACACCAACGATTTGGGTTTAGCTGTCATTCTCACGCGGGCGGAAACCTTGCCAGGGAGCGAAGGTGGCGGACAGGCCGGAAGAGCGGGTTGCACCTTTTTGTTTCGGTCAAAAATCTCTCACGGCGTTGCCCGGCAAGGATAATTGCTTTCCAAATCCCGCCTGTTTTAACCCTCAAAATCGGCAATTCTTCTGCAGCTCTGAGAATCCTTGGGACAATGAAACGTCGCTCTGGTCGCCGATATAGGGGAAAGGCAGAATGGCACTCGGAGGGTTACCGTCATGAGTACACCAGAGAACTTGACCGTTTCCAGCGAATCATCAGCGCCGGAACCGCGCGAACGCGAGTGGGGAACCAAGCTGTTCCTCGGCTTTCTGTTCGTCGTAGCCAGTTTCTATGCGCTGATCCTGATCTACCACTCAGCCAACCCTCCTGAAACCGTCACTGATTCCGGTGTGCTCGAACAGTGTCGCCAGATCTGCCTGAAGTACGGGCTGATCTCAACCGGAAACGTTCGCAAGGACGCCGAAGCGTATCTTCAGTTCGCTCAGACGACCAAACTGACTTCGGCTCTCACTGACATTCTGGCGGACACTACTGCTCCGGTTAACTCCCAGAAACACGCACTCCTGGAAAAGACGGCTCCGGATTTTTCATTGCCCGATGACGCAAAGCTCACCCAAAAGCTCTCAGAGCTGGGGCAAAATCGGCCCGTGGTTGTCGTGTTCTACCTTGGCTACGGTTGCAGCCATTGCGTGGCCCAACTGCTGGCTCTCGACAAGGATCTGCACTACTTTCGTGAACTCGATGCAGACATAATCGCCATCAGCTCCGATTCCTCGGACCACACTGCTCAACGCTTTGTGGAATACGGTCGATTTGGCTTTCCTGTCCTTTCCGATGTCGACCAAAAGGTGGCTGAAGCCTGGGGAGTGTTCCAATCGGCAACCGACGACAAAGATGAAACGATGGACCACGGCACATTCGTGGTGGATCGAAACGGCAAAGTGGTGTGGGCGTTCCAGGGCAAAGAACCTTTCCTGGACAACCGAACGCTGCTTCACGTCATCGCCAGATCTCAGGGTCTGCTGCCAGAGAACGTGGCCAGCAATAATTAGTGGTTCGCCAGAACAATGAAGAGCGGTTCGTCATCCCTGCGCCTGCGTCTTCGTAGTGGATCTTGCTAAAGATCCCCAAACCCAGCACCTCAGCAGGGTCCACACTCTGGATTCTGCCAGAGCGGGTTTCCTCCGTCAGGTCCTCCGGTTCGGCGATTTGCCATTCTCAATTGGCCCGGCATCGATCATGATTCGCGTCATGGCATGGATGCGTGTTCGACATGGGCTGGAATTCGCCGTCTTTCACCTCATTTTGTTCGTGGTGAAAAGTCTGCCCGTTCGCGCGTCGATTCAAATGGCCAACGGGCTCGCATGGCTTGTGGTCAATGTGCTGCCGCGAAAGGCCAGCCGCTACTCCGTCGCTGAAGCAAACATTCGAGCGGCCTTTGGACCGGAAACATCTGACGAACGCGTCTATCAGCTGATTCTTGGAATGTGGCAGCATCTGTTTCGGATGGTCTGCGAAATGGTCCAGCTGCCCCGCCACTTCCGCCTGCATTCCTGTGGAGATGTCCTGCTGTTTGAAAAGCGTGATGAGTGCGTTCAGGCAATGTGCTCCGGTCGCCCAGTGATCTTTCTGAGCGGCCATTTCGGTAACTGGGAGATTAGCGTCAACACCTTCGGCCACTTCGGATTCCCGATGGGAGTTGTTGCCAGATTCATGGACAACCCGTGGCTGCAGCAATGGTTCAAGGACTACCGAGAATCGACGGGCAACTGGCTGATCTCCAAAACCGGCGCGGGTGCAGACCTCTCGGCCATCATGAACAGCAACGGAATGGCTTCCCTGTTGTGCGACCAGGATGCCGGACGAAACGGTTTGTTTGTCGACTTCTTCGGCAAGCCTGCTTCGACCGTGAAGTCCATCGCCCTGCTGGCACTGCAATACAACGCTCTGGTTGTCGTAGGCGGCGCATGGCGCTTGCCGCCCGAACAGCAGAAGAACCCTCGTTGGGTCCAGTTTTGCCTGACGACACAGGACATTATGGACGCGGCGGAGTATCAGGATGTCAACGGCATTGAACGCCTGACTCAGGACTTCACGGCATCCCTGGAATCGCTGATTCGCAAAGCGCCCGAACAGTATTTCTGGGTGCACCGCCGCTGGAAGACACCTCCTGAAGCCAGGCGACGACGCAAAGCCGCCGCGTGATCTCACGACAACTCTGAAGCACCTAACCTCGTGCTGCGCCAGAGCAACGGAGAGGGGTCGAGTGCTGGAGCGATGTCCTGCCGCTCGCCTTCATTTTCTGTCCCTCATCTTTTGTCAGAAGAATGACCTGCTTGTGGTTGCCGAATTGTTCGGTGTAACAAACCACCAGGCTTCACTGAACAGACTTGCTCAGGCGATCAAACCAGCTCTTTCATCGGCTCGCGGATATCGACCAGGAACTGAGGACGCCCTGTCGGATCAGACAGCGTTGTGTTCATCACATCGATCCCGAGGTTGTGATACGCGGTCCCGATGATTTCCTGCATATGAACCGGACGAGCCGCTGCGTACTCGCCAAGGCGATTTGTCGCACCGATCGCCTGCCCGGTTCTCATGCCGCCACCCGCCATCAGGGCACAGCTGACCTGTGGCCAGTGGTCCCGGCCCGCACCGTCGTTGATACGAGGTGTTCGTCCGAATTCTCCCCAGACCAGAATGGTGACGTCTTTGAGCATTCCGCGTTCTTCGAGGTCCAGCACCAGTGCACTGACGGCCTGATCCAGCTTCGAACCATGGTCACGCACAAGATCGAAATTCGCACCGTGACTATCCCAGCGACCATAGGACAGCGTCACCGAACGAACGCCTGCTTCCACGAGCCGTCGAGCCATCAGGATCTGCTCGTTACAAGTCGGCGCTCCGTCGTATTGATATTTGTAGGGCTTGCCATCGCCGTAACGTGCACGCACTTCTGCAGGCTCTTTCGAAATGTCCAGCGCGTCGGCAAGCTTGCTGGATGTCAATACCCCAAAGGCTGCATCGGTGAATGCGTCCATCCCCGTCATCATGCCCTTCGCATCAGCTTCTCGCTTGATGTGATCAAGACTCTTCAGCAACGACTTGCGGTCCTCCAGACGTTCAAGCGATATTCCATTCAACGTCAGATCTTCCATCCCCTTGCCGTTCGGACGGAAGGGCTGGAATGCCGCGCCAAGGAACCCGGCAGGACCAGGTTCTGACCACGGAACGTGTGACGTCTTATCGGCGAGCGCGACAGCAGGCGGAATTCCCGGGTCCCGAGGACCATACAGACGAGCCAGCACCGATCCAATTGCCGGACGTCCGCCAATCGACTCGATGCTTCTGCGTTCCCAGCCCGTCAGACACTGAAATCCATCATGCGCACCGGAGCACCCGACGACGGAACGGACGACAACAAGCCGGTCCATAATCGCGGCAAGCTTCGGGAAGCACTCGCCAATTTGAATGCCAGGAACGGCCGTCTCAATCGGGCTGAACTCGCCGCGAATCTCCCGTGGCGCTTCGGTCTTGATATCCCACATGTCCTGATGGGGAGGACCACCGCCCAAGAAGATATTGATGATGGCCTTGCCAGAGTGAGCATTCGTGTTGGGGCTGGACGCTTCCGCCCTCATCAGCGAAGCAAGCGATGCGTTCGCTGCGGCCCCCATTGCGAAGCCGCCGATTTTCAGAAAGCCCCGGCGAGCAATTCCGTCGCAGTATGTCGAGGCGCGGCCAAGTATCGTCAACATGTCAAAACTCCGGTCAGGAAGGTGGGATCACCGGACTGCTTCGCAACGTCCATTGCGAACGCAACTTAAGGAGGGGAAAGCACTCACGTCGCTTCACGCTGAATGCTCTATGGTTGGAAATCGTCATCCCCGGCCAAGGTCCTGCCGGAAATTCTGACCTCCAATTCCAAATCCTGACTCAATTCTTCAGACCTGTCCAGCCTTTAGCACCCGGGAATGGCGGTGTCCCGGAGATGTTTCATTCCTGCAAATCCTCTAACCGCACCCACCAATCACCAGCAGAGGAATGCCATCTCCGCTCAAAAACTGCTCAAAGATGGCAATCACATCAAAAGCAACAGCAGCGACTGCCAAAACCCAACAGAAGGCCAAAAAGGCAGTTTCAACAACTCACGGACACGCCAGACAAATGGCCATTTTGGCACCACCGCAGGAGTCCTTGCTCAACAGACTGCTGGCATCAAAACTCTGCATCTTATTACTGGATAAAGACTTACAGAGAACTCAAAAAGACTGCCACAAGATTGGCACGCTCTTCGCAATTGGTAGTTTCCACTCTGCATGAGTTTGAGGGATTTGGCCATGCGGCATCTCCAGCAGAGCTTTGACACTGTTTTGTGGGAGGTACTGAATCATGAACTGGAACACTCTTCTTCACCCGGCTGGCAGTCCATTTGTTGCTCTTCGAAGAGACTTCGAACGCCAACTGGGGCTCGACAGCCACCCCGCGTACGCCGGCATGTCTGTGACGGAGTTTGAAGACCGCTGGGAAATCCGAGTCGATGTCCCCGGACTGAAAGAGTCCGACATCAGCATCACCATGGCTGACGGAAGCCTGGTCGTGGAAGGCGAACGCGTCGAACTGAAGCCAGAAGGCGCCAACGAACTGTTCAATGATCGAGCGAAAGGAAAGTTCCGTCGAGTCCTGAAGGTCCGCGATCAGGTCGATGTATCCAACATCGATGCCGAACTGAACGACGGAGTGCTCCTTGTCACTCTGCGTCGAAACCCGGAAGCTGGCGCTCGAAAGATCTCGATCAGAAGCAAGACAAACGGCCAATGCAATGGCTAATCCGTCGGTAGTGGATCTTGCTAAAGATCCCCAACTTGAGCTGACCCGGGATCGTGGTCAGGAGCATCCCCTCTCCTGACTGCGGTTCCGGGTCTTCTTTGAGTCGAGGCGGCATTACAACGGTCCGATCAACTCAGCAATGAGTCAACCTCTTTGCCGCCATCCACAACCTTCAGCGGTCGTCCCTGAGGACTCATGTTCTCATGATCTGCGTTAACGCCCAGAGCTTTGCAGACGGTTCGCATCAGGTCTGGCACTGTCACTGGGTTTTCAGCAATCTCTGAGCCATCGGCGGTACTTGAACCATAGACCTGCCCTCCACGGATACCACCGCCAGCCATCATCATGCTGAAGACCTTTGGATAATGGTCACGACCTTCACGAGGATTGATTTTGGGAGTTCGTCCAAACTCTCCCATCCAGACGACGACCGTGTCCTTCAGCATTCCGCGGTCTCGCAGATCGGACAACAGTGTCGCGGTTCCTGGATCCACTTCCGCCGCATTCTTGGCACACTCTTCAAAGTTATTCTGATGAGTATCCCAGTTGCCGGATCGCACTTCGACAAACGCAACTCCGCGTTCCACAAGTCGCCGCGCTAACAGACAGCCGCGTCCAAAGTTTGAATCCCCGTATGCATCTTTCAGTGCTGCAGGTTCAGAAGAAATATCGAAGGCTTCCGTCTCCGGAGTCAGCACCAGCCTGGATGCTTTGCCATACAACGAATCATGAGTCTTCGCGAGTTGTTCCGAACCACTGCGAGCAAACTCGCCTGTCATCTTGCCAAGCAATTCTGTTCGACGATCAAACCGATCTCGGCTTACAGGAAGCGCGATGTTCTCCGGAAGCTGACCAGGCCGACTGACAACAAACGGCTCATAATCCATCCCCAGAAAACCAGCGCCCTGCGTTGAACCGATCGACACAAATGAAGGCAACTGTCCATCCACATGTCCGATCTGCTGACAGACGCACGATCCAAAGGAAGGATGCTTCACACTACCGGCCGGCACATAGCCCGTATGCATTTGATAGGTCGCGCGAGGATGACTGCCTTCTTTGTTGGTCATCGAGCGAACAATGGCAATGTCCTGCATCTGCTTCGCAACCAGCGGAAAATTCTCCGCGATCTGAATGCCGGCGACACTCGTTTGTATCGCTTCGGTCGGACCGCCGTTTTCTTTCCCTGGCTTCGGATCCAGTGTCTCAAACTGACTGGGTCCGCCCTGCATCCAAAGCAGGATCATCGACTTGCCCTGCTTGCGCAACTGTTCTGCCTGGCTGGCCAGTACCGTCCTGAGCCCCAGTCCGGCTGCCGCCGCGCCCGACAGCTGTTGCAGAAATCGGCGGCGAATGATCGAGTCTCGAAGGATACGGACCGAATCGAAAATGTTCGTGATCATAATTAGCTCACCTTTTTCCCGATCTGAACAGTTGCGTCGAAACGACGGACTTACCAGAATTTCTGTCCACCGCCATCCGCGCAACAAAAATGCGAAGAGGACGGGGCTGACCTAACTGTGCAACCGAAGCCTGCAAACACGGAAGCTCAGAAAAAGTCAGCCCCTTCCTCTTCGCATTGTTTTTGGTACACCCATCGAGTGAACCAGAAACAGCGGAATCTACAGAGCCCAGAAAAGGGAGGCTGACCCACGAACACCGGTGCACGCAAATAGTGTCGCCGTTTTCAGAAAAAAATTTCTCACTCAACCCCATCCCGAAACGTGCACACCGTCGCGGAATGAGAATTGGCCCGAAAAAACGTCAATTCCTGACTCTACCGACGGCTGATGAATTCAGGGGAGTTCAGAAGAACCCAGTACAGATCCTCCAGCCCTTCTCGCAGCTGGCGACTGGATTTCAGATAGTCCAGCCCCGTTTTCAATTCACCTTCCGTCGGTTCACGTCCAACAGTCGTCAGATACATCTCGCGAATAATCTCTTCTTCACTCAGAACCGACGTCGAGATCCGAGTGATCACGTTGGAGTCGCCGGGAGCGGAGAGAATTCTGGAAAGCATCGTTGAGTTCATCATGAACAATGCTTCAGGAATACTACCCGTCAGTTCATCACGAGGTGTGGACGGATCAAACCCAAAGACCCGCGCGAACTCCTCTCGCCCGAGATCCTGGCCACGCATTTCACCTGGCGACCGCCGGCCCTCACCAGGTCGGATCGGCAAACTGGTCACTCCCAGCGACTGACAGAGAGCTGCGTAGAACTGATCACTTCGAAGTCGCATCGGTTCACATCGCGCGAAGCCTTCGCCATTCGAATTCGGCGCTCGCTGATAGGTGCGAGTTGCCGCGATCGTCCTGATCAGCCACTTCAGGTCATAACCCGAATCAACGAAGCCGTCACACAGAATGTCCAGAGTCTCCTCATGCGTACATTCGCGATCCGGTCCGATGTCATCGATGGGCGTGTAGAAAGCGGTCCCGGTCATCTCGAACCAGATCCGATTCACAATGGCTCGTGAGAACCACTGATTGCTTCGATTCGTAATAAAGTCTGCCGCAAGCTGACGACGTTCCACGTCTGACATTCCGGAATCAACTCGCTTTGAACTCAGGAAGAACGCGGGGTCAATCTTCTTACCCTGAGCACCCGGGTCAGAAAGATCCGGCATGAAATGTTCGGTCGAACCCTGACCAGGTCGCTCCGGAGGCTGCGCGGTTCGCAGCTCTTCGAAGGTGAACTTTCCGTCGCCGTTCTTGTCGATCACCCCCTTTGCCTGACCGGAAAACAATCGTGCCAGTGGCGAACCTTCAGCTTCCTTCTCCGTGATTGTGCTGTCGCGGTTCTTGTCCAGGCGAGTCAGCAGAAACTGTGACGCAGCAAACTGCCGTCCCCGCTCTGCGTTCATCGAACCGATTTCGAAATCAAACATGTTGTCCGAGTTTCGGTCACGCTGCACAGTCACTCGAGGGAAGAACGCCGTGAACTGATGAAACTGCTCTCGCTTCCAGCTGTCCCATGGATGGTCGTGGCAGTTGGCACACTGAATCTGAATTCCCAGGAACAGCCGAGATGCCTCAGCGGCGATCTCTTCAGCCACACCTTCGTGAGCGAAGATCAGAGCAGTCGCACCATTGTTGTTGACCGGTCCGGTTGCCGTGATCAACTGCTCAACAATCTTGTCCCAGTGTTTGCCGGAATTCAGCTCACTCGCCATCCAGTCGCCGAATGCCGGCCGGACAATTCCAGCCCGCTGATTGGTCGCTCTTCGAAAGAGTGCATCACGCCAGTACCGA
>JAEUII010000242.1 GCA_016795145.1 Planctomycetaceae bacterium
GCGGTACTGGAGATACGATACCCCGAGAGCAATCACTGCTCCAATAACCGCAACAACACAGGCCGGCAACAGTCGATCCGCACTGAAAAGCCGCACCAGCAGCATCAGCACGATCGTTGCGCACAAACACAGCTCAACACCAAACACAGGCAGTGAATTGGCTGTTGTGTCCTGAATCAGGTTCTGAATCAGCTCAGAAAAGACCATTGCTGCAACTACCGACTGAAATCTAAACGGACGACAAGCCACCAACTAACAACAGAGACTATCGCTGTGCCTGCAGCTCATTCAGCTGCGAAGCTGACTGCTTGTAACCAGCTTCGGCTGCCTGGGCCATTGCCTTCACAGAAGGCTCCATCACGTTGAACAGCAGTGCCGGTGCCACACCGAACACGATCGCAAGAGCCAGCAGGATAAACCCTACTGCATTTTCGCGTGCATTGCTTGGTGTCAGTGCTTCAGGATGAGGTCCCTTGTATTCTGCTCCGAGGTACACTCGCTGCATCGCCCAAAGGATGTATCCAGCCGTCAGAATCACGCCTGACGCAGCAAGAATCGCCAACATCGGGCTGAAGCTCCAGCAGCTGATCACCACAAACACTTCACCAATGAACCCGCACAACCCTGGCAGACCAAGACCTGCGAAAAACAGGCCCGCGGCGAGTCCGCTGTAAAGAGGCATCGTACCCATCAGACCGCCGAACTTATTCAGGTCACGATGATGGACTCGGTCGTAGACAACCCCCACCATAAAGAACATGCCGGTTGAAGAAATCCCATGAGCGATCATCTGAAACATCGCTCCGTTCAATCCCATCTGCCAGTAACTTGAATTGATTGTGTCACCGGCTTCGTTGATCTTCCAGATGGCAAGCCCCAGCAGAACATATCCCATGTGGCTGACGGAGCTATACGCAACCAGTCGCTTGAAGTCTGTCTGTGCCAGAGCAGCAAATGCACCGTAGATAATGCTGATGACTCCGATGGCCACCATCGTGTACGCGAAGTACTGAGCCCCGTACGGACACAGAGGGAATGCAATTCGAATGATCCCGTAGCCACCCATCTTCAGAAGGACCCCCGCCAGAATCATACTGATTGGAGTCGGGGCTTCGACGTGAGCGTCCGGCAGCCATGTGTGGACCGGAAATGCGGGCAGCTTGATTGCAAATCCAATGAACAGCAGAGCAAAGGCTGTGACCTGCATGTTTGGGGACAGCAAACCGCCCTTTGACGCCATGTCCGCAAGAGCTACCAGGTTGAAGCTTTCTGGTTTTGCACCACTGTAGAAATAGAACATCAACATCGCGACCAGCATCAACACAGAACCGGCCAGCGTGTAAAGGAAGAACTTGATCGCCGCGTATTCCTTTCGAGGACCTCCCCAGACACCAATCAGGAAGTACATCGGAAGAAGCATCACTTCCCAGAACACGTAGAAGAGGAAGAAGTCCAGGGAAAGGAACACACCCATCATCCCCGTTTCCAGCATCAGAAACAGAATCAGGTAACCGCGAACATGCTTTGTAATGCTCCAGCTGGCAACCATCGCCAGTGAACTCACAAGCCCAGTCAAGACCACAAGCGGCAAACTGATTCCGTCGACACCCAGGCGGTAGTAGACGTTCCAGGTCGGAATCCAGTCCTTCACTTCCGCAGTCAACATGCCCTGAGCAGGGTCATACTGAAAATAGAGCGCGATCGAAAACCCGAAGGTCATCAATGTGACCGCGAGCGACCAAAAGCGCATCGCTTCTGCATTCCGCTCATCGAACATCAGCAGAATGAGTGCCCCAAGGAGCGGGAGGAAAATCAGAATCGACAGCAGAAAAAACGGATTCATGGTCGCTTCACAGCCTGAAGTACATCGCCCGGACAGGCAAACGGAAATCTTCGTTCAGTTTCGATCAGACTATCCCGGAGGCTAGCCTGCAAAAGACGTGATCAGAATCGCAAACAATGCCACGACACCGACCACAATAAACATCACATACTGTCGCAACCGTCCGGTTTGAACGGTCCGCAGAGAATTCCCAACACTCCATGTGGAGTTACCGACAAGATTCACCAAACCATCCACAACGGTCTCGTCAAACTTGCGGTCCCACTGGGAGACAAACACTGTAATCTTGGCGGCAGAATGCAGGATGCCATCAAAGACAGTCCTATCAAACCACGCACAGAACTTTCCTGCGATGTGCATTGGACGCATGAAAATCGCGTCGTACAGATCATCAAAATGCCACTTGTTCGCAAGGAAACTGTGAACACCAGACAGCTGCCGCTTAATCTCAGCGACGTTTACTTTCTCTGTACCGTACAACAACCAGGCAATGGCAGTTCCACTCACGGCAGCAATCAAGGCCAGCAGCCCCGCCTGACCGTGCACGGAATGAATGGCATCATGTCCCGGAAGAGTCAAACCATTCGTGGCTGAAATACCATGAGCTACATGACCCGGCTGGTCGCCGGTGATCAGCAGAAACAACGGTCCCTTTTCACCACCGACCGCACAAAACGCGGCAAGGACCGAAAGAACCATCAAAGGTGCCGTCATGATCAGCGGAGCTTCGTGACAGTGGTCATACACATGCATGTCGCGAGGCTTGCCTGCGAACGTGTAAAACCAAAGGCGAAACATGTAGAACGCGGTGATTCCGGCCGTAATCAGCGGCACGATGAACAGCAGAAAATGAGCTGGATTTGCTTTCACAAAGGCCAGAGCTGTCGCAACAACAGCATCCTTCGAGAAGAAGCCTGAGAAGGCGAATACTGTGGACAGATTGATCAATCCCGGAATCGCCAGTCCGCTAATCGCGATCACACCAATCAACATTGTGAAGGCAGTAATAGGCATCTTCTTCCAAAGACCACCCATCTTCGGCATCTCCTGTTCGTGGTGGCATCCGTAAATGACACTGCCCGAACAGAGGAACATCAAAGATTTGAAGAAGGCGTGCGTGACAAGATGGAACAATCCAGCTCCCCATCCGAACACCCCCAGCCCCAACATCATGTAGCCCAGCTGACTGATCGTTGAATAGGCAAGAACCTTCTTAATGTCAGTCGCAACGACTGCGATCGTGGCGGCAACGAACAGCGTAATGCATCCGACGTAGGCAATTGTCAGAAGCACTTCCTGGACAAACATCGGATAGAATCGTCCAACCAGGTACACTCCTGCCGCGACCATCGTCGCCGAGTGCACCAGAGCGCTGACGGGAGTTGGCCCTTCCATGGCGTCTGGCAGCCATGTCTGCAAAGGGAACTGTGCACTCTTGCCAATGCAACCGGCAAATACACCAAGCCCCGCCACGACCAGCAGGAAGTAAGGAATCGTCTTCCGTGAATTGACTGGGTTCAGTGAAGCTTCAGCAGCCCCAATCACGACCTCACCGTTCTCAGCGCTTTTCGTGACATTCCCGGCTTCATCGCGAGCCAGCATCTGAAACAGTCCGGCCTGAGTAACCTGCCCCTCGGCATTGTGAGATTCACCGAAGCGGAACGTTCCGAAGTAGGTCCAGATCACCATCAAACCAATCAGGAAACCAAAGTCCCCAACACGGTTCATGATGAACGCTTTGTTTGCCGCGTTGCTTGCCGACTTACGCTCAGTGTAAAAGCCGATCAGAAGGAACGAACAGATCCCCACAAGTTCCCAGAACACAAAGACCTGGAAGATGTTCCCTGCGATCACAAGGCCGAGCATCGAAAAGCAAAACAGCGACAGGAATGCAAAGAATCGATAGAAACGGCCGGGACGGTGAAGATGGTGACCGTTGCGAAGGTGGGCGTGATGGTCGACGTACTCTTCAGTCAGTTCTTCCGACATGTATCCCATTGCGAACAAGTGAATACATGTGGCGATGAAGGTGACCATCGTGAACATCACGAGCGTCAGGCTGTCGATGTAATAGTCCAGGCTCAACTCCAGCCCGCCAAACGTCGCGAGCCGATAAATCGTTCCTGAAAATACAGTCTGCTTAGCCGTCTGATCGGCCTTCGCTTCTTCCATGGATGTCAGCAGGTAACTGCCGCTTCCAGCAACCGACCCATGCTTTTCTTCCTGAGCCTTTGCTGGCTCTTCCTTATGCTCTTCAGCATGTGGAGCAGTTCCTTCATGACCAGGAGCCGCGTGGTTTTCACCTTCTGAATGACCAGCTTCGTCATGACCATGACCAGCTTTGTCGAGAACAACCCACTCGTTCTGACGCCCCCAGATCAACAGCGCCGAGGCACTGCAAACAAATCCGGTCGCAATACAACCGACGGCAATCCATGCTGCCAGGCGGCTCTTGCGTGAGCCCCAGAAGCCACCAAAAATCTCAATGGCGAAACCGCACAATGGCAGCAGCCAGGCGATCATCAGCAAGTTTCGGAGCGTTTCGCCAACCATGGTTCATCCAGGAAAATAGATCGTCCAGGAATTTCATTTCCACCAGAACAGTCGCGTTGCAGCATTTAGCCTTTGAGCTTGTTGGCTCGGTCAACGTCAATCGTAAGGTGGTTGTTATAGAAGTTCAGAGCAATCGCAAGAGCCACTGCAGCTTCTGCCGCGGCCAGAACGATCACAAACAGAGAGAAGATCTGCCCATCCAGGCCGAGGTCGGTGAACTTTGAAAATGCAACAAAGTTCACATTGGCTCCGTTCAGAACCAACTCCACACCCATCAGCACGCCGATACCGTTGCGCTTCGTTGCCATACAGACAACGCCGCAGATAAACAGTACAGCCCCAACGAGGAGGTATGCATTCAGACTGGCTGACATGTCCAAAGTTCCGAATCAATCAGGACTGAACAGAAGGAGACACTGTGCGACGCTTCGCTCGAGCCAGATAAGCGGCACCGATCAAAACGACCAGCAGGTGAATCGACACAATTTCAAAGGGCAACAAATACCCTGGAGTCAGCCTGTCACCATCCTTCAGATCGTGATCAGGACGAGATCCAAGAAGGCTAAGCCCCAGAGGACGAAGAGTATTTCCAGCCACGGCCCTGGTTCCGGCTGCCTCAGGGCTGCGCCATTCAACGCCGTTCACACAGGCAAAAATCACAAAACCAAACAGCAGTGCCACAAGAGCCCCGAGCACTGTTTCGCCCGGAGACGTTGCGATCTTCAGGTACGGACCACTGGCCGTGAGCATCACACCAAACACGAGCAACACGAGTGTGCCACCGACATAAACCAGCAACTGTGAGGCGCCAACAAAATCCGCATTGGCCAGAAAGAACAATGCGGATGTACTGCCCAGCGACAGAACAAGCCAGAACGCCATTCGCACGACGGTCTGAGACACCACGACGGCAATCGCACTCACACAGGTGAGCACTGCGAAAATGGTGAAAAGTAAGTTCTCACCGCTCATCGAACCACCGCCTCTCGCCCTGCGTCACTGACGGGCTTCACAGCTGGAACCGCTTCAACTCCTGGAGAATTCTCTTTGAATTCTGCCGCTGCACGCATCCCGAGCGGATCCGGCGTCCACGTTGACCGTTGAGCAGCAGTCGCCATCAACAAAGGCCAAAGCGTCGCGCCAAGAAACAAAAAGCAACTAATCGGCACGAGATACTTCAAACAGGTCGTCATGACCTGGTCAATTCGAAGTCGGGGCAATGTCCAACGCAGCCAAACCTGAACAAAGACCCCAAGGCTTGCTTTGCTGACAAACACAAAAGCGCCAATCACATTCGCCAAGTACCCGACAATCGCGGATCCCT
>JAEUII010000262.1 GCA_016795145.1 Planctomycetaceae bacterium
GTCAGCCACGCATGGGTCACAGCATGTCTGAACTGGGCGGCAGACAACTCGTGGCACGCAGCGAGTCATCGTGATTGGTACCTGGCGAGGAACGCACTTGGTTCGTGTGACCGTGCGAGTTTCGCAGACCTGTCGGCAGACAGTGTAAGGAACCTTGCGAGTGCAGACCTGCTGTTCCATGCGGCAGGTGGTGTATGGGATCTGCTTTGTGCAGGTCTGTGTCACCATCTTGCAGGTTGTGTATGGAACGCGTCGAGTGATGCACTCTTCGGTCCATGAGCAGGTTGTATAAGGAACCTTGCGAGTGCAGGTCTGGTAGCTCATCGTGCAGGTTGTGTAAGGAACCTGCTTCTGGCAGGTCTGCTGAACGAAAGAGCAGGTCGTGTAAGGAACCTTCTTCACAGTGTGAACCGGAACCTGACGGCAGATGGTGTAAGGAACCTGCTTGTGACAGACTTCCGGAACCATTCGAGTGCAGGTGATGGTCTTCTGGACCATCTTTGGAACCCACTTGCGGCAGCAAACTGTTCGGCTTGGGCCCTGAACGCAAACCTTCTTGCAGCAGCAGGGATTGCATGGGTCACAGACGCACTTTTCGACGACTGGACCTGGGATGCAGTGAGTCTCTGTGACCCATTCGCCACAGCAAACGTCGACCGTCTTGCACTCAGTGACTGGTTTGCAAACTGTGTAGCAAACGTCTTTGTAGCAAGTTTCGGATTCAGTTTTCCATGAGGTGCAGCAGACGTCTTTGTAGCAAGTCTGGTAGACCGGCTTGCAGACGTTGTAGCATACCGTGCGGTAGCAGGTCTGATAAACAGGCTTGCAGACTGTGTAGCAGCAATCGCGGTAGCAGGTCTGATAGCATGGCTTGCGAACGCGGCAGGTCACGTCACGGTAGCAGGTCTGATAGACCGGCTTGCAGACGTTGTAGGTGCAGGTCTTGTAGCAGGTCGAATAGACCGGCTTGCAAACCGTATAGCACTCGTCTCGGTAGCAGGTTTCATAGACGTTCTTCATGCACGAAACCGGAATGGATTCTGTGCACTGATCGTAAACCGTCTTCATGCAGGTGTACTGCTGGGTTTCCCAGACTACTTCCTGCTGCACGGAGCAACACTGCGGATCGGTTCCACAGCGAGCGGCTACAAAGTCCCCACATGATGAACACGCGGATGTTGCAAGACCGGGGAAACTGCCCGTTCCGAGCAGTCCGGCCATCAACACACCGCTGTTCAGCAGCAGGGCAACTGCAGCAGCGGCTCCCAGCATGAGCCTTTTCATTGCCTTTACCTCGACTTGTTCTGATGAGAGAGAATGAGCGCACAAATGGCATGCGCATCTGTCTCTCTCTTCGTCGACATCGTTCACACGACTTGATTTTGGAGAACCAGTGACTCAGGCACTTGGTTTGGAAGCACTCGAGATCACTGAAAAATCCAAACGACCGTCACAGCCGTCAAAGTCGAACACGCGGACTTTGTGGCTGTTCGGACTCCGGCAAAATTCACCGGTTATCCGAAACACCCCTTCGGTAACGCCCGGTTCCGGCAAAGGCAGCACGGAATGGACGCTTCGGAAGGAACGGGGGCGAGCTTAGTCGAAAGTTCCCGGTTGCTGCTCCAGTCAATTCACTGGTTCAAAGCAAAATCCGGAACGACGACTTTCTCAGTTGAGACTCTGTCGGCAAATTGCGTGCGGTGAGTTGTTGACCCGGCAGTTTTTGCTAAACTCCGCGACCCTGTGAACCCGACAATTCTGGTCGGTGTCTCAGTGCAGAACGCTTCGGCAATTTCTGCAGATCCGGCGGCGTAGCTCAGTTGGTTAGAGCAGCGGAATCATAATCCGCGTGTCGGGGGTTCAAATCCCTCCGCCGCTACTTGTGTCAATTTCACTATTCAGCCGCATCCCGGTCTTCGGAGATGCGGTTTGTCGTGCGCGGGTGCTAGGTGGCCAGGAATTCAGAGATGGCGACGCAGAACAGGGTGATTCCAGACGCAAAGAGCTGAACCACGGTCAGCCTCGCAAAGGAATCCACCATTCCAACTCGCCATTTCCAAGCGTCGCAGATGTCGTTCGCGATGTTAGCGAAGCACTGCTCCTCCGAAACCTCGCTCACGTAGTGATTCCACAGGAAGTGGACATCGAATGATCCGGGCACCTTTGAATCACGTGGATACAAGGCCAGCACGGTAATCACAAAGCAAGCGAGCAGGCCGATCATGGAGCAGATCAAAAACAGTTTCGCGACTCCCTCGGCAGGCGCATCGTCAACCTTTGCGATGAGACTGAAGCATGTCGCAGTGATCCCCAAGATAATCGTGATGCGATCAGTGGACCGTTTTTGGGCGTCGATCGTGTCCTTGTAGCTGTCTCTGATCATGTCCAGAACGGCTTTGGCTTTTGCGGAGTTATTCATGTCGACGTCTCCCACCGACTCGCAAGACAACAAATCGAAAACTGACAGCAACGACACAAAGGCTGAAGGAAAGAATTCCGCAACTGGAAGTGGAGCTGGTTCCGGTGCTCCAATCACAAAGGACCCTTCAGTGATTCTGGTTGCGAATCATGTGCAGAAGCATGAGCCCATTCAACATCGAAAAGCGGGAGATGACAATGAGTAAAGGTCCAAAGGATCGCAACTCTCAAGGATCTCAGAAGCCAGCTGATTCAGCAAAGGCACCGATCACCAAGCCACCAACGACAATCAAGGTCCGATCTGACGTCAAGATCGACCAACACCCCAAGAACGACCGCCGAGGAGAGTGACTTGATCGAAAAGCTATTCAAGGTGATCACTGCAGTTGATTTTCGCGAGCGAGGCTCAGCGCACCAATGCAACGTTGCGGTGAACAAGATCCTTGAAGACGCAGCTCCGAATCTTCGAGTGGATGAAGACACGTTCGAACAGCGGTGGAAAGAATTGTTAGAGGCTATCAGAAGTCGGAATCGCGATGCTGCCCTTCATGTATTGATCAAGCTTGCAAAAGACATTGATCACACGCCACCGAGGAAGCTCCATGTCGAGATCGCGCTGATGCAATTCGAAGGGGAGATGGCCGGAGCAGATCTACAGACACGCATAGCGCTGGAGTCATTTAAGACGCTGGTGAATATCGAACGCCTCTTGGAAGCAAATGAACAATCATGAGCACCAATCTGGATCAGACGTTCAATGTAATCCTGACGACTGACTTCAACGACAAAGATGCAGTCCGGAATTCAAAAGCGACTGTTGCCAAATATCTTCATGAAGAAGGTCGTGAAGCTCAGAAAATGGGCATGGATTATTCGATGGCGTTCAGCGGCTTTGCAGACGCTGTGACAACAGCCGTTGATACAAGCTCCAAATTCGATGCACTGAGTGAATTGGCCAAGCTTTGGAAGCACGTGGAAATGCTGGTGCCAGACGCCCTGCGTGAAGAAATCCGAGTTTTGGAACTCGAAGAGCAGGCGAGGCAGGATGGAAACCTGACGGCCCAGATTGGAGTGGAGATCCTTCGGCAGCTGCGAAAGCTCGCTCAGTCCTTTTCGGATGGTGAGTAGGTCCATGTGGATGAACCTGCTCTACATCGTTGCGGTCACGATCGTTGTTAAAGCGTACCTGCAAAAACTCGCTCATGAGACCCTCGGAATCGAGTGAAGGAGCACCAAATGAAAGGCACAGTTTTTCAAATCAACAAGCAACGTGGAATGGTTGGGACCGAAACGGACAACGGCTTCACGATCATCGAGTTGCTGAACGACGACGACATTGAAACTGGCGATGAAATGGAATGGAACCCGGAAACAGGGCTCGGGCAGCAGGTCTACACGAATAAGTCCAAACGAAAACAAATGAGCGTCTTTGCTCAGAACCATTGGGTTCCGAAACAACAATTGAGATCACAGCTGCTGATCGACTGATTACGATGACTGAAACCGTTACTGCAGGCGCTATCCGATCATCACTGTCTGGCTGTCGGCGGCGATCTTTGTGTGATTCACACTTAGCCGCCAAGGGCAAAATTCAGGATTTTCTGCCGGGCTGTGTTTCTCACTTGCCGAGCAAAGACCACCACTCAAGCAACTTCCAGAACCATCGTTCTGCGGACCGTCCCACCGTAGTGGCGACATCAATTAGCGAGGACGTTTTCCGGCAACGTTCCCTCATCGGTCGGACCTAAAAAAAGCGGAGCCTGACAGGCCCCTCATCGGGCTTCGGTCACGACTTTTTCCCATCAGACTCCGCAGGTTCAGGATCGGCATTCTTCAGTGGAATCATAATCCGCGTGTCGGGGGTTCAAATCCCTCCGCCGCTATTTGAATCGTCCAAAACCGCATCCCGGTCTTACCGAGATGCGGTTTTTTCATGCGCCGAGCTCCGTGAAGAAGATTCACGGCTGCTGCTCACTTCGACCCGCGATACCTAGTGAGCAATGATGCTCCAAAGGCCCACCAAGCCGAGGATCGCCACGAGCGTGGCAACAACAATACTCAGCGGCCACTGCATGAGCGCCGGTGGTTTCCCCTGCCGCAAACTGCGCAACATTCGCCAGTGCGAAACTCCTGCTAAACTCATGGAGACTATGCCGAGTGCGATCAGAGCGATGCCAAAATTGATGGAACCCTGATGGAGTTGACGGGACTTTTCGCTCGGGGCTGCGCTTTCGAGTGACCGAAAGAACCCGACCATTCCAAACCCGAACGTTGCGAATGTCAGTGACGTCCGGATCCAGGCCAGTGTGGTTCGATCAAGAGCCAATTGCGTGCGGAAGTTTGCCATGTCGGTACGATCCGCGGCAAGTTCTTCTCGGCGATCAGGAATTTGATGAGGATTGTCTTCCATCGATAAAGCATCCAGGCCAGTCAGCGAGTAAAGATTGATGCAACCTGATTCGCTGCGTGTCTACACCAACACTCGTTAAGCAGCATTCTCATCCGATCCCTTCCCGCAACGGTACAGTGTCTCAGAAGGAAGTTCGCCAAACAAACGACAGAAACGAATCTCGCGTCAGTCCACAAGCTCGCAAAGCCGCTTGTCGCCCTGCGCGACACGCTGTTGCCGAAGCTGCTGAGCGGGGAGTTCAGTGTGGCGGAAATGCAGGGCTCACGCGAAGACGCGGAGAACGCGGAGACAAGCACATGAAATCCCATGACGCGTCCCAGCCTTCATTCTTCGCGCCCCTGCGGCTCCGCGTGAAACCACATCCCCTCGCCATCCTGGGGTCGAGCTGCTGCCGAAACTGTGGAGCGGGGAGTTGTGTGTGGCGGAAATGCAGGGCTACCGCGAAGGCGCGGAGAACGCGGAGACAAACACATGAAATTGCATGGCGCATTCCAGCCTTCATTCTTCGCGCCTCTGCGGCTCCGCGTGAAACCACTTCCCTCGCCACCCTGCGGGGCGAGCTGCTGCCGAAACTGTGGGGTGGGGAGTTGTGTGTGGCGGACATGCAGGGCTCACGCGAAGACGCGGAGAACGCGGAGACAAACACATGAAATCCCATGGCGCATCCCAGCCTTCATTCTTCGCGCCTCTGCGCCTCCGCGTGAAACCACATCCCCTCGCCACCCTGCGGGGCGAGCTGCTGCCGAAACTGTGGGGCGGGGAGTTGTGTGTGGCGGAAATGCAGGGCTACCGCGAAGGCGCGAAGAACGCGGAGACAAACACACTAAATCCCATGACGCATCCCAGCCTTCATTCTTCGCGCCTCTGCGCCTCCGCGTGAAACCACATCCCCTCGCCATCCTGCGGGGCGAGCTGCTGCCGAAACTGTGGGGTGGGGAGTTGTGTGTGGCGGAAATGCAGGGCTCACGCGAAGGCGCGGAGAACGCGGAGCAAGTCCATCATCTGCTGACGATGCCTTGGCGCGATTCTCCACATCATACCACTGTCGAAACAGGCCCCGCAGGCCGCTCACCTGTTGCGGAGAATTGCCTGACTGGGGCCCGCGGTGCAGAGGTTTGCACCGGGGCCCAGTGTTGTCAGGACTTTCCACGATCGGTCAGCGGTTGAGGTTGCCGTTCAACATGCCGACGGCGGTCTTTTCAGTCTGCTGATCAATCGCGGCAGACAGTGCTTTCATGATGTTCTCTGCGACGATCTCACTGCCGTCCACGTTGAAGTGACAGAAGGGGTCGATGAAGAGCGGTTCTTCGTGCTCTGCAAACGCTTTCGACTCATCAAGGAATCGGACGCCTCGCTTGGTCAGCGCGTTCCCGGCTTCGACCAGTTTCGGATACGAACTGCGGGCGACTTTGGCGTACGGTTCATGATCGGCAATACAGTACGCCTGTTCCTTCGCGTGCAGCTTCTTCGCGCCTTCCAGATATTGGTTCGGTGGGAGCACGTGAATGTAAATGGTGTTGAAGCCTTTGCTCAGTTCGTTCATCTGCAGGGAACACTGTGCCCACAAACGAGCTGCCTCGGCTTCTTCTTCCGGGCCACCAGGCTGAGGTTCCGGTGGTCCGTGATGGAGATAGCTGTCGTCCTGAGATTTGCTGAGACGAATTCCCAGGTCAATCAACTTCTCTTTCGCCGACTGGTCGCGATAGAACCAGGCCACCGTGTAAACAGGTGACCAGGAGAACATCGACGTTTCAGCATCTTTGGCCATCTGCTGTCGTTCCGCCCGGAGCCGAAGCAGTTCATACGAATCACTGGAAACACGCGGATCACTCATCACAATCGAACGAGCATGCCAGGATCGAGGATACGCGAGGGACGTTCCCATCGCGGCGTTGTCTGTGATGCTCAGAACCCCGTCAACAAAGCCATCAATGTTGACGACCGCATCAAATTCTCCGCCCAGTGCAAGGAAGTAGTTGTAGGCCATCAGCTGCTGAGGCTGCTTGTATCCGGGCAACGCCATACGGACGATGCGAATGGTCTTCCCGGCAAGCTTTGGGTGCTCCTTCAGCCGCTTGCGAATGACTTCTTCGGCTTCCCATGAAATTTGCCACGCCTGGGATCCACCGGCAATTCCAAGAATGAAGGAATCTGGCCCGCGTTTGAACAACCCGGGGTTATCATCCTTGAATCCAAGCTGGTTCACACCAACTTCGCGGTCGGCCACATACTCGGAAACGGCAAGCTGAGGATTGTGGACCCATCCAAGGTAGGGATGGATCACTTCCGTCGATGTCACGGGATCGGAATCCCCTCTCGCCACTTCTTCGCGATCCATACGCAGGACTTCAAACGAAGCTTGTGGCATGACGCAGTAAAGCACGCCAAGGGATGCCAGCTCTACCAGACCGTAACACACCAGCAGTCCAATCGTCCATTTGACCAGTCGCCTCCGACGCCGGGGAACCGGGGGCTGAGTCTGCTCTGTCGTCATTCGATACTCCAATAAGAAAAAAGAAGAAATGAGTCGGCCGAGACGCAGCTTGCTCCACCATAACAGCCTGAACTACAGAAATGAAAAATGGGGCTGGCATGGCACGGTCAGACGATCGCTCATCGGCGGTCTGAACCAGTAGCATTCGTTCGGCAGGCGATAGGCTACCAATCAATTCTCGGGAAAACGATCGTACACGTCCTGGTTCAGCAGCAATCATCTCCTCCCCAGCGATCCCTCGCTGACGCCACGGGTTGTGATTGCCAGCTGCACTCGCCATTTTGCACTTTGCAATTTCCAATAACCCTTAACCATTCTCAGTCGCACGCCAACAAAGAACAAAGAACCAAGAACCACGAACAAAGAACCCCAGCGTCCCCTCGCTGGAGAAAGGCTTCAAAATGACAACATCCCGCAATCAAGGACATCGTTCGCCAGTCATAATTCTGCAATGTGCAATCGCGATCGTGCTGGCTGGATTTGCAACGACGCCACTCTTCGCACAGTCAGAACAGACGTCCGCTTCAGCAAAAGCATCGGACAGCGGCCTCGCGTTTGAGCGAACAGATTCCGGACTTCGCATCTCACACAGCGGTCAGTCAATCGCGAACTACCACCGACAAGACTCCCGGATCTTTCGCCCGTTCTTTAGTTCTGTGCAAACGCCAAATGGGATCCAGGTAACTCGAAATCATCCGCCGGTTGAAGGCAAGGATGCGATGGATCATGACACGATGCATCCGGGTATCTGGCTGGCATTCGGTGATGTCAGCGGCCAGGACTTCTGGCGCAACAAGGCCAAGATGACGTTCGAAAAGGAATTGCAATCGCCGGCCATCAAGGACGGTTCACTGATATTTGCCGACAGCTTCAGGATGCTCGATTCGAACGATCAACTGATCGGCCGACAGGAATCACACTTTGAACTTCGCAAAACCAACGGAGCCTGGAGACTTCGCTGGACAGCCACCTTCATTCCTCAGTCGGAACTGGTCTTTGGCGATCAGGAAGAAATGGGACTCGGCGTTCGAGTCGCCACGTCCATGACAGAGAAGAACGGCGGCCGGATCATTTCGTCGACAGGTGCAACTGGAGCAGGTTCGACGTGGGGAAAGAGTGCGGAGTGGTGCTCATATTCCGGTGCCGTGGATGGCAAGCCCGCAGGAATCATCGTGATCCCTTCACCGAAGAACTTCCATCCGTCCTGGTGGCACAACAGAGACTATGGGCTGATGGTCGCCAATCCGTTTGCACAGGCTGCGCTTGCTGGTGGTAGCTCGGGAAAACTGATGGTGAAGCACGATGCTCCACTCGTTCTGTCGTTCGACGTCGTCATTCACGATGGTGAATTCCGCGAGTCACTGGTGAAAGCGCCGTGAGCGGCAAGGCGCTAGCCGCCGGTTAGTCCACGCGGCTGGTTGGTTCTTTAGAGTTTGTAAAAACCGCGGCTAGCGCCTGGCGGCTCACAATTCAGTTTCCTCAACACATCAGCAACCATGCGTTAGGCCAAACCGCATTGTCGATTGTGTCACGCTTGCAAAAACCCTCGGCTAGCGCCTGGCGGCTGATGAGTCACAGCGGTTCACGTTCGCTTTTGCCACAGTGCTCGGTAGATCGGAAAGCCGAGCTGGCGTTTCTTGCGTTCGAAGCTGGTTTGATAGTCCATATCGTTTTCAGCGTCCCGTTCTTCGGGAGGCGGGAGTCGAACGAAACCTGGATGTGGATCCATCAGTGACTGGACCATTTCGAAATAGTCAGCCACATCGGTCCAGTGATGCACATAGCCGTTGGGCACCAGGACTCGCTGCAGCATTTCCAGAAACGCGGGGTTGAAGATTCGTCGTTTGTGATGACGAGTCTTCCACCACGGATCCGGAAAGTAAACATGTGCTGCGGCCACAGTGCCAGGTTCAATCACTTCCGTCAGCGCGCGGTTGGCGTCGCCGCCGATGACTCGAGCATTCGCCAGGTCACGCTTCATCAGTCGAGTCGCCGCGCGGCGTCCTTCGCCGAAGTCAATCTCCAGTCCAACAAAGTTTGTTCCCGGATTCCTGATCGATGCATTGAACAGGAACAGTCCGCGTCCTGAGCCGATATCCAGTTCAACCGGCTGGTTGTTTCCGAAGAATGTTGCCCAGTTCAGGACCGGGCCAACATCATCAAGCGTTTGGAACCAGGGCTTCAGAGGTTTGACTGGAACAGACGATGGCATGGGAAATCTGAAACTCGACACCAAAGAAAATCTGCTCTGACAATTTCGTCAGAATGAATCAGTCGCCCAAATGAATCCATCGGCGACGTGCGGCATTGTGATGAACCCATCGCCAGCGTGGCTACTCAACGTCCAGGGTTTCTCGCTGAGTTCCAATCTTCTGAGGACGTTTTGAGGCCAAAGTCTGCACGTACAGGTCACGATTCACATCAAACCCGATCACTGTCACGGAGAAATCCGGCGACTCAGGGATGATCAGAAGTTCGTTCGATTCCGTCACTTCCGCATCCGCTCCTTCACACTCCATCTGAATCGGTCGCTGGCCAAGGTGAAAGTCAGTGACCGTGTAGCGACGCAGGGGATTGCCTCCGCGCCGGTCATAGGCAATTCGAATCTTCAGCGCGCCTTCCGCGGCATCGGCCCGTCCGGTACCCTGAATACGAAACCCGCCGGCTCGACGCGTCATCCGCCAGGCTCGACCAGTTCGTCGCTTCGCAGTCAGAGACTTCAGACGTTCTTTGCCGATGCTGCGGGGCTGAGTTGTCGTGCTGGATTCGAAGTCAACGGGCAGACCGGGCTGACCTTCGTTTGTCCCCACGGAGAAAACGTCAACCAGAACTTCCTGATCATCCTCTTCACCGGCTTCCGTCAGCAGCTGCCACAGGTCCGCGACGGTGTTTCGAACAAATCGCAGAAGGTGCGCCCCGTTTGTGTACTTGCCTCGGAAGTGTGAAGTCTCTTCGCTCCACTCCGTATGCGCCGGGTTTTCAGCATCTCCCAGAAACTCGGTCAGAGCAGGACTGTCGATGGCCACAATGCTGCGAAGGTCGCGTACAAGGCGAGTCCTCACGTCGGCGATCAGAATGCCGTCGCGAAAGAAGACGGGGCGTTTCTGAGTCGAGCCTTCAGCCTGTTCGAGAAAGATGTCGAAGTGGCCGTTGCGAGTTGCTCCGGTGCGATGCTGAACGATCACAGGAATTCGAACGACTGCTTTTTGATATTCCTGAAGTGCTCGACGCACCGCAGAGAACTCCGTCGGGACGATCGTCTTTCGCGTCCATCGAAGTCCCGTCTTCCCGGCGTCGCAGGACAAAGTCAGAAGTGCTCCCGCAGACTGCTGATCAAACCCCCATTGCGTCAATCGGAGCAATGGTCCAACCGAGCTGCGAACGTGTTCGTCGGATGCTTCGATGATCCCCGGAAGTGTTTGCGAATTAAGAACGTATTCCGTGTCCGGATCTTCAATCGTGACGATCAGTTCGTCTCGAAGAATCACATAGAAATAGTCCTGCAGAACGGTTTCCAGGATCGCCCCGATCGTCCACGCTTCGTCACAGAATGGAACAACGATGGAAAGCCCAGGGTCTCGTTTTCGCTCGAGACAGAAGTCCTCCTCGAACTGTCCGATGAATTCCTGATCGGAAACCGGCGGTGCTGGCTCATCCTTCTCCGGCTTTTCACCAAACCATCCATCGGGTGTGTAGTTGCGATCTTCTACGTGATGCGAACGAAGGATCGACTGGCCGACGAGGAACCGTTTGCGATCGTCATGGCGAACTGTGACAGCGAAGAAACTGCGAATGCGACTGCTGCGAGGGAACACGAACTTCCCCAGTCCCCAGCGCCCGCGTCCGGATTCCTGTTTGTTCGACTGCCCCTCAGCTCGAAAGAAATAGTAGAACGGATTTCGGACGCCAGGAACTTCGTGATACTGCTCCGTATCGCCTGTCAGTCCCGTTGTGCCGGAATCTTCAAACGTGATGAAGCGACACGAGTCTGCTCGTGACGGAGCATCCTTCAGACCGCTGTCAGACGCCAGAAAATGGTCCCAGCCGCCGCGGAAATAACGCTTCGCCGTTTCCGGTGTCAGAGCTGCTCGGTCGCCCGAAACAAAGATACGAATCGAAACTGGGCCCTGAAGGTCAGGCCGTTTTGCGTCGAGCGAATTCTGGACAGCCTCACGGATGAAGGCGCGAATCTGCGTATCGCTGGCGAAGAATTCGCCCTGCGTTGCTTCTCGGTTTTTGAACCGAGGATTCACTTTGCTGAAGTGCCACGCCAGTTTCATCGTTCGTCAAAATACCAGGTCTGAGTCGGGACAACCTGATCTAGCGGCGAGCCGTCCGGTGACGACCATGTGAATTCACCGGAGGGCTTGCGCCCTGCCGCTAGAAACACTGCGTTTCTGCGGTGAAAAATCCATCACACCGTTGCCTTAGCAGGGTACTCAGGGTGACGGCCTTCCGCCGACTGGCTTTAGAAAAATTGCCAAAAATCTTCCCCTTCCGGCCGGCTAACAGGCCTCCACCGGAATCACCTTCCTCTCTCATCAGGTTTTGGCATTCTTCCGGACCTGAATTTCGCCCGCGTTTCCTGTGGGGAATCCGTTCAACCGTTACAGCCGGCGCTCCCGGTCCATCCGATTCTGCCGATACGAACGATAAGCGATGGTCCCACCTGCAGACTCAAGGACCATTGTCAGTCACGGATGTCTGCGAACAGTGCGCTGTTCGACCTCGAGGTGAATTATGAAGTCGCTCAGAATTCTGACCGTTGGTGCTCTCACATCGTCTCTCGTCGTCGCCTCGGGCTGTGCGGGGAAGGGACTGAAGGGCATGTTCTCCCGAAATGAGACGGCCGGCTACTCGACACTTCAGGAACTCGAGGCGAAGGAAGCGGCCAGTTCGAAGGAAGCTGTTGCCGATTCGTCCGGCCCTCGATTCGCCCCCTGGCTGCCGCTCGGCAAGAAGAGCACAGCAGACAATGCAGTCGCTTCAGCAGAAGGCTCCGAAGGTGCCTCGGCGGAATCGTCCGAAAAGAAGAGCATCTTCCGCAACCCATTTCGTAAGCAGGAAACGATTGAGCCGGATCCGTTCCTGAACGGACAGTCCGAACAGAGCGTCGCGGATTCCAAAGACTCCTCTCGAACTCCGGGCGCAACCGGCACCAAGCCAGGAGCATCAACTCGAACAGCCTCGTTGTCGAAAGACGTCGATGCTGCCGAACAGGGTACGAAGTCAGCGACCGAAGGCCTGGAAATTTCTGCAAAGAAACCTGCGTCACGCAGTACGACGCCTGCCGGCGCTAACGCAGCGAAGGCAGCAAAGACCGAACCTTCAACCGGGGAATCCGACGAAGAACTGGTTGCTCGATTCGAAAAGCACTTCCAGAAAAACACGATGGAAGCGGCTGAAGACGCAGACGCTCTGATCGTTGTTGGAAAGGACACGGCGAAGTCGGCCAAACAGACGGCGACAAAAGCTGCTAAGCCCAACACAGATGCTGCCGATCGAAAACTGGCAGAACTAGAAGACCTGCTGAAATCTCGAAACACGAAAGAGACGGATCGAGTCTCCCGTGCAGTTGCGGAAGAATCCGATTCAGCCAACGAGACGATTCGACAACTTTCTGGCCGAGGCTCGGATCAGGTTGCGAAGCAAACGACAAAGACCCGCCGAGCCGCCAGTTCTGCGGAGGCTTCAGCCAACCGTGAATTTGATCGGCTGTTTAATGCCGCATCGCAGCGCATGACGGAAGAAACACCGGAGCAGGCGGAAGCAGGAGACGTCGACGTCGCCGATGCAACGGAACTCTTTGGCTCTTCTCGCAATGCCGTTCGCAGGTCGACCAGCAAGCCCGTTCGCAGCGTGTCGGCAAAGCGAACTGTTGATGAGGAAGTGAAAGAGATTACGGACGAGAATCAGGACGCGCCTGTGGTGACTCCATCGCAGTCGAGTGATGCCGAGTCAAAGGGGTTTCGCTGGCAGTCCCAGAACCTTCGATCACGAGGGCAGCAGTTTCTGAAGGACACCGTGAACCAGTCGGCTCAGTCCCTGGCCGGCACAGCGCGTGACAACGGACTTGGCAACTTCCTTCCACCAGCTCCGGCTCCAGATGTTCCTGAACCAACAGGAAGCTTCCAGGACTCACAGCCGTTGATGATTCCGGCCGACGCCACTGCGGCTTCTGTTGCGGCTACAAGCACGCAAGTCGCAACTCCAGCTGGCCTGACGGATGATTCGTTCTTTACAGCTTCAACCGCCACACCAGCTCAGTCAGTCACAGAAACGGGCTTTTCGGAAAGTGCCCCGGTGGCCCCCACAGAAGAAGCGGTAGCCGCACCGGCTGCCGCATCCAAAGGGCTTTTCAGCAAAGTCACCCTGCGCAGCTGGATCCTGCTGATTGGCGGAGCTGTCGTGGTGGCACTTCTTTACCTGCCCGGACGCAAGTCTCAGACTCCCGCTACAACCGCTCAGGCCTGATTCACTGTTGCAATCGGACGGGCTCGACGTGTTCTGAGAGCCCTTCGCGACTTCAAACGCCTGTTTTCTGCCTGCATTTTTCAGGCCTGAGGTAGCAGTAACCCTGGATTTCCTGAAATCGTTTCCAACACCCTGCTGGTTGCGACCTATCGTTGCAGAAACCGCTGTCGTGGTGTTTTGGAAAGACTGATCGGCGAGTCCAACGACCTGCCTCACAAGATCGCTCCCACGCAGCATTCCCTTTGGATCATTGCGAGCTGTTTGCTGCCGGAGTTTTCCCCATGACTCAGGATCCCTGGAGCCGTCCGACCATTGAAGATCTTCGCCGTGTTCTTGAGAGCATCGGCAAGCCGGATGTGTCCAACAACCGCGCCAACGAGCGTCTGGAACTGTCGGTACCGGCAGAGATTCGAACGCTGCGAGGCAACTCGATCTCCGCAATGACACGTGAGATCAGCCGAACCGGTATCGGTCTCCTTCATCGCGGCGCGGTGACTCCTGGAACCGTGATCGTGAAGATGGCCAGTGAGACTCGCGAGTTTCAGTACAACGTCCAGATCGAATGGTGCTCACCCTGCGACAACGGCATGTTCATGAGCGGCGGTCGCTTCCTGCCTAACAGCCAGGAAAACTGAGCCCCGGTCGGTATCAGTTCAGAGCGACTGTCCTAAGCCGTTTTTGGATTCAGTAGGTGCCACCTGCCGGGTGGCACTTTCGCCGCCACGCGAACCCTTTCTGCATTGTGCTCAACCAGAGCCATCTTGCCGCAGCGAGCTGTTTGGCCGGTGACGCCGTCATCCACGTTGCCCCGCGTTCGTGTGGCACATCGAGCGTCGCTGGTCGCGGCGAAGCCGCGAAGTGCTGCTCGGCGAGCAGCACCGACTTCCCGCCGAACTCTTCCGGTCAATTTCGAAAATCCGGAGAAACACTCATTGACATATCGGAACGTTCCGATATATTTGATAGTCGAAGTGAATGAGTTGTGAGGGACAGCGGGTCTCTCTCTTATTTCGCTCAATATATCGTCAATTCGACACCTTTCGATGTTTCTGGGCTTGGCTCTGTCACAGGGGTTTTCAATCGAGGAGTGTGAGTTATGAACTCTGTTTTCCATACGACAACGGAATCGTTCGGGCAGGATGTTCTGAATTCGCCAGTTCCTGTCCTTGTCGACTTCTACGCTGACTGGTGTGGTCCATGCCGGATGCTGGCCCCAACGCTCGACAAGCTGGCGGTCGAGTTTGCCGGTAAGGCGAGAATCGTGAAGATCAACGTCGACAAAGAACCAACGCTGGCCAGCCAGTTCAACGTTAGCTCGATCCCGAACCTGACCTTCATCGTGGATGGAGAAATCGTGGGGCAGTCCGCCGGAGCTCCTCCGGAAGCCGCCCTTCGCCGCGCTCTGAACCAGCTCACAACCGCAGCCTAATGAGTCTGAGGCGCTAGCCGAACGCTGTCAGAATCGTAACGGCACGCATCAGTGCTCCATCAGAACAACGAAGAGGGGTTCGTCATTCCCGCCGAGGCGGGAGTGACGGCTAACCCCAAATGACAGCTAATCCCAAATTGTTGCTGTGACAAATCACTTGCCATTCAGTACCGCAACAGTCGTCGTTCCTGGCCTTCCTTCCTTCGCATTACACCCGGCCCAATGGCCCTTCAACGGAGACTCACCATGTACCTCAGGCAATACTACCTTGGCTGTCTGGCTCACGCCTCGTACCTGATCGCCGATGAGAAGACAAAGACTGCTGCCGTTGTCGATCCTCAACGAGATATCCAGCAGTACCTGGATGACGCCAGGGCAGGCGGTTATCAGATCAAGTATGTCTTCCTGACACACTTCCATGCGGACTTTCTGGCTGGCCACATTGAACTTCGCAACCAGGCCGGCGCCCGGATCTGTATGGGCGAGCGTGGCAATGCGGAGTTCGAACACACAGCTTTGAAAGACGGGGATGTTATTGAGTTTGGCGACGTGAAGATTCAGAACATGGAAACGCCTGGTCATACACCGGAAGGCATTTCTCTGCTGGTCTTCGACAAAGCGAACAGTGCGACCATCCCCCATGCTGTTCTGACCGGTGATACACTCTTTATCGGCGATGTTGGACGCCCGGACCTGCTGGCGTCGATCGGGGTCACGGCTGATGAACTGGCGGCGATGTTGTACGATTCGCTCGACAAACTGCGACGCCTTCCGGACACCACGCTGGTTTATCCCGCACACGGTGCAGGGTCGCTCTGTGGGAAATCGCTGAGCAAGGAAACTGTTTCGACGATCGGCGAGCAGAAGAAGTTCAACTACGCCCTTCAGCCAATGCCGTTCGAGCAGTTCAGGTCTCTTGTCACGGCGGATCAACCGGAGGCTCCTGGTTACTTTGTTTACGACGCCATCAAGAACCGCCAGGAACGAGCGGATCTCGAGAGTACTCTGCAGACATCCTTGAGGGCTCTGAGCCTGGATGAAGTCGTTCGACTTCGCGACTCGGGTGCTCAGATCCTGGATGTTCGTGAAGCGATTGACTTCGAGGGAGCGTCGATGAAGGGCGCTTTGAATATTGGGCTGAAGGGCAAGTACGCCACATGGGCGGGCACTCTGCTGAGCCATGATGCGCCGATTGTTGTCATTGGTGACGACAACGAGGAAGAGGCTGTCATGCGTCTGGGTCGAATCGGCTTCGACAACGTGGCAGGCTACCTGAAGGATGGCATGGAAGCATTGAATGCTCGTCCCGATCTTCTTCAGACTGTTTCTCGAATCACTGCTGCCGCACTGGCGGAGCAGATCGAGCAGCAGAAAGCTCCGTTCATTCTGGACGTGCGATCCGAGAAAGAACATGGAATCGTGCACCTGGGTCGAGGCCACAACGTTCCGCTGACTCATCTGCGTGAACGTCTCGCCGAAGTCCCGTCTGATCGTCCGGTCGTAGTTCACTGTGAGGGTGGTTATCGGTCCGCGATCGCGTGCAGCATCCTGGCTCAGGCAGGCCGCACAAATGTTTCCGACATGGTTGGAGGAATCAAGGCATGGATCGCTTCGAAGCTCCCAACCACTCCTGAGAACACAATGACATGTGGCACAAAGATCTGCGAAACCGCAGCGTCAAAGAACAATTAGCGATTGACTCGAACAATGGGAGAACGCTGATGACATCCACTTCGGAACAGTCCAACAACGCTTCCGCTGCAGACGAGCTGCGGGAGGCGAAAGCGGCGATTGCGATGGGGGCTGGCGTCGGTGTGATTGGTACCGCGTCGGCCTTGCTGGTTGGAGCAACCTGTCCCATCTGCGTCGTGATGGCTCCGGCTCTGATTGGAGCCGGGCTGCTCAAAGGGTACTCGGCGAAGAAGAAACTGCGTTCAGAAGAGTGACTTGCGATGACTCTGCTTAGCATCTTTTTCGGCTCACTGGTTGGCATCTCCCTCGGACTTACCGGCGGAGGTGGCGCCATCTTTGCCGTTCCGATGCTGGTTTACGGACTACGCCTTCCTGCACGAGAGGCGGTTGTCATTTCGCTCCTTTCCGTCGGAACGACATCGGCAATTGGCTTTGTGCAGAAGTGGAAACGACGCGACGCGGAACTTCGAACGGGGCTGCTGTTCGCGGCTGCCGGAATGATTGGGGCACCTATTGGGACCTGGGGATCACGACAGGTTCCCGATTCGATTCTCATGATGCTCTTCTCAGGCCTGATGATCACGATCTCAGTGGTCATGTGGCGAAAAGGACGTCGTGCCGAGATGCCGCCCGTGTGCCTGCCGGAGATTCCAGAACAGGCTGAGAGCGATCACCGCGACGGGCCAGGCTGCCAGCGTGATGTGGCCGGAAACCTGATCCTGACCAGCCGTTGTGCTCGATTGCTGTTGGTCGCCGGTGTCGCTTCAGGTGCGTTGTCAGGAATGTTCGGAGTTGGTGGCGGGTTCATCATCGTGCCGGCTCTGGTGATCTTCAGCAGCATGTCAATGTCCCGCGCCGTCGGAACTTCGATGCTGGTAATTTCCCTGGTAAGCACTTCTGGCATCGTGTCTCAACTGTCACTGGGACAGGAGATTAACTGGCGTGTGACAGCGTTGTTTGCCGTCGGAGGAATTATCGGACTTCTGATTGGCACCAGTGTCAGTCATCGCCTGTCCGCTGCGGCTCTGCAAAAAACGTTCTCAGTGGCCATCCTGGTTGTAGCAGCGTTTGTGCTCTTCAAGAACTTTGCAACTGGCTGATTGTGTTTTGCGTCACGGCAAACATAAGGGCCATTCTCTTCTGTCACGTTCGAGTGCTTCCATCTTTCCTGCCAAACACGGAGTTTTTCGTTATGAAGCCCCTCCTCATCACATTGGTGCTGTTAAGCATTCTTCCGACGATCACAAACGCTCAGGACGAGAGCGTCAAACCCAGCATCAACGATTCCCACCACGAGACCGATCCAAAGCAGTCGCCCGACGGCCCGGATGGCCGGGGCCAGGGGCGAGGAAGAGGGATGGGCCGAGGATTTGGACGCGGCCCTGATGCCAGCATGCGAGCGGATCAGGACGTCTTTCACTTCCTGCTGGAACATCACGATGCAATCCGAAGGGACGTGAAACTGCGAGATGATGGCGTCGAGACTGTGACGGAATCTGATGATCCCAAAGTCGCGGTGAAGATTCAGGAACACGTCGCCGCGATGCAGAGTCGTATGAAAGAGGGGCGCGGCCTTCGATTCTGGGACCCGGTCTTTGTCGCCTTGTTCGACAATTATCAGAAGATCGAGATGTCTGTCGAAAACACGGAGAAAGGTGTCCGTGTCGTTGAAACTTCAACGCACCCGTTTGGTGTCCGTTTGGTACAGGCTCACGCGGTCGTCGTCACCAGGTTTGTCGAGCGGGGCTTCGACGAGGCTCATGAGAGCCATGCGGTGCCCGATGAAATAGACAGCACCATCGCAAAGACGACAGCAGACGCGGCTGCAGAACTTGTTTATCCCGTCATCGAAGGTTTTGGAGGCGTCGTTCAAATTCCCGACGCCATCGACGCTCCTCAGGCTGGAATGAAAATGGTGCTGGATGTCACTGCCGACGCAAAAGACCCGGCCGAGGTCAACAAGGGACTTGATCGAGCTGCCAGAATTCTGAATCTCTACGGTGCTTATGGACTGAAGTCGTCGGACATCAAGCTCACCGTGGTGCTGCACGGGGAAGCAACGAAATCGGCGATGACGAACGAGGCGTGGGAGAAGCGTTTTGAAACTCCCACAAATCCCAATCTGAAGCTAATCAAAGCGATCAAGGATGCAGGTGTCGAAGTGGTCGTCTGTGGCCAGGCTCTGCACTACAAGAAGATTGGTGAAAATGAAGTCGCGTCCGATATCAGGATCGCCGCAGCAGCGTTCAGCGTCCTGATGAATCGACAGTCCGCTGGCTACTCCTACGTTCCTGTTCCCTGAGAGTCCAATAAACTTCACCACTTGATTTCACATCCGAGTGACTCGTTGAAGTCGATCGCTAACATTAGCACTCGATCCAGCCCGGCAAGGAACTGGAAACAGACAGCGATCTACGGAGATCAACCGGATGAAAACAGCACTGCTGGCGATTGTCACGATTGTGGCCTGTTCGTTCTCAAGTACACAGTCTCTGGCGCAGGATTGGCCAGACTTGCCGGAAACCGATGGTGCTCTGGAAATCCCCGCCCAGGAATGGCCTCAGCGTCCGGGTCCCAGAAGGGTAAAGATTCTCGTCCATTATCCCCGGGCAACTCGCGCATCGGTGACGTCGCAAACTGGCATCATGCTGACTCTGCACAACTGGGGTGGTGTCGATTGCGTTGGGACTGCAGATCCGAAACAGCTGGCTCAAAGGCTCAATGTGGTTGCCATCTGCGTCAACTATCTTCAGAGCGGCCGCCATGATTCCATTGATGCGCCGGAGCCTTACGACTTCGGTTATCTTCAGGCTCTTGATGCTTTGCGGGCCCTCTGGCATGTCCGAGAGCAATTGAAGCAACACGGCATCTCGTACGACGACTCACGGTTATACTGCACCGGCGGCTCAGGCGGCGGCAATGTCTCGCTCATGGCGAATAAGCTGGCTCCTCGAACATTCGCAGCGGTCATCGACATGTGCGGGATGAAGAAACTGTCCGATGACATCGCGTTCAACCTTCCCGAGGGCTCCAGCCTGAATGCTCGATGGAGCCGTTCTTCGGACAGTCCCAACTTTCTGTCAGCGGATGATCAGGCGCTGCGATTCGTCGGCAATCCCGTCCACCTGGCGGAGATGAAACGCCTTGGTGCCGCAAGCCGAGTTGTCGTCTACCACGGCACGAAAGACACAACGTGCCCATTTGAAGATGCGGTCGAAATGGTTGACCTGATCAGCAAGGCTGGTCTTGATGTCGAAGCCCATTGGATCGAAGACAAGGACATCGACGGACAGATCTTCACAAGCACCGGACATGCGCTGGGGAACCGAACGGAGATTGTTATTTCGTCGACCGGCAATCTCCTCTCACCCGATAGTCCAACATGCCTGCGGCGAGAACAGCCAACGGACTTCGACCGTCGAGAAGCGATTGTCTACGCGACAACGAATGGTAGGTACGTCATCGACTACGCCGGTGGTTTTCCGGTCGGGAAATTCGAGGCCACAGCATCAACGGCTGAAAAGAAGGCGCCAGAAGTGCTTTGGCAGGTGGATCTCGCGAGTGCCTCGTATGGCAGCGGGGCCATTGCCGACATCAACGGCGACGGGCAGAAGGAGATCGTTTTCGGTACTTACTTCAATGATGAGCATCTTTATGCCGTCAGTGCTCGCGACGGCCATATCCTCTGGAAGTGGAAGTCCGAGGGTGGCCCATTTGACGCATCGGTCGCAATTGCAGATCTGAACAGGGACGCTAAGCCGGAGATCCTGGCCGCAGATTCCTCGACGGGCACACTGTTCTGTCTCAGCGGTGCCGGTGAGTTACTCTGGAAGTTCAAATTGCCGAATTCCACAGATTCGCCGCCTGCCATTGCGGACATGGATGGCGATCAGCAACTCGAAATTGTTGTAGGCACGATGTCCCTTGGCGATGGCAATGGGCGTGTTCTTTGCATCAATCCTGAATCGCTTCAGAAGAAGTGGGAAGTGAAAATCCCGGGGCACATACAGTCAGAACCTGGTCTTGCGGAAATCAACGGCGATGGAGTTCTTGATGTTGTGGTCACCACATGGCGAAGTGACAACAGGATTCGTGCTCTGAATGGAAAAGATGGCAGTGAACTCTGGGGACATGAGATGGAAGGTGACATGTATCACGGAGTGACAATGTTCCAGAACGGCGGACTTCGCATCGTTGGAACTTCCATCAAAGGAGATGTATGCCTGCTGGATGCCACCGGAAAGACTCTGTGGACGGCTCATCCTGGTGGCTACATCTTTGCACCGAGCTCAGCGGCTGACCTGAACAATGACGGCATCCCGGAGATTATCGTGGCAAGCGGTCGAGTCCATGTGTTCTCGGTCGAAGGCAAGGAGCTTTGGCAGAGTAACGACTTCGGAAGCATTGGGCGAGGTGTCGCCATTGCCGACCTTGAAGGTGATGGCTTCCCTGAGTTGTTCTTCGGTGCGCGCGACCGACGTTTTCGAGTCCTTCGCGGTCACAATGGTGAAGAGGTGTGGAGCATCGACACAACGGTGAAAGGGCATGTGTTTGAATTTCTGGACGGTGCACCACTGATCGATGACTTTGATCAGGATGGTTTTCTGGACGTGTTCTTCGTGGCTGGCAAAGGAACATCGGACAAATCTCTCGCGGAGAACTACGGCCGCGCCTCAGCTGTTCGCGCTGGCAAAGGCACGGGGGCCTGGCGCACGTTTCGTGGTAATCTGCTGCGAACGGGTGTCTCCGAGTAACAGTCGACCTTACTTGCGAGGCAACTGGTCCAGCTTGATCTGCGGGCGATCGACTTCACTGGAATTGCGTTTGAAGACAGCACCAGGCTTCTCAGACTCCGCAAAGAACCCGCAATTCTGCAGATAGAACGCCTTGTCTTTGGCTCCTCCGACGAAGTCCAGACGATGGCCACCGCCGCCGGTTGCGTCCACAGAGAACCGGGCTGACAGCACTTCATGCCAGTTGCCTTTGGTGTCACACACCCAGACATTCTGGTGCTGTCCTCGGCGGGTGATATGACCGGTCTGCGGATTGAAGTTCTCGAGGAAGGAATGAAATCCCTTCAGGTGAGTATCCGTCCTGGGACGTCGAAAACTGGCGATCAGCCGCCATTCGTCCGCCTGCTTGTCTCCAAACCACGACGTGTAGTTCGTGCTGCCGTCACCATTGGGTTTCACCTGAGTCAGAAAGCGATACGTGCGGCCAGCCTTCCATGGGTAGATCAGAAAGCTCTGACCGCCCGACCCTTCGTTTCCGAACTCGCCGCTTCGAACATCCGGCCCCTTGCCCAGCAGTTCGACTCGCTGATCCGGCGGAATGTCTTTCGGATTGTCAGTGCTGAATGGACTCCAGACAGAAAACAGGACGCGACGTTCTTTCTCGCTGTTGACCTGAATGCCAAAGTAACCTTCTGCGAATCCGTTGGCCATGAAGTACGAGCCAATCGGGTCTTCACCTTCGGCAACCACGATCTCACTGTAACTGTACTCAAGATCGACGTCCTTTGGCACGACGTAGCTCAGATGCACCGAAGGACCGCGACGTCCCCAATAGAACATGTTGCCGTCATTGGTTGCCACGCAGGTGAGCTTGACGCCTTCGGTCGACGTCTTCACAACAACGTTGCGGATTTCACCGAACGACTTTCCGGAGGACTTCACGCCCTTCAGGTCGACTCGGAGGTACCCAGGTTTATCCACCGAGACAGTGCCCGCGTCGACGGTTGAATACTCATTCTTTGCCAGCGTGACGTGAAAAGTCTTTGCTCCAGCATTCAGCTCCAGTTCGGACTCTCCACCTGAGGATCTGGCATCCAGAAACAACTGGAGCTCGCAGGCCCGATTCGCATGAAAGTAGATCGAATAGACTTCCTTTGGATCATTCCACTGCAGCGTGTCTTCTCGCCGGCGCGAAGCAAAAAACGGATCAGGCACCGATCGATAGGTATTCCCCGCCACCGGCACTGACAGTTCCTGAACGTCTGTGGCGGCGTTCGCATCCGATCCAGAAAGACACAGAGAGACTATGAAAATCGACAGCAGTGACAATCGAATCAAGGGATCACTCCAGCGGTCAAAGGTTCAATCCGTTTCAATACCAGTCAACGGAGCGGAAGAGTTTATGCGGGCTCAACTTCACGGAGCAAACGCTGATGTTACAGCGTTCTGGCTTTCCGATCGCTGACACCAACGATCGCCTGCGACCATCGAACCACTCACCGTTTCAGGCTACCAGGATTCTCAGCGAGCCAACTGTCCAAGAATATCCAGCACACCTCCGACCTCGTGTTGCGGAGAAACGTACGACGCAAACTTCCTGATCTCGGGCTCCGCGTTGGCGGGACATGCGAACCAGGCAACCCGTTCAGCGATAAAACGGTCTCCCATGGTGTCGCCAATACCAGCGGTTCTCCCGGAATCAATACCTGTTTCGGCAAAGAGCCGTCCGATCGCCGTGCCCTTATTCACGTGCTGCAAATCGCAGTTGATGTACAGCCACGTCATGGAGACTCTGATCGGCCAGCCTCTCGATTCAAAAGCCTCGGCGATCTCCGGGCGGATCGATTTCAGGTAACCGGTATCGGGATGATACAGAGCAACTGATGCGGTCTTGCCCGGCTGTTGGATGACACCCCGAGTCTCGTACTGTGATCTCAGGAACCTGCGAGCCTCATGGACAATCTCCAGATGTTCTTCGGTGATCGATGGATCAATCGCGAACGAGTTATCACGGGGTCTCCAGATCCAAACGCCGTTCTCTCCGATGCATGGCACCAGCGTGTTGTGCGTCAGTCGAGTCAGACACTCAACGAATCCGATTGGTCTGCCACTGCACAGCGTCACAACAGGTCGATCTCGATCATTGATTGCCCGCCTATTGTGTTCGGCAAGAGCCAGAAGCGATTCGCCATTGAGTGGAGCATGCGACTCCGGAGAAAGGCATCCATCGATATCACAGATGACAAGGTCGAATTGTCCTGAGGACTGGGTTGCCACAGCGGAGCCTTCCTGGCAGATCTCAACAGGTCGTTTGAATTCCCTGAAAAGAAGTGTTACCTCGCGGCCTTCAGACATCAAGCTGATGCCCTTTTTTCGTGAATGCAGAGTGTCAAACGGCACTCCTGAGATGGACGTTGCTGCAATGCGTGGGAATGTTCGATTGGAAATCACAGACTCGTATCGTCAGGCCGTAGAGAATTCGCAGCCAGTGGGTTACTGGCGGCTGAATGACGACTTGACATCGGCGGTCGTGCTGGACCAGTCTGGACGCGGGCACCATGGAGTCTTTGTGGGGACACCGATAACAGGAGTGCCCGGGGCGTTGGCTGCCAGCGCTGATTCAGCAATGAGTTTCA
>JAEUII010000275.1 GCA_016795145.1 Planctomycetaceae bacterium
GATGTAACGCCAGTCTCTGGTTCGAACACCATGGTTGTCGTGATTGTGCGTGGTGATCGCTGGCCATTTCCGAGGCGTTTCAACATTGCGAAGCTGAGGCACCAGACTGTGTCCTTCCTGATTGGACGGTGCCGGCAGATCGCAGAGTTCTGCGAGCGTCGGATAGATGTCCAGAAGCTCGGCTGGTTCTTTGCAGCGTCCCCCGGGAAGGATTCCGGGACCCGCGAACAAAAGGGGGACTCGTGTCGAGCGTTCCCAGAGTGTGTTCTTGCCAGTGATGTCCTTTTCTCCAAGGTGCCATCCGTGGTCGGACCAGAGGACGACGATCGTATTGTCAGCGTATGGACTGGTTTCGAGAGCTTTCAGGATACGGCCAACCTGATCATCCACGAACGCAGTGCTCGCCAGGTAACTTCGCACAAGATTCTTCCACTGATCCGATTCCTTCAAAAAACGCAGTCGAGGTTCCGGAAGTTTCCAGTGCAGATACCAGCTGAAGCGCGGGACATCACTTCGATCATTCTCCAGCACAGGAGGAAGGATGAGAGAGTCTTCCGGGAAGCGGTCGTACCATGACTGAGTGACGTAACAGGGAACGTGAGGAAGAAAGAAACCGGTGCAGAGAAAGAAGGGCTTCTCGTGCTTCTTCTGAAGCTGCTCCACCGTCCACGACGCCAGTTTGTAATCGCCCTTGTCTTCATCGCGATGTGCGAACGTGCCCCAGTCAACGAGCGGATGACCGGAGGGAGTTTTTACCAGCGGCTTTGACGGACGAGCACCAATGTCGGCCCCGGGACCGACCACGTCGAACTCGGCGTCTTCCTTTTTGCGACCGTAAGCTCCGTGGTAGATCTTTCCGGCCATTAGTGTCTCGTAACCCTGTTGACGGAAGAACTGCGGCAGAGTGATAGTGTTTCGGAGAACATCAACTTGTCGGAGCGAAGGAGCAAGCCCGTAAACACCGGACGAGGAAGGGCGACGTCCTGTGAGCAGGCTGGTTCTTGAAGGGTTGCAGAGCGGAGACTGGCAATGAGCATTCAGGAACAGAACGCCTCGCTGAGCAAGCCGGTCGATGTTGGGAGTAGATGCCTGAGGGTGACCGCTCAGGCAGCCGATCCAGTCGTTCTGATCGTCGATGGCGATCATCACGACGTTTGGGCGAACGTTTGCGCGAGGCGAAGCGGCACCATCATCGGCACGGCACTCAGGACTGACTCCGAAACAGCAACCGAGATACAGTGAAAACAAGAAACTGACGGAGGCGATCCAAATGTTGAAGCACGCCAAAGG
This sequence comes from Planctomycetaceae bacterium, assembly GCA_016795145.1. Classification (GTDB taxonomy): domain Bacteria; phylum Planctomycetota; class Planctomycetia; order Planctomycetales; family Planctomycetaceae; genus SXXK01. The sequence goes on from JAEUII010000275.1 coordinate 1,291, forward strand.
CAGCAGGGCAGAGTGGGATCGACGCATTGGCAGACCGTTCGGAAAGACGTGAAAAGCTGGTGGATGTCGACAGTGGATCTCGAAAGATCAGGAAAGTAACTCGCCGGCGTCCCGTCATCGAGCCAACCGGATTGCAACGAATGGGAATAGGCTCGAAAGGGACGAATATCGAAGAAGAGATTGAAGGTGTCGCAGGAAACGACCGATCCATAGGGGGCCGCGAAAACGGACTTCTGAACGAATCAAACAATCAGCGTAACACTAGTTGTGCAGGCTGTTTACGTCGCAGGGGGCCGGGAAGCGGCATGGTGGAGACTCTTTGGGGAGAGCAATCTTCCCAGGGGGAAACGAACCGACTGAACTCAGTCGGTGTCAACTCAACCCGGGAACAGCCCGTTGGTGAAAACGTTCGCGAAATGGCGAACTCACGACAGGATGGCTGGACATTGGTGAAATTCGTTGCCAAAATGTCCGCCCCCGAAATGGACATCACCTTCGGGGCGTATAGCTCAGATGGTTAGAGCGCAGCTCTGATAAAGCTGAGGTCCGTGGTTCGAGTCCACGTACGCCCACCTCGATGGAGTCTTCTGGACGAAATCGAAGTTGCAGAACGAAGGGGACGTAGCTCAACTGGGAGAGCGCTGCCCTTGCAAGGCAGAGGTTGTCGGTTCGATCCCGATCGTCTCCACTGGCGAAAGCCAAACTTGGGTTGGTTCAGGAAACTTAAAAATTTCTGAGCCAAGGTGTTGACGAGGCCTCAACAGCCCGTTACACTCCCCCGCTCGCAATTTTGAACCTAACCGTTCAGTTGCGAATGATCTTTGACAATCGAATGAAGTCTAAGTGGCATCTGTAAACGTTTCCGAGCCCAGAGGGGCCGGCACGAAAGTGCTGGCTTGTCTGGAAATCGTAATTGTTCTGACCATTGATCATGGTGGCCAGATACATAAGGGCGTGTGGGGGATGTCTTGGCGCCAGAAGGCGATGAAGGGCGTGGAAGGCTGCGAAAAGCCCGGGGGAGCTGTCAAACGAGCTTTGATCCTGGGATCCCTGAATTACTGTTCACTGAATACATAGGTGATCAGAGCGAACGTGGGGAACTGAAACATCTCAGTACCCACAGGAAGAGAAAGCAAGAGCGACTTCCCTAGTAGCGGCGAGCGAACAGGAAAAAGCCCAAACCGTCGGCATGTCCGGCGGGGTTGTGGGGCTCACATGTGGAGTTACAAATCTGACGGTTAGAAGAATCCGATGGAATTCGGAGCCAAAGAGGGTGACAGCCCCGTATTCGACAACTGATCAGACTCCGTGAGAAACCCCGAGTAGGGCCGGTCACGTGGAACCCGGCTTGAATCCAGGAGGCCCATCTCCTAAGGCTAAGTACTCTCTGGCGACCGATAGTGAAAAAGTAGCGCGAGCGAAAGATGAAAAGCACCCCGGAAGGGGAGTTAAAAGGACCTGAAACCACACGCTTACAAGCTGTCGGAGCACATTGTTGTGTGACGGCGTGCCTTTTGCATAATGATCCAGCGAGTTACCGTCGACGGCCTGGTTAAAGCCTTCAGGGCTGTAGCCTCAGGGAAACCGAGTCTGAATAGGGCGATATGTCGGCGGCGGTAGACGCGAAACCCGGTGATCTACCCATGGGCAGGTTGAAGCGCGGGTAAGACTGCGTGGAGGACCGAACTCACTAATATTGAAAAATTAGGGGATGACCTGTGGGGAGGAGTAAAAGTCTAATCAAACCGGGAGATAGCTCGTTCTCTCCGAAATAACTTTAGGGTTAGCCTCGAGTCACTACGTTATGGGGGTAGAGCTACTGACTTGGTTTGGGGCCCTTCCCAGGGTACCCTGCCTATCCAAACTCCGAATACCATAACGACTACCTCGGGAGTTAGTCCACGTGGGAGAAGCTGCGTGGTCGAGAGGGAAACAACCCAGATCGCCTGCTAAGGCCCCTAAAATTTGCTGAGTCACAAAGGATGTCTGAATACTGTGACAGCCGGGATGTTGGCTTAGAAGCAGCCACCATTTAAAAAGTGCGTAATAGCTTACCGGTCGAGTATTCTGGCACCGATAATGAACGGGAGTAAGCAAATTGCCGAAGCAGCGGGCTCGCAAGAGCGGTAGGAGAGCGTCCTGAATGCCTTGAAGCGATACCGTGAGGATTCGTGGAGCGTTCAGGAGTGATTATGCTGGAATAAGTAACGATAAAGCAGGTGAGAATCCTGCTCGCCGTAAGCCTAAGGTTTCCTGGGGAAGGTAAATCCGCCCAGGGTTAGCCGGTCCCTTAGTCGAGGCCGAAAGGCGTAGACGATGGAAAGCAGGTTAATATTCCTGCGCCTATTGTGGGGGACGTTGGACGAATAGAGATCGGGGAGTTGGTTTTCCCCGTACCGCAAGGTCGAGCCCCTGGTTGGTGAAGTCTCTTGAAGTACAACCAAGAAAAGCCCACATAATATGACCGTACTAAAACTGACACAGGTAGGCGAGGCGCGTAGCCTCAGGCGCTCGGGAGAACGCTGGTTAAGGAACTCTGCAAATTGGCCCCGTAACTTCGGGATAAGGGGTGCCATCGAAAGATGGTCTCAGCAAAGCGGCACTAGCGACTGTTTACTAAAAACACAGGTCTCTGCGAACTCGTAAGAGGAGGTATAGAGACTGACGCCTGCCCGGTACCGGTAAGTTAATAAAGACGGTTAGCTTTCGGGCGAAGCCGGCAATTGAAGCTCCGGTAAACGGCGGCCGTAACTATGACGGTCCTAAGGTAGCGAAATTCCTTGTCGGGTAAGTTCCGACCTGCATGAATGGCGTAACGACTGGTGCACTGTCTCAATCAGCGACCCGGTGAAATTGTAGCCGTGGTGAAGATGCCACGTACCCGCAGCGTGACGGAAAGACCCCATGAACCTTTACTGCAGGCTGATACTGTCACTTGGCATGTTTTGTGTAGGATAGGTGGGAGGCTTTGAAGTCGGTACGCCAGTATCGATGGAGCCATCCTTGAAATACCACCCTGAACCTGTTAGGTGTCTAACGCTGACCCGTGAACCCGGGCGGCGGACACTGTCAGTTGGGCAGTTTGACTGGGGCGGTCTCCTCCCAAAGAGTAACGGAGGAGCTCAAAGGTACCCTCAGCCTGGTTGGCAATCAGGCGAAGAGCGTAAAGGTAGAAGGGTGCTTGACTGCGAGACAAATGAGTCGAGCAGAAACGAAAGTTGGACTTAGTGATCCGGCGGTTCCGAATGGAAGGGCCGTCGCTCAACAGATAAAAGGTACTCTGGGGATAACAGGCTGATCCCGCCCGAGCGTCCATAGCGGCGGCGGGGTTTGGCACCTC
>JAEUII010000290.1 GCA_016795145.1 Planctomycetaceae bacterium
CATGTAAACCTTGTACTCGGACCACGTCACTTCGCATTCGCCCATCCAGAACGGTGCGACCTTGACCTTGCGCTGAGGACCTTCGTCCTTATTGCGGCCAGGTTCATTGTCCGGCGAGCCCATCGTGTATTCACCACCCGGAACCGGAATCATTCGAAACGTCACGTCCGTTCCCGGAATCGTCGTCTCGTACGGCACCATCCACGAATCACCCAACGCCACTGCGGGACCTTCCGCCGGCTTCGACTTAGCCAGCCCCGGAACATCATCAGCCCGAAGACCGCAGGATGTCGCCAACGCCAGCATGACACTCAGCAAACCACGAATTCGCATGCCTGAACAACTTTCCTTCTTCAACGAAACCACACCAGGAGCGATGACACCCCATGATTCAAATGAGCCTCGCGGCTCGCTGTCGATTGCTTCCCAACAACTACGAGCTACTTCGCTCCCGGAGGGCGAGGCTGAGCACTCGTTGGCTTTTTCTTGGCCGGATTTGGATTGAAGACTCGCTGAATTTCTTCGAGCGATGTCTTGCCTTCCGCGACCAGTCGGATCGCATCCTTCTGGAGCGTCGTCTGCCCCTCAGCTGCCATCTGTTTACGAACGGCTTCCTGAGAAACGCCGGAGGCCAGAACTTCCTTCATCTGGTCCGTCATCTCAAACATTTCAAACGCAGCGACTCGACCATGATAAGGAACTCCCGCACAGTCCTTGCAGAGTTCTTCAATGGTCATGGCCTTCGGATCATCCGGCGGCGGAGGCGCGGGAGCACGATACAGCACCGTTGTTTCCGGCGGCAGTCCCAGCTTCTTCAACAGAATCGGGTTCGGACGGAACGCCTGCTTGCAGTCATCACACAGCTTGCGAATCAGCTTCTGAGTCACAATCGCGCGAAGACCTTTGAGTGTTTCGTCGATGCCAACCCATTCGATCACTTTCTGCAGTGCTTCGAACGGAGTGTTCGCAGGAATCTCCATGATGAACGACAGGCGATCTGCGTACTGGAAAATCGTCTGAGCATCCTGAGGTGACTTCAGAGGATTCAGGAACAGCACGTCGGCTTCACGACGCAGAATTCGATCGAAGGTGATTTCCATGTCATGACCAGGCTCCGGCTTGAAGTCCGTCACGTTGATCAGTTCACGCCCCTGCAAATCCGCAAGGTTGTAGACCTGATAGAGGTAGGGGTCGACGCAGTGCAGAGTGATTACCGTCAGCGTCGTGACTCCGGAATCCGGAGGACCGCAGACCAGAACGACGCCACTTCGTTCCGACGTGAAGTTGCGGATCTTGTTCTTCAGATGATCCGGGAATCCAACTTCGGATGGCTTCTGACGTACGACCTTTTTGTTTTCGACCTTGATGCGGAGTTTCTCTGCACCGCCACCGGCTGGTACAGATTCAATCATCAGATGGTACGGGATCTTTTCAAACTCGGCCTTGATACCACCCGTTTGAATCGACTTGCGGTCATTGGGATCCAGCCCAGCCAGCAGCTTGGTCATCTGGACCATTGCAATCCCCTTTTGCCCAGGGACTGCAGCAGCCGGGTAAGGAATCCCGTCGATCACGTAACGAACCGAAAGGCGGCCTTCGCGAGGCTCCATGATGATCGTGTGCGACCGCCGAGCCAGCGCGTCGGAGATCATCTGCTTGACCGGAACCAGCGCGGCCTGAACCAGCTTGGCATTGGCCTTCAGATTGGCTTCACGCCCGAACAGAGGTCCCTGAAACAGCACCTGCTCAACATCGACCTGTTCCTGTCCCTCCGCACCCTTCTTTGCGTCTTTGGGATCGGGCTTTTTCGGGTCTGGTTTCCCAGCCATTGTTTGGATCCTTCGTAGGATTCAGGACAAATTCCTGAATCGGACAGTCGCTCGGCCTTGGCCGAACTCAGCCACACTATGGTCACTCTGCAGCTCGCATTCACCCCCTGTGAACACGGCGCATTGAATCTAACGTACCGCGCTCCGCGGCATTCCTCCCGGAATTCTTGCCGGAACCTCGCCCATCCTCCAGCGTCAACCCCCAAATTGCAGGGCTAGCAGCAGATTTCGGACGTCCGGAGCCCGCAAATTGTCCCTCTCGACCGCTCGTTTGCTGCACAAAAGCACGGGACCATCTTTCTCCAGCCGCCCGGCATCCGGCAATCTCCCGTGGCTCCCCCGAACAACCTCCGCCTTCAAACCAATCACATCCATGTAATATCGGAACCCCAGGATCTTCCGAGCCAGCCGGGAGGCGACTCGAAGCTTCGGCCATTTGATGTCGGGATTGATCAGCAGTTCCGCCGGGTCGTAACCCGGTTTCCGATGAATATCCACGGTCCGGGAATAATCTGGTGCAAGCGCATCGTCCAGCCAGAAGTAGTAAGTAAACCAGGCTTCGGAACTACTCACACACACCAGTTCCCCGCTGCGTTCATGGTCCAGGCCGACGGTCCTGAGACCATCTGCATCGAGCACACGTTCGATTCCCGGAACTCGTTCCAGCAGCGCCTTCACGGTGGCGATGTCCGCGGCATTCTTCACGTACACATGAGCCACCTGGTGATCGGACACAGCGAACGCTCGCGATGCTCCGGCGTCCAGAGTTTCCCAGCCAAGCGGTTCACGACGGACTCGAAGATATCCCGCTTCGCGCAGGATTCGATTGATGTGAATCGGCTGGCGAACTTCCGTGATGCCGTACTCGGACAGAACAACGACTTCCGCACGTTCCGCTCGCGCAACGTCAATGAGCTTTCCGGCTTCGCGGTCGACCAGCCGGATGTCCTCAGCAATCGCCGGATCATTCGGGCCAAGTCGCTGGAGGTTGTAGTCAAGGTGCGGAAGGTACACGAGCATCAGGGACGGCTTCTGCGTCCGAAAGACATCAACGCTGGCATCGGCAATCCACTGAGTACTGCGAATATCCGCCGTGGGTCCCCAGAAATTGAACAATGGAAACCGCCCGAGCTTTGCCTGAAGTTGATCACGCAGCTCAGCCGGCTCACTGTACGTGTCGGGAATCTTGCGACCATCGGCCGGATAAGAAGGGCGAGGCGTGACGGACCAGGCCACATCCGCATACATGTTGTACCACCAGAACATCTTGGCGGTGGTGTGTGAAGGCCAGCGTCCCTTCGCCGTCTCGTAGACTTTCGGCCCCTGGATCAGTGAATTTGATTGCTTCCAGAACATGACCTCCGCAAGTTCCCGGAAGTACCAGCCATTCGCAACGATTCCATGCTGACTGGGCATTAATCCCGTCAGCATTGAAGCCTGAACGGTGCACGTGACCGCGGGCAGAACGGTCTGCATCGGACGAGCAAAGCCATCCTGCGACAGGCGACGAAGGTTCGGAGTGTTGTCTCCGAGCATGTCCATTGTCAGCCCGACGACATTGATGACCATCAGTCGTCGGCATTCTGAAACTGTCATGACACCCCTTTCTGACGAACCATCGACGGACTCCGGTCGCAGATCAGGCAACCTGCGCCACCACTAAGTCGAGGCAAACGGAGACTTTGTGACGGAGGGTCGCCCGGAACCTCGTTACTACCCATGGGACCCGAAGTCGGTGTTTCTGGCGCCCCTGCCTCATCGGCACATACCGCGCCGACGGACTTGCACATTCAAAAACAAATTCCACCGCAAGGGTGATCTTTGTGGAGCACTCCGAATTTTCTGCTAGATTCCCTGAAAGCGTAACGCCATGACGACGTCACCAACAAGCCTGCCGATCGCAACACCGACACCGGATAAACGAGTTATGAGTCCGACTCCCCAGGAAAAAGCAGCATCCGATTCCTTCCGTAAGGGTACGGAAGCCATGAATCACAAGAACTGGGACTATGCGATCGAGTGCTTTCTGACTTGTTCCAAACTTGTTCCAGACAACGTCCTGTACCGACAGTCACGCCATGGGTGCATTCGCAAGTCGTACAACGACAACGGCTCCGGCGCGAAGATGGCCGGCATGCGTCTGATGGGCGTGAAGAGCCGTATCAAAACCGGTCGACTGAAGAAGGACTGGAAGAGCGTTGAAGCGGCAGCGGAAGAAGGACTGGCAGTTAACCCCTGGGATGCTCAGCTGTACTTTGACCTTGGCGAAGCGGCGGAACATCTGGATAACGGACCGGTTGCTCGCTATGCACTGGAGCGAGCGGTCGAACTAGATCGCAACAACGTCGACTACAACCGCAAGCTGGGTGCCGTCCTGTTTGAACGAGGCGATTACAAGCCTGCTCGAGCCTGCTTTGAACGCATCTACAAGCTGGTACCAACAGACGGCGAAGCCCGCTCGATGATGGGCAGGTGCGATGCGATGCAGGTTCTGGACACACAGAAGGTCCAGGATGCGAAATCGACGCGCGATGTCAAAGTCGAACAGCCGGCAGCGCCAGCCAACGCTTACGAAGAAGACCGCAAGGCTCGCAAGGGTCAGCAGAAGTCCGCGGATGCTCCTGGGGAGTCTGCTGAAGCTGATCTGGTTCACGCGATCCGAAAAGACCCGCAGAACGTCGGACTCTATTTGAAGCTGGCAGATGTCTATAAGGGAGCGAGGGAATTCGGTAAGGCACAGGATCAGCTGAACAAGGCTCTTGAGCTGTCACCCAATGCGGTTGACATCAAGGAGCTGGTTCTGGAAATCCAGCTGATGATGCTGCGTGAAGATGCGGCCGAAGCGGCTGTCAGAGCACGAGCGAATCCAGGAAAAGAACGTCTGGTCGAAAAGGCGAATGCTCTCCGTCAGGACGTCATCAACAAGGAAATCGAGTTCTTCACACTCGGTGTGGAAAACAATCCGACGGACCTGAAGCGAAAGTTCGAACTCGGGTCGCGTCTGGCTTCACGCAGCGTCAAGCAGTTTGGCAAGGCCATTCCGCTCCTGCAGCAGGCTTCGTCCAATCCGAATCTGAAAGTCGATTCCCTGGTCCTGCTGGGTGAGTGCTTCGCTGCCGAAGGCAAGATCGACCTTGCTCGCCGCCAGTTCGAAAAGGCCCTGGAAGGTCTGAGTTTTTCTGACCGCCCGGACGCCTTCAAGTCTGCTCATTATTTCCTTGGCCGCATCTACCAAAAGGGTGGCAACAAGGAAAAAGCGGAATTCC
>JAEUII010000308.1 GCA_016795145.1 Planctomycetaceae bacterium
CGGTCACGAAGGCAATCACGGCGAAGACGTCAAAGAAGAGTATTACTATCTCGATTCAACGCCGACACACTCCTATCTGAAGATGCTCTACAAGTATCCTCAGATGGAATATCCGTATTCAAAGCTGATCGAAGAAAACCAGCATCGAAGCAGATCACTGCCTGAACTGGAGCTTGTGGATACAGGCGTGTTCGATCGCAATCGCTACTTCGATGTCTTCACAGAGTATGCGAAGGAAACGCCAGATGACGTGTTGATCCGCATCACCGTCATCAACCGTGGCCCGGCCCTGGCGTCGATTCACGTGTTGCCGACACTCTGGTTTCGCAACACCTGGACGTGGGGAAAGACGAGCGAAGGAAGCGGCTACAAGCCTCGCCTTTACCGTGATGAACACAATCTCATTCATGCCGAACACCAGACACTCGGCCGCTTTGTACTGGCCGCTGACCTGGGAACCGACGGCAAGAATCCGAACTGGCTCTTTACGGAAAACGAATCCAACCCGAAGTACCTGCCCGACGCTTCGCTGGCCGGGCGCTACTACAAAGACGCGTTTCACGAACACATCATCGGTCGCCGCAGCGAAGTGATTAACTCGGCGGGATTTGGGACCAAGGCTGCTGCTCATTACAGAGTCACTCTCCGGTCAGGTGAATCAGCCACTCTGCATTTGCGTCTGTTCAATTTTCATCAGCGTCCGCAGCACATCTTTGGTGAGACGTTTCAACGCAGTTTTGAACGTCGAAAAGTAGAAGCGGATGCCTTCTATAAAGGGAAGATTCCTGAATCACTGCCGGATCATCTGAAGCCCATTCTTCGTCAGTCGTATGGCGGTCTTCTCTGGACGAAGCAGTTCTATCAGTATGTGGTCGAGGAGTGGCTGAATGGCGATCCAGGTATGCCGCCGGTGCCGCCGTCTCGGAGACAGATTCGAAACAGCGACTGGCCGCACTTGTTCAATCGCGACATTATTTCGATGCCGGACAAGTGGGAATATCCCTGGTACGCGGCCTGGGACCTGGCATTTCACATGGTGGCGATGGCCGATGTGGACAGCAAGTTCGCGCGGGACCAGCTGATTCTGTTCCTTCGGGAATGGTACATGCATCCGAACGGTCAGATTCCTGCGTACGAATGGAATTTCAGCGATGTGAATCCGCCTGTCCATGCGTGGGCGTGCTGGCGAGTCTACAAGAACACAGGTCCACCGGGACGGCGCGATCGCCTGTTTCTTGCTCGAACATTTCAGAAGCTGCTCGTGAATTTTACCTGGTGGGTGAATCGAAAAGACCTGCTGGGCAAGCACGTTTTCAGCGGTGGCTTCCTGGGACTCGATAACATCGGAGTCTTCGATCGGTCCAAGCCACTTCCAACTGGCGGGCACCTTCATCAGGCAGATGGCACCGCCTGGATGGGCTTCTATTGCGCTCGAATGCTTACCATGGCGCTGGAGCTGGCGAGCGAGAATCCGGCCTACGCGGACATGGCATCAAAGTTCTTCGAACACTACATCGAGATTGCGGATGCAATGAACTCGATTAGCGACGTTGGACTCTGGGATGAACAGGATGGCTTCTACTACGATCATCTGTACAACAATGGTCAGCATATTCCTCTGCGAGTTCGATCGCTTGTCGGCATCATTCCGCTGTTTACTGCAACGATTCTGAGTGATGTCGTTCTTCAGAAACTGCCTGGCTTCCGTCGGCGCATGGAGTGGTTCATCGAACATCGATCGGATCGGATTCGCAACATCACATTCATGCAGGTTTCCAAGGAAGCAGACGAGAGCCGGCCAGCTCGCGGTCTGAGATTGCTTGCCATTCCGACTCGCGAACGCATGGAACGAATGCTGAAGTATCTGCTGGACGAAAATGAATTCCTGTCTCCGTACGGCATTCGTTCGCTGTCTCGCATTCATGACCAGCAGCCGTTTGTTCTGAATGTGAACGGTCAGGAGCATCGAGTCAGCTATGTTCCGGGAGATTCTGATTCTTCCATGTTTGGTGGAAACAGTAACTGGCGAGGTCCCGTCTGGTTCCCCATGAACTACCTGCTCATCGAAGCGCTTGAACGATACGATGAGTTCTACGGCGAAGGCTTCAAAGTGGAATGCCCAACTGGCTCGGGAGTCATGATGACCCTTGGGCAGGTTGCCGAGGAACTCATGCGCAGGCAGATTAGTTTGTTCCTTCCGGATAAAAATGGTCATCGTCCGTGTCACGGCGAAGACGATCGCTATCGCGATGATCCGGCATGGAAGGAACTGCTTCTGTTTCACGAGTACTTCCATGGCGAAACAGGTCGAGGGCTGGGAGCAAGCCATCAGACCGGATGGACCGCACTGGTCGCAAAACTCATCAAGAAGCTGCATCGCCGAGGTGTTGAGATTTCGTGATCCGTGTTGGGATGTGTTGCGTTTTGGTGAGTATTGCTGTCAGATTCTCAAGTGCCGTTCAAGCGGCGAATTGGCCGATCACGCGCCGGACTCGAAAGGATTTTCATGTCACTGGAACCAGATGGCTCCCCGAAAAACTGGCCACCCCTGGGTCTGCCGACAGGTAGTGTTCGAGCACTGCTGACAATGATGGTGATAGGCGTCGTCATCAATTCCGTCGTTCGTGGAACGACGCTGGATGAGCTGTGGACGGAAACACTGCTGATTGCTCTGGCCCACTATTATACGTCACGTCGTTTTGTTGCTCTGCCCCCGGACGTCGTCAAACGACTGCTGGATGACGGACTGCTCGATCGGGAATCTCATCCTCTGTATCTGCCGAAACACAGTATTCGTATCCTGATTCTCGCAGCGTTTGGTGGACTTGGGTTTTGGCTGTATCAGCAGGGACGAATCTGGGAGCCACGAGCGCTGACACTCCTGTTGATCGTCGCCGCATACGTCCTGGGTTCGATTGTTCGCGGAGTTACAAGTTGGTTCACAAGCAAGACAGGGAAGCGACCCTCGTCTCGATGGGGCGACCTGAAGGCGATCATAGTGCTGCTTGCGGTTGCAATTGCCGCAGCGACAGAACTGATGCCGCACCTTGCCGGCCTGCCGCCGGAAATTGACCGTGTTGCACTTGCGATGCTGCTGTTCTACTTCGGTTCGCGATAATCGCGCAGTGCAAATGCCTGGCTCAATAAGCCAATCACCAGAAGTCCCCGCATCGACCAGGCGACCGTTCGCAACCAGTTGGACTGCACCAGAGATTGATGAGCTTCTGGATCAAATCCTGTCGCCAGTTTGTCGTGACACGGGACCTGCAGGAAATGCGTCGATAGCCAGATGACACCCAGAAGGATTGCTCCTTTGGCCGCAACCTTGCGGGATACGAACTGCCGAGGAATAAAGAAGAGCCCCAGTGTCGTGATGGCTTCGACAAGCATCCCGGGGCCGACAACCCACGTGGTGAGAACGACATTTCGTTGTTCCCACTTTGCGAACTGCTCTGGTCCAACCATCGCGAACATGGGGTAATGAACGACTTGTACGAACCAGATCACTCCGACCATATACAGAGTCGACACCGCCTGGAGTATTACGCACTTTCCAGCCCAGCCTGAGAGAGGGAAATCAAACGCTGCATGAGTCTTGCTGGCTGAATCATTCATTTTGGTAGACCAGACTTGAGGAGCGATACAGCGAATTGCATCGATGCATATCAGTGTCGCGTGATCACGAACACCAGCTTCGCGACGATGCGTTTTAGTCGTTTGGCAGGTGTTGTCATCCTGATTTTCGCCGATTGTTTTCTTTGTCCAGACTCTGTCACTGGCTTATGTTACTGGCCTGTGTCACCACAGCGTTTTGCATATGGCGGCACATGTGCGGTGCATCATCCTGCGAATCAGTGGCCGTCAGAGAACACTCGATTTCTCCAGACTCCTCGCTGGAATCTCATGAATTCTCGTCATCGACAGGTCGCAGAGAACCGGAAGAAAGTCTGGCTAGTAAGGCGTGAGCCAGTTCCTTCTCGTCCAGCTTTTGTTTTAGGATGCAGTACTCGACTGCCTCGGAGAGGTCATGCAGTTCCAGTTCGGAGGCAATGGCGTCCAGAATATTCAGGGCCTGCGGCGACAGCTGAATTGTACGCGTGATAAGCATATTCAAAGTCAAAAGAGCGGTGCTCAGGCAAAGCTCCGCATGTCGTGGCATTTTCTGGATCTAAGGCAACTGACGATTTTCGCCAACCAGAATACACTGGCATAATGGTGGTCAACAACCGGCAATGCATGATCTCCTGACATCCTTGTCGTGCGGATAGTTGTATCACGAGTAAAGTGCGATCGTCTTGAGCTGGAAGAACGCAGAAGTATGAAATCGCGCACAACATCGCCTCGATTCGTGGTTCCGGAGGAGCTTCGAAGTATCGACCTTCGAGCACTGGCATCGCTTTTCGATCTGACTCCAGACGTGGCGTTTTTCGTCAAAGATTGCCAGGGTCGCTATGTTGCCGTCAACGAATCACTGCTTTCGCGGCATGGTCTTAAGAAGCCTTCTGAAGCCCTTGGAAAGCGGCCCAGTGATATTTGCCCCGGCGATTTTGGCAGGATTCCTGCCGAGCAGGATCGCAAAGTTCTAAAGACCGGAAAGCCACTCATTAATGCACTGGAACTACAGTGGATTCGACCGCGACAGCCTGTTTGGTGCCTCACGTCGAAACTGCCTCTGCGTAGTGCTGATGGAACACTGATAGGCATCATTGGCTTTTCACGCGATGTTCGAGCCCCGGTGGATCCTAAGGAAATTCCTGCGGCACTTGCCACAGCGCTCTCTGACTTTGAGCAGGATTTGTCCGCCGAGTTTTCGACGACGGTGCTGGCAAGCCGCGCGCGGTTGTCCTCTGCCCGTCTGTCGCGATTGACAAAAAAACTCTTTGGTCTCACCCCCCTGCAGCTGATCGCCAAGATCCGCATCACCGCAGCGTCACGTCTTTTGCTCGAATCGGACAGCACAGTTGCTGAGATCGCTCACCGTTGCGGCTACTCCGACCAAAGCGCCTTCAGCCGTGCCTTCCGTTTGATGACCGGCGTCACACCGATCGAGTATCGCCGCGAAGAGCAGTAACCCGGGATTCCGGGTTTTCATCCCGGTGCCATTCATCCCGGTGCCATGCACCTTTACAAATGCCATTCATCCCGGTGCCATGCACCTTTACAAAGGAATCCAGTCTTTTTATTGTTCGTTTTTCACCTCGACCACCACAACAGGAGCCGCACCATGCCACGCGTGAACCGCAAAGAGATCGTTGCCGACGGGGAAATTCAGGTCTTCCATGCCATCAGCCGCTGCGTCCGCAGGACGCACCTCTGCGGCAAAGACAGACGAACTCAAAGAGACTTTTCGCATCGCAAAGAGTGGATTCGCCAGCGGCTCGAATTCCTGGCCGGTGTGTTCGGGATAGAAATCCTGGGCTTTGCGGTGATGAGCAACCACCTGCACCTGGTCTTAAGAACTCGGCCAGATGTTGTGAAAGGCTGGACCGACGAAGAGATCGCTCGACGCTGGTGGACGCTGTTCCCAAAGCGGAAGAACAGGGATAAGACCGCCGCAGAGCCGACTCAG
>JAEUII010000395.1 GCA_016795145.1 Planctomycetaceae bacterium
GTTCAGCCATTGAAGAGGATTCACTGACAGTGGCGAATAGTCCGGCCGATACAGAGCTGATTACTCGGGTTGCCAAAGGGGACCAGAACGCCCTGGCCGAGTTGTTCTCACAGCATCGCGACAGACTGTGGCGCCTGATTACGTTTCGAATGGATCCACGGCTGCATGGTCGAGTCGACGCGGACGATATTCTTCAGGAAGCCTGGCTGTCGGCTGTTCAGCGAATTGATCATTTCCTCGTCGATGCGTCTCGATCCATCTTCGTCTGGTTTCGACTAATCACCTGTCAGACGCTTGTGGACGTTCATCGCCGCCACCTGGGAACTCAGAAGCGGAACGCTGGCAACGAATTCTCCATTGATCAGGGTTGGTCATCGTCGTCGACTTCAACATCGCTGTCGTTTCATCTGATGGATCACCTGACGACGCCGAGTGAAGCGGCCGTTCGTGAAGAGATGTCGCAGAAACTGAGCGAAGCACTCTCCGGAATGAAGGACATTGACCGTGAGGTCCTTGCTCTGCGGCACTTTGAACAGCTGACGAATCGAGAAGCGGCACAGGTGCTGGGAATTTCCGAGCAGGCCGCCAGCGATCGCTACATCCGCGCACTCGCGCGGCTGAAGACCTGCATGACGTCGCTGCCCGGATTTTCGCTGGAGTAGCGGAAGGTCGAAAGACCTCTGGTGTAATGCCTGAGCTTATGGATCAACACCGGACGGCTCGCGCCGTTCCGCTCTATGCAGATGGGCCGCATCCAAAGTGTGATGATGCTTACTCGCCCGTTTCCTTAAGCACCGTGTCGACGGCGAGTCCTGCGGCAAGCAGCAGGATGGCTTTGCCTGGGGTCGGCGTTTCGTTCAGCGAAATGATGTACTTGTCCGCTGACGTGAACATCTCCTTCGCAAAGCCAGCCCATTGCTGTGCAATCTTGCCGATTTCATTCTGGTTCGTGTCGAGGAAACGGAAGTTGCGTCCCTTCCAGTCGCCTTTCACCGTTGCGACCTCGGCGCCGCCGGCGTCATAAACTGTGAACGCACCGCCCAGTGAGATCAGCTTTGTTTTCAGGAAGCCAACGACCTGACCGTTTTCGTCCAGAATGTCGACGCGTGTTCGCAGAAAGCCCACGCCGCGACGAATGGAGAACAGCAGATTCGCCTGATTCTCAGGATCTGAACCCTCGTAAACAAACACCTGAGTCGGAAGCAGCTTTTTGTTGATCAGGAATCTCAGGATGATCACCAGAGTCGATGGCTTCTCCTTGGCGATACCGATCTGTTGCTGAGTTTCCGGATCCAGAATATCGTAAGTGTCAGACAGCTTCAGAAAGCCGACGTGTTCCTTGATGTAGTAGGCAGTGCGATCAAGCATACAAAAGAGACCCTGATGAGTTTGCTGATGAACCAAATGAAAAGAAATCAAACCGGAGGGACTTTAGAGAATGCCTTCCGGCAAGTCACTCGCCTGCGATCATGAAATTTGGCACCGGCTTCCTCGAACGATGACTGTCGTAGTCTGCTCCTGCCCGACTTCCACCTTCCTTCAATGAGTCTCCCTATGCGAAGTGCTGTCATCGGATTGGCGTTTACCCTGGTTCTTGCCGCATCGCATCGCGTTGGTGCTCAGGACGGTCGAGCAGGTGAAGTGCCGAAACGTCAAATCTCTGCCGAGTCCTTTCAGGCGGTCCCGGAGACATTTCCTGCTGAAGGGATCAGTGCCGAAGGCGTCAGGTCGATGTTCATCGCCGGGCCTGAGTGGAAGGGCAAGCCAACTCGAATCTTTGCCTGGTATGGTGTTCCGCCAGAAGCTGCGAACGGCAAAGTTCCGGCGATGGTTCTGATTCATGGAGGCGGAGGCACAGCCTTTGATCGATGGGTCAAGGTCTGGAATGCTCGTGGATATGCGGCAATCGCCATTGATACGTGTGGCTGTGTTCCCGTTGGAACTTATGGCAATTGGCAGCGGCATGAACATGGCGGACCTCCAGGCTGGGACACGAGCTTCTCTCAGCTTGACGATGCGATCACCGATCAATGGACTTATCACGCCGTCGTGGGCGCCGGACTGGCACATTCGCTGATTCGTTCGTTTCCTGAGGTCGATGCAGAACGAACTGGCGTGACGGGAATTTCGTGGGGCGGTTATCTGACCTCCATCGTTGCCGGCGTGGACCAGCGCTACAAATTTGCCGTGCCGGTTTATGGCTGTGGATTTCTTGGTGAGAACTCTGCGTGGCTTCCGGCTTTCGAAAAGCTGGGACCGGAGAAAGCGAAACTGTGGCTCGACCAGTGGGATCCCTCCGTGTACCTGCCCCACGCGACGATGCCGGTTCTATGGGTCAACGGCACGAATGACTTTGCCTATCCGTTGGACTCATGGAAGAAGTCGAGTCAGTTACCAAAATCTGATCGAACGCTTTGTCTTCGCATTCGGATGCCGCACGGCCACGGATCTGCGGGAGAAAATCCGGAAGAGATTCGCGTGTTTGCGGATTCTCTTCTGAAAGGTGGCAAACCACTTCCTCGAATCACGAGTCAGAAGCTCGATGGCGATCAACTGGTCGTGAGTTTTGAAACAACGGTCAGCGTTCCTAAAGCGGAACTGTGTTACACGAAAGCAACCGGCCGTTGGCAGGATCGCGAATGGCTTTCTATTCCTGCAGAAGTTGACGGGAATGCTGGCCGGGTTACAGTCGCCATTCCAGCCGATGCCACCACGTTTTACATCAACCTGTTCGATGAGCGGGACTGCGTTGTCAGTTCTGAACACATTGAACGTGCAGGGAAGAGCAGCCCATAATCTGAGTCGAGCACGGTTGCCCGTTTTCATTGCTCATCATTGGGTATGAAGTAGGGAAGGCTGTTGTAGCTCAACACCTGCTGATTCGGCCGTGTCAGAAAGACGACGAAATCCTTCGGAATGTCGACGTTGAAGTTTAGAGAGGCCTGTTGCCTGGAATCGGTCTGGTCCAGACGGCTGATGGACGCCGATGTGAACAGTAAAGGCTGCTGTTCTGCCGTTAAGTGTCCCGAAAAGGAATCTTCGTCAACCCTGATCTGAGTTCGGACACCGCTGACAAGGTAACCGAACGAGCCGCCGGCTGTGTAGGGATCGGAAAGCAGCAGCCGAAGATCATTGCGACTCAATCCCTCGAGTTCCAGCAGCGATTGCGGCAGCGTTCCGTGAACCTTGCGATGTTGCTGCAGAAGGATCACCAGCGTCGTTGCGCGCTCCATCGCGATGGTGTCGTTGCGGATGGATACACCACTCTGGTAGAGATTATCGCCAGTCGTGTCTCGATACGTATCCCATAACGTCGGCTGTTGGTTGTATCTCGCGAGAGCTCCGAGATGTTCCCCGAGAAAGTCGTGAAATCCTGCCATCGTGTCCTGTGATGCAGCGGCTGGATAGCCAAGTGTTGTGACGATTTCGGAGTATCTGAGAATGTCGACGTTGCGACCGAGCTCGCCGATGCCCATCTCAGTCGACCGCTTATGGAGTGAGGTTATCTCTGCCGGTCCGTGAAAACCCGAGTTCGCAAACTCAGATTCAAACTGCTGAAAGGACATTGGATCCTGAACGGCCTGTTGATACAGAATGGCAAACTGCGTTCGATTGGAGAGCATCTGCGACGGATCAGTGGCAGGCAGTGCCCACGGACCCGTGGCCGTGTGATTCAGGCGAGCTGCCAGGGCGGGAAGATCAAACCTGGATGGGTGTGTATTCACAAGGATCTGCAATTGCAGAAGGGCATTCTGTTCCGCGACAAGACACGCAGCCCATCGATCCCAGCTGGATGTCTGCTGAGCCATCCATTGCGAAAGCCGGCACGCAAGAATCAGCCGATCTGCCGCACGTGAATACTCATGCTGCTTTTCAGCGATTTTCGAATCTTCGATCAGCGCACGAATGACGACAAGGTGGTACATCCTGGACCATGGAGCACAGAATGATCGCGGCAACAGTGGCCATCCAGAAGCATCGAGATCCAGCAGGTCGTTGAACGGCTCAAGGATCAAAGCGTAATCTTCCGGCGTTACACTTGTCGTAGTATCAAGGAATGCCGAAAGTGGCGTTTCCGAGCCGCGACTAAAGTGATTGCGAATCCGTTCCAACCGCTCGTTCAGCTGTGTCCAGCAATGTGAGTCTTCCGGGGTGGGCTGTTCAGTTCTGGATTGAAACAGAGTGCCCTGTGGCAGATGCGGAAGTACCGCTTTCACTCTGGGATCATTCAGCATCGAATACATCAGGATCCTTGGTTCGTATCGCCACTGGAGCCATCCTGCGAGTGTGAAGCCCAGAAGAGGAACCAGCAGGCAGGCCGCGTTTCGCACGGCGATGGATCGGTTCATTCGGCCATCAACCCAATGTCGGGCGGATATTCCAGCAACGAACCATGCGCAGATGGCGAAAGGAATGAGCGTCAATGAAATTGACCA
>JAEUII010000414.1 GCA_016795145.1 Planctomycetaceae bacterium
GCACATCACATGCGTCCAGGTCGTCATAACAGCCTGCGGGCTCATCAACGCCATACGTTGCCAGAAATCCTGTAACCGCTGAAGCCATGCAAAGCCGAGCGTTGGGGTCGATGTGATTATTTGACAGCCCGCCTTTCATGAGCTTCTGGGCCGCATAGCCTTCGGGAATCGTCCACTGGCCGGAACCATAGAAGGCGAATCTCTCCGGGGCTGCCTGAATTCGATCCGCAATAATCCCGATAGCTTCCTGCCACGAGATTTCTCGATAGCTGTCTCCATCGCGCAGCAGCGGTTTGGTCAACCGATCTTTGCCATAAAGAGCTGCACCAACATGGTAGCCTTTGACGCACAGCAAGCCCTTGTTCACGTCAGCATTGCGGTCGCCGGCAATGGCGACAATTTTGCCTTGCTGGACGCCGACCTGCACATGGCATCCCGTGCCGCAGAAGCGACATGGGGCCTTCTGCCAGTCAACCCCCATTGCTGGCTCATCGGCAAGGATCGGCAACGCAAAGCTGGTTCCTCCGGCGATGGCCGCCGCAGCAGCCATTGCGGAAGCCTTGATAAACTCTCGACGCTGTACAGCACCGTCCTGAGTGTCAGGTTTACGACTCATTGATTAGTCGTCTTTCCAATCGGAGCCACAACGTTATCGCAGGGCTCGTCTTCAAAATGAACGAAAACAACATCTACAAACGCGACACCAACAATGGACTGCAATCTGCGAGTCGTCTCTTCAAGCGAATCGGGATCGGCCGAATCAATCAGAATGGGAATTCGGTGTGAGAACGACTCGCCTTCACAAAGCTGCACTCCGGAAATTCTTGCAATCTGATTTACCGCGCCAGAAACACTGGCGACAGCAGGGTCGAGTGTGACAACCAAGCTTGCGATCATGAAGGCTCGTCTTTTGGAAATGTGACCACAACCGAAATCCTCGATTCATCTTGCAATTCCAGATGCGTGAGTCTACATTTCCCATCATGATTTCGTCAACAGCGACATATGCACTTCGCGCGGTGGTCTACCTGGCCAGTCAGCCGGACAGGTATGTTTGTCGATCGGAGATCTCCGAGGCTACTTTTGTGCCGCACGAATACCTTCTGAAGGTACTTAATCTGCTGGATGTTGCACAGATTGTTGAGTCGCGTCGAGGCCCCGGTGGTGGCTACCGCCTAAGTCTCGCGCCCAACGAGTTGTGCACATTGCAGGTAGTGCGCGCAGTGGATCCCATTCCGAGAACTAAAGCGTGTTCTCTCGGAGTACTCGGGCACAAGCAGCTATGTCCGCTACAAAATTTCCTGGATGAAATGGCAGGGCGCGTGGAAGAAGCCTTTGCCGGAATCAGGATTTCGGATCTGCTCGGTAACAAAAATTCGCAAAACCTGGACTTGGCGAAAATTAACTCGGTCTTAACAGGCGTCTTCAAATAATGGATGGGTCCCGACATTGGATTTCTTTGGTGATGATGCTGGCAATCCTTGCAGGAGTCACGGCAACGATTCAGCTCCGGGGGGCGTCCGATGCGGCAGACGGTGGTTCTACACTCGAAGCATTGCGGGGTGAATCTTCAGCGAACGAGGAGAAATCGTCAGCGGTCCGTTCGAATAGTTTTGTGCCGCCGGAAACGTTTCCTGTCACCATTCGCAAGCCTGCTGGGCCACCGCGAGTCGCCACGAATCTCAAGGATGTTCATGGTGAGGCCGTGACAGTGGCTTGTTCAACATGTCATTCGACACGTTCTCCCAATCTTCAAAACAAGACACCACAGTCCCTTGATGAGTTTCACAGTGGAATGAAGTTCTCACATGGAACTGTCAGTTGTCTCTCGTGCCACAATGCGGCCGACTATGACTCACTCCAGCTTGCCGACGGACATCGAGTCGAATTCACGGACGTTATGACTCTGTGCGGCCAATGTCATGGCCCGCAAATGAAAGATTTTGAACACGGCGCCCACGGGGGGCTCAACGGCTACTGGGATCTGAGCCGTGGTCCGCAGCAGAAAAACAACTGTGTGGATTGCCACAATCCTCATACACC
Source organism: Planctomycetaceae bacterium (assembly GCA_016795145.1). Lineage (GTDB taxonomy): Bacteria > Planctomycetota > Planctomycetia > Planctomycetales > Planctomycetaceae > SXXK01. The sequence continues at coordinate 2,044 of JAEUII010000414.1, forward strand.
GCAGTTCCCGAAGATGCAGCCCACATTCAAACCCAAAGACCGATTTCTCGAACAGTCGAGGTCAGAACATTGACCACTGACAACTCTTTCCCGCAAGAACCGCACGACGGCGAACATCTCAAGCCTTTGCTTCCGATTCTCGACCAGCCTTCGACTCGTCGCACGCTCCTGAAAACAGCCGGAGCTGCGCTGGGGCTCGCCGCATTTGGCGAAGCTCTGTCGCCGCTGATGGTGATTCCGGAAAACGTCTCCGTCGATGAATTCCTGCAGCAGCACTACAAGGAGCTTACTGACGAGGATAAGAAGAAAGTCTTCGCACGTCTTGAAGCCGAAACAAAAGAACGTTTCGGTGCAGACGTAACGATCACAGATTCAAAACCAATTCCCGGTGTCCGTTTTGCGTATGCCATTAACGTCAGCAAGTGTAATGGCAACGGCAAGTGCATGGAGGCCTGTAACAAAGAAAACAATCATCATCGAGGAGTTGATCAGTCATACATCCGCGTGCTGGAGATGACTAAAGGCTCTATGGACATGGAGAACGGATCGACAACGTACGATCACACGGTTCCGCAGGACGACAAGTTCTACTTACCGGTGCAGTGTCAGCAGTGTGACAATCCTCCCTGCGTGTCAGCCTGTCCGATTGAGGCGACCTGGAAAGAAGATGACGGCATCGTTGTCGTTGATTACAACTGGTGTATCGGTTGTCGCTACTGTGAAGCCGCCTGTCCGTACCACGCCCGTCGATTCAATTGGGAACTGCCTGAGATTCCGCCGGAAGAAGTGAATCCGAATCAGGGATATCTGTCCAATCGCATTCGTCCTCAGGGGGCGATGGAGAAGTGTCACTTCTGTCTGCATCGAACACGCGAAGGTCGTGCTCCAGCCTGCCAGGAAGCCTGCCCAACCGGCGCACGTGTCTTCGGTGATCTGAATGACCCGGACTCTGCGATCAACTATGTCCTAAAGAACAAACGAGTCTTTGTGCTGAAAGAGGAACTAGGGACGAAGCCGAGCTTCTTCTACTTCTTCGATTAGCCTTGGACGGCACACGCTGTTTTTCAGAAACGCCCGGTATTCCCTTCAACTGGTTCCAGAATTCATGACCGCCAACGCGAGGAAAAAGAGAAACGTCGCAGCACTGAAGCATGCGGTTCGCAGCTATCCCGGTTTCCTGTGGTGGGGACTGGGGCAGGCAACCAACGGGGGTCTTGGATTCTACGTCTGGATGATCGTCCTGACGGCCATCGCCTTGGTCGGAGCGAACGCGTGGGCTCATCAGGTTGCGCGGGGCATGATTGTCACCAATATGACCGACCACGTCAGTTGGGGACTCTATATCGCGAACTTTACGTTCGGAGTCGGACTTGCGGCCGGTGGCGTCATGATGGTCATCCCCGCCTACCTTTACGATGATGAAGACATGCACAAAGTGGTGATCATCGGCGAAGCCGTCGCCATCGCTGCCATCGTCATGTGTACGCTCAGCGTTCTGGTGGATCTGGGACGCCCGGATAGATTCTGGCACTTGATGCCGGTCATTGGTCGCGTCAACTGGCCGGTGTCAATGCTCACCTGGGACGTGATTGTGCTGAACGGCTATCTCGTGATCAATCTGCACATCGTCGGTTACTTGCTCTACATGCGATATCTTGGTCGAAAGCCCAACCCAAAGTGGTATGTCCCGTTTGTGTTCCTTTCGATCATCTGGGCCATCAGCATTCATACGGTGACAGCGTTTCTCTACTGCGGTCTCGGTGGCCGTCCATTCTGGAATACGGCACTGCTGGCCCCGCGATTTCTGGCCTCTGCGTTCGTCAGCGGCCCCGCCTTTATCATCCTTGTCATGCGAATTCTCCGCATCACGACCGGATTTGCGGCACCACCGAAGCCCGCACGGACGTTGATTCAGATCATTCGCGTCGCCATGACGATCAACCTTGTGATGCTGGCCAGTGAATTGTTTACACTGTTTTACACGGGCGGAGCCCACGGGGAGTCCGCGAAATATCTCTTCTTTGGAAGCCACGGGCACTACGGACTCGTGCCGTGGATCTGGACGGCCATCGCCTGCAACCTCATCGGCACGGGCCTGTTCTTCATGCCTGACGCGCTCGAACGCAGCAATACGCGAATTGCTGCCTGCATCCTGTGCATTGTCGGCATCTGGATCGAAAAAGGCATGGGTTTGATCATTCCGGGGTTTATTCCATCAACATTGCATGAGATCGTGGAGTACACCCCGAGTCTGACGGAATGGAAAGTCACCGCAGGGATTTGGGCCTTTGGGTTTCTGCTTTTGACCGTCCTGCTGAAGCTGATTACCACCGTTTTCGCTGCCGAGGCTCACAAGACCGAAATTGCATGAATGCAACTGCAGTTCATGACTTCATGCACCTTGCTCTTTCTCCGATTTCATGATCATTCAGCCTGAATGCGTTTGGGTTCTAACGGGATAATCACAACAAGCCCAGCTCGGCGATCTTTGGTGCTTTTGCGATCGGGCATATGGCATTTCAGGCAGTGATTGTTGAGCGTAATCGGTGCAGCCCGTCGATACTGGCTTGCGGTCGACTGTTCATGAGACGGCTTGCCAGACTTCAGGGCGACCACGGCCTCTTTTTCGAATTCGTCTCGGGCTACATTGTCGGTATTCATTGCTTGCCCTTCGACGACCAGCCATCGCAAAATCACGCCCTCTGCACCCTCGACATCGCGAAGAATTTCGCCCATGGCGGCGGCTGGAATCGGAAGCCCTTCGTCTTCACGGTAGTAACGATCATGCATCACTCGCAGTGTCGAGTGAATCGTCGTATGCAACGTCTTCGCCTGACGGCGAGCCTCCACAACGGTGAGGCAGGCATCAGAGTTCGAGTTCTTCGACCCTGTTGGTGGAACGGTTGGCTCGTCTGCATACATCAGAGATCTGAAGCCCGTGATCGCCACGATCGCAAGGAAGCAAAACACCAGGTTGATAAACAAAGAACGGCGCAGCATGCTGGCCCCCGAAAATGAATTCACCGAGATAGTCAAAGACAGACGCTTGAAACCGTCAGCTCGCAGGATCCAGCAATCCGTATCACGGCTGCCCTGGAGCTTTGTCGTTCACTGGAATGCTGATCACCAGGCCTGCAATTTTTGGGGTCTTTGAAGGCTTGGGATTGAAGCCTGAGTGACAGCTCACGCATCCACCGTGCAGTGGAATCGGCGTGGCTCGACGATAGATGCCGTTGTCAACTGCTTCATAGGCCGGTTCACCCTTGCCGAGTTCCCGCGCTGCCAGCTTTTCGAATTCCGTCGACGGATCGTGGTTGATGCTCATGGCTTTCAAATTGACAGAAATCCAATTGGCCTTTGAGCCTGTTTCGCGTTCCAGATTCTCGAAGACATCTTCCATCGCCCGAGCGGGGACGACGGATCGATCCGCATGGAAATACCGGTCATGCATGACCTCCAGTGTGGTTGTGTAAATCTGATGCATTAACAGGGCTCGATCACGAGCAACCGCAAGTGGGATACGTGACCCCTCGTGAGCATCTTTGGGCTTCTCAACGGTGTCTGCCTTTGCTGTCTCGTCGAACTTCTTGTCACTCGGCTTCTCGTCGGCCCCAAACGACCAGGAAATCGCCAGCGTCAGAAATGCCAGGCATACGGATGCTGACAGCAATTCAGAAGGAGTAGTGTCAAACAGGCGAACAAGTTTTTTCATCAGTGTTCTCCGGGTGGGTGAGCTGGGAGACAAAGGGCGGAAGGTTTGGCAGTCAAGTTTCGGTTGATTCTTTGAGAACAGAAACATGAAGGATGACGACATTTGCTCAGGCCATTCAATCACGACTGACGTCGCATAGCGGAACTATTCGGCTTTCAGAACGCAGCACTTGTCCGATCGTAACGCTGGCAAACGCCGTCTCCGTAGCAGCGTAGGCCTGGTCAAGTTGTTGATGAAGCGGACAGAGACTCGTGTGCGACGGAAGACCCAGCGGACAGTGTCGAATTCGCTCCAAGGGTGCCACCGCGTTAACAACGTCCAGAATGGTGATGTCATCAGGGGAACGAGAAAGCGAATAGCCGCCCCCTGGTCCGGACCGTGAGTGCACCAACTGAGCATGTACGAGGTCCTGAAGCACTTTGTGCAAATAACGCCGCGGTACCTTTGTCTGCTCACACAACGAATCCGCCGGCTCTGATCGGCCAGCTTCTCCGGCCAGACAAGCGACGGTTCGCAGTGCGTATTCGGCAGTTTTCGAAAGCATGTGATCCCCTCAGATTTGGAATATTTCAATTCTACACATTGACATGTAGAATTGAAACGGTAAAGTCGAATTAAAGAGACACACAACCATCTCCTCGTATTCTCAACTGATTTGTCGCCTCACCAATGCGGCAAATATTGCTCCTGAAACGATCGGAATTGTCCATATGCTCAGCGAAAACACCATTCAGATTGTAAAGGCCACTGCTCCTGCAGTTGCGCAGCACGCAGAAGCTATCACTCGACGCTTCTATTCATTGATGTTTGTCGGAAATCCCGAGGTAAAGGCCTTCTTCAATCAGGCACATCAGCATTCCGGGGGCCAGCAGAAGGCTCTAGCCGGGGCAATCTGTGCGTATGCGGCCAACATTGACAACTTGGGAGCGCTTGGACCGGCCGTCGAGTTGATTGCTCAGAAACACTGCTCGCTGGGAATTCAACGCGAACAATACCCGATTGTCGGGAAGCACCTCCTGGTGGCGATTCGTGATGTGCTGGGGGATGCCGCAACCGACGAAGTGATCGCCGCCTGGGCAGAAGCGTATGGTTTTCTGGCTGAGGTCTGCATCGGTCGCGAATCTGAGATCTATCAGGAACAAGCATCCGCGTCGGGCGGGTGGAATGGCTATCGCAAGTTCCGCGTCGAACAAAGAGTTGTCGAATGTGAACATGTGACATCTTTCTACCTGAAGCCTTCGGATGGAAAGGCTCTGCGTGACTTCAAGCCTGGGCAATACATCACCGTCAATCTTCCGCACCCGACGACACCAACATCTCCTCGCAATTACAGTTTGTCGGATCGACCAGGCCTGCCTCACTATCGAATCAGCGTCAAGCGTGAAGCGGCCCCAACTCTCGACGCGCCTGCCGGATTGATCTCCAATCTGCTTCACGATCAGGTGCAAAAAGGTGACGAACTTTCCATCGGCCCGCCGTGTGGAGAATTCACGCTCGATACCTCATCTGCCGATGGTAAGCCCATTGTAATGTTGGCAGGTGGCATCGGAGTGACTCCGCTCCTGAGCATGCTGAAAGCTCTGGCGAAAGATTCGACATCTCCCGTCTACTTCGTTCATGCATCTCAGAACAGCCGACTGCATGCGTTGGCTGGAGAAGTGCGGGAGGCGGCAAGTCAACGTCCTGCGATCCAGACACATTTTCGGTACGACGCTCCACTGGCCGACGACCTGAGCACAGGACGCTGTGACAGCATCGGCCGCGTTGATCTTGAATTCCTTCAGACGATTCTGCCGACCAACGAAGCGCAGTTCTACTTCTGCGGTCCCAAGCCTTTCATGACGGGAGTTTACCGAGCCCTGAAAGACTGGCACGTTGACGAATCACGGATCCACTTCGAGTTCTTTGGACCTCGCCAGGAGATTAGTGGAGTTAACTAAGCGGTGATCCGGCTGGTGTCAACCTCCCCAGACTCGAACGAATTTCAGGCACATTCATCCTGACCAGGAGCATGTCATGCGGCCCTGCAAAATACCCCCGATTTTTTCTCTTCCCACATTGATATTGTTGCTGATGAACAGCACCTCCGCTGTCGCTTTTCAGGCGGTTGATGAGTTCGAAAAAGAACCCATTCTTTACAGTATATCCACGCCAGGAAATCGTGTCGAAGAATTGAAAGCCGCGATCGAGTCAGGACAAAGAACGCTCCAGAAAACTCCCGAATTTGGGTACCTGCCTGACTTGCTCAAGGCCCTCGAAGTCCCCGTTGAATCGCAGACGCTTGTGTTCTCAAAAACAAGCCTCCAGATGCGACGCATTTCGCCGCGAACTCCTCGCGCCATCTATTTCAATGACGATGTCTACGTGGGCTTTTGCCAATCCGGCGATGTACTTGAGATCTCAGCCGTTGATCCCAAACTTGGAACGGTCTTCTATTCGGTTGATCAACACTCTCCCGATCAGCCCGCTATCCAGCGTCAGACCGAAAGTTGCCTCGTGTGTCACAGTTCATCCCGGATGGAAGGCGTGCCCGGTCATATCATTCGTTCCCTGTATGTCGATGCGGGAGGTCAACCTCTTCTTTCAGCGGGCAGTCGCACAGTCGATCACACAACACCTGTGAAGGATCGCTGGGGTGGCTGGTACGTGACAGGCACTCATGGTGCTCAGAAGCACTTGGGTAATCTTGTGATTCGTGGTCGTGATGTTGAAGAGCCGGTCGACAACTCGGAAGGTCAGAATGTCACCGACCTGAAGTTCCGTATCAATCCCGATCGCTATCTCTCTGCCCATAGCGACATTGTGGCACTCATGGTTCTGGAGCATCAGGCTCTGGTCCACAATCGCCTCACAAAAGCCAGCTTTGAAACTCGTCAGGCTCTCGCTTACGACGAGTTGATGCGCAAGATGCTGGACAAGCCCGAAGGTGAGTTGCTGGAAAGCACAGTTCGCCGAATTCAAAGTGTGAGTGAACGTCTTGTCGAGGCTTTGTTGTTCGTCAATGAGGCAAAGCTGACTGAGCCGCTCAAAGGGACATCAGGTTACGCAGAGCAATTTGCCACACCAGGCCCCAAGGACGATCAGGGACGCTCTCTCCGAGACATGGATATGTCGACGCGAATGCTGAAGTACCCGTGCAGCTACCTGATCTATTCCGAAGCATTTGAGCAGTTGCCGACGGCAGCAAAAGACTGCGTGCTTCAGAAACTGTGGGACGTAGTTTCCGGAACAGACGTTTCTGAAAAGTACTCCCATCTCTCACAAGACGATCGTCGAGCCATTCGAGAAATCCTGCTTCAAACAAAGCTTGACCTTCCGGACTACTGGAAGATTTAGACCTGTTCGTGCATCTACCATCCGCCGGGACAGCCATCCTCACGTCGATACTCCCCCAATGAATCTTGTTCCAACAGTCGAAAGTCACCCAATCAATGCGACGTCTCTGGATTGCGTTTACCCTCGTGATGTTTGTTTCATTTCTCGTGCTCGGGTGGGTCGGGACTCGAATATACGATGAGATGCCACCAATTCCGGATCGGGTTGTCACAACTTCCGGCGAAGAAGTGATTGGTCCTGGCGACATTGAGAAGGGTCAGAATGTCTGGCAAACGCTCGGTGGTATGCAGGTTGGCTCCATCTGGGGACACGGCAGCTATGTGGCTCCGGACTGGTCTGCCGATTATCTCCATCGCGAAGCCATGTTCATTCTGAATCAATGGGCAGAAGTCGAATTCAACAACGACTTTGCCAGCTTGAGTTCGGAACGTCAGTCGCAATTGACAGGTCGATTGAAGGATCTGCTTCGAACAAACACCTTCGACACAACAACTCGTACAATCACTGTGGATCCTGTGAGAGCCGCCGCGTACAGGTCCATTGCAGCGCACTATCAGGACGTGTTTCTGAAGGGCGTTGTGGACTATGCTATTCCCGCTCAAACAGTCTCAAGTGAAGAACGAGCGCGTCAACTCAGTGCGTTCTTCTCGTGGTCGGCATGGGCCACAGTCACCAATCGACCCGGCTTGACCGTCAGCTACACCCAGAATTGGCCACATGAACCTCTGGTGGGAAATGTTCCAACTGGGGAATCGGTCGTCTGGACGGGCGTCAGCATCATCATGCTGCTGGCCGGAATCTCGGCCATGGGCTGGTGGTATGCATCGCGACGCGAAGACGGCGAGGCCATGGAAGTGCCTGCCGAAGACCCTCTGCAAAGCTGGGAGGCAACGCCGTCTCAGCGAGCGACCGTGAAGTACTTCTGGACCGTAGCAGCATTGATTCTTGCCCAAATGGGGCTGGGGATTGTCACGGCTCATTATGGTGTCGAAGGGGACGGTTTTTACGGCATCCCGCTTTCAAAATGGTTGCCCTACAGTGTCGCTCGCACGTGGCATATTCAAATCGGACTTTTCTGGATTGCGACTGCGTGGCTGGCCGCAGGATTGTTTATTGGTCCGCTTGTGAGCAATCGTGAACCGACAGGACAGCGACTCGGAGTCAATGTTCTTTTCATCGCCCTGCTCGTGGTTGTTGTGGGTTCATTGGCTGGTGAATGGTTGAGTGTCAAGAATTACCTGACGGACGAGGTGTCTTTCTACCTCGGTCATCAGGGATACGAATATGTCGATCTGGGAAGAGTCTGGCAGATCGGCTTGATGGTTGGACTGCTGCTCTGGTTGGTCTTGATGCTTCGAGCACTTTGGCCAGCTCTGAAGGGAGAAGGCGATCAGAAACAACTTGTTTTGCTGCTTGCCGTGTCCACCGGCGCGATTGCGTTGTTCTACGGAGCCGGATTGACATGGGGCCA
>JAEUII010000415.1 GCA_016795145.1 Planctomycetaceae bacterium
GCACATCACATGCGTCCAGGTCGTCATAACAGCCTGCGGGCTCATCAACGCCATACGTTGCCAGAAATCCTGTAACCGCTGAAGCCATGCAAAGCCGAGCGTTGGGGTCGATGTGATTATTTGACAGCCCGCCTTTCATGAACTTCTGGGCCGCATAGCCTTCGGGAATCGTCCACTGGCCGGAACCGTAGAAGGCGAATCTCTCCGGGGCTGCCTGAATTCGATCCGCAATGATCCGGATGGCTTCCTGCCAGGAAATTTCCCGATAACTGTCTCCGTCGCGCAGCAGAGGTTTGGTCAACCGATCTTTGCCATAAAGAGCTGCGCCGACGTGATAGCCTTTGACGCACAGCAAGCCCTTGTTCACGTCAGCATTGCGGTCGCCGGCAATGGCGACAACTTTGCCTTGCTGGACGCCGACCTGCACATGGCATCCCGTGCCGCAGAAGCGACATGGGGCCTTCTGCCAGTCAACCCCCGTTGCTGGCTCATCAGCAAGGATCGGCAACGCAAAGCTGGCTCCTCCAGCGATGGCCGCCGCGGCAGCCATTGCGGAAGCCTTGATAAATTCTCGACGCTGAACAACACCGTCCTGAGTGTCAGGTTTACGACTCATTGACCAGTCGTCTTTCCAATCGGAGCCACAACGTTATCGCAGGGCTCGTCTTCAAAATGAACAAAAACAACATCCACAAACGCGACACCAACAATGGACTGCAATCTGCGAGTCGTCTCTTCCAGCGAATCGGGATCGGTCGAATCAATCAGAATGGGTATCCGATGCGAGAACGATTCGCCTTCACAGAGCTGCACTCCCGGTATCTGCGCAATCTGCTTCGCAACGCCGGAAGAACCAGCGACGGCACAGTCAAGAGTGACAACAAGGCTTGCGATCATGAGAACTCATCTTTAGTCAGGAATGACTGCCACTAGAATCCTGATTGCGGACTCATCTTGCAATTCCAGACAAAGAAGTCTACATTTGCGCCCATGATTTCGTCAACAGCGACATATGCACTTCGCGCGGTTGTCTACCTGGCCAGTCAGCCGGGTAAGTATGTTTGTCGATCGGAGATTTCCGATGCGACTCTCGTGCCGCACGAATACCTCCTGAAAGTGCTGAACTTGCTGGATGTGGCAGAGATTGTTGAGTCGCGTCGTGGGCCGGGTGGTGGATATCGCCTGCGTGTGTCGCCGGACGAATTGAGTTCGCTGCGTGTTGTGCTGGCGGTCGATTCCATACCTAGACTCAAGAGTTGTCCTCTTGGGATACCCGGACACAAAAAACTATGTCCTCTTCACAAGCTGCTGGATGAAGCCGCAAGGCGTGTCGAGGAGGCTTTTGCTGAAGTCAACATATCAGATCTCCTCCGGAAGAAGCGTTCGCGAGATTGCGACTTCACAAAGATTAACTCGGTCTTAACAGGCGTTGATGCATAATGGCGGGGTCGCGTGGCGTGATTATTTCGGTGATGTTGCTGGCAATGCTGGCAGGAGCCGCCGTAGCGGTGCAACTTCGAGCGTCGTCCGTTGTGGCAGACGGTGCTGTGGCGTCCGAACCGACGCCGAATGATCCACCGGCTGATCCTTCAGCGAGCCAAGTCGCAACGTCAGCGGTCCGTTCAAGTAGGGGCGAGGCTCAAAAGACGTTTTCGGTCACCATTCGCAAGCCAGCAGGACCGCCGCGAGTCGCTACGAATCTCAAAGATCTTCATGGTGAGGCAGTGACAGTCGCCTGTTCAACGTGTCATTCAACACGTTCTCCCAATCTTCAAAACAAGACTTCACAATCTCTTGATGAATTTCACAGTGGAATGAAATTCTCACATGGAACCGTCAGTTGTCTCTCATGCCACAATGCGGCCGACTATGACTCACTGCAGCTTGCCGACGGACATCGAGTCGAATTCACCGACGTTATGACTCTGTGCGGCCAATGTCATGGCCCGCAAATGAAAGATTTTGAACACGGCGTGCACGGCGGACTCAACGGTTACTGGGATCTGAGCCGTGGTCCGCAGCAGAAA
>JAEUII010000417.1 GCA_016795145.1 Planctomycetaceae bacterium
TCTTCTGAATTCGTCGCAAACTGAGCCGCGAGGCGCTAGCCGCGGGTGTTTTCCACGTGTTCTTAGTCCATTCACCCGCAGCTAGCGCTTTGCGGCTCACTAAGTAAAAAGCCTCCTCACGACTTCAGCAGTCCCGGAATCGGCTCCGCTGCCGACAATTGCTGCGTAAGTTCTCGCGGAGCATTCGGGACCAGTCGCAACTGTCCGACATCGAACAGACTGTGCAGGATCGTTGCCACCAGATTCGGAATGCGCTGAGGCGAGCTTGCAGGTTCGCCGGCATCGCGCGTTGATTCGCCAATGACCTGGCCCATTTGCAATCCGCCTCCGGTCAGCAGCAAAGGAGCCAGACCGCCCCAGTGATCACGTCCGCCGTTTGCGTTGATGCGAGGAGTGCGTCCCATCTCGCCGCAGGCAACCAGCAGGATCTTGTCCTGAAGCCCTCGCTCCCAGAGATCTTCAATGAATGCAGACAAGGCATGATCCAGCGGCGCACCCATGTAACGCATGCCCTCTTCGACACCCGCGTTGTTCACGTCAGCATGCATGTCCCAGACGAAGTTGGTCGTTACCGTGACAAACCCACATCCCGCCTCGCAAAGACGCCGTGCAAGCAACAGCAGCTTGCCAAGACTCTGAACATTGTCGACGTAGTTCTGGTGGTTGTTCCAGCGACGACTGATCGCGTCCGGGGTCAGAAGCGGAAATGTGTCGTACCGCTGAATCGTTTGAGCATCCTCTTTGGTCAGGTCGAACGCAGACGCCGCGCCGCCGATGATCGTTTCAAACGCCTGCTGCTGCACTCGGTCAAGACCCGTGAGCAGTCCTCCCTGTTCTGCGTTGCGTCGAATCGTGTCGAGCTTCTGCAAAAGGAGACGGCGGTCGTCCAGCCGAGCGCGGTCCAGATGAAGCTTCATGTTGTCCTGCGCTTCTCCTTCAGCGCCAGGAACAAACGGACGAAAACCATTTCCCAGCTTTCCGGCGGACGTGAAGTCACCAAAGTTCTTCACTGCCGGCTGAGCTGTCGGGATAACGGACTGGGGAAACAGAGCCACGTTGGTTGGGAATCCCGAACCCGGGCGATTGGTGCCTGCTACGCGGGCATACAACGACCCGAGATTCGCGTTCAGCGTGTCGCGACAGACGATCGGTTTGATGTCGTGATTGCCGTCGCCGGTGACGAAGGATCGAACGATCGACAGCTTGTCCGTCAGGCCGGCAAGCTTCGGAAATGCAGATCCAAACGTGATCCCCAGTGTGCGAGTCTGGATTTCGCCGTTCGCGCTTTGGATGCCGACCGGGGCGGTCATCTTGGGGTCGAACGTCTCCGTCTGACTGGGACCACCATGCAAAAACAGAAAGATGACTGCACGGTCTTTCAGGACCGACTGACTGGCCAAAGAGCCTGCTGCATTCGCCGCCAGAAGATTCCCAAGCCCCAATCCACCCAGCGCCAGATGGCCCGCCTGAAGAAACGTACGGCGGCCAACTCGAGAGTTGTAATCCCATAAAGAAAGCATGGGTGGCTCCGGTCAGGGCGGGGCGGGTGGACGGCACATCGGTGGGAAATTCGCGGGGCTGCCAGTGTGACAAGATTCCCAGTCGATCGCAATTCTTCCTTCCTCCCCGGATTTGACAGTCCACAGGTCAGTTGCGACCCTCCGAAATCTGCACCTCGAGAAATCGATCCCATAGACCCGTTTGCCTGCCACTTGCGAGCCCACGCCATGCGCCTGCTGAGCTGTTTCCTGAGTCTTCTCACTTTCCACCTTACTGCCTGTTCCGTCATCCAGGGAGCGTCGGACAGACCTTCCGGAAGTCGACCGAACATCGTTGTAATCCTCAGCGACGACATGGGGTTCTCGGACATCGGCTGTTATGGAGGCGAGATCCAGACTCCGAATCTTGACGCACTCGCTGCTTCCGGTCTGCGATTTACTCAGTTCTACAATACGGCTCGATGCTGCCCAACTCGCGCGAGCCTTCTGACGGGCTTGTATCCTCACCAGGCCGGCATCGGTCACATGATGGAAGATCATAAGAAGCCGGGCTACCGAGGAAATCTGAATGCGGAATGTCGTACGATCGCAGAGATGTTGACTCCGGCCGGGTATCACAGTTACGGCGTTGGAAAATGGCATGTGACGCTTCACACGGCTGCCGATGGTCCGAAGCACAACTGGCCTCTGCAGCGCGGATTCGAGAAGTTTTACGGCACGATTCACGGAGCTGGCAGCTTCTATGATCCATCGTCGCTGGTTCGTGACAACACAATGATCTCGGCTTACTCAGATGAGCAGTATCAGCCGGAGACTTACTATTACACCGATGCGATTGGCGATCACGCTGTTCAGTTTCTGGCCGAGCATCATGCTCAGAAGGCGGATGAGCCATTCTTCCTTTATGTGGCCTTCACGGCAGCCCACTGGCCGATGCATGCACTGCCCGAGGACATCGCGAAGTATGAAGGAAAATACGATGCTGGCTTCGACGCAATTCGAAAGGCTCGCTTCCAGAAGACGGCAGGTCTTGGGCTCATCGATCCCAGCCAGCCAATGAGCCCTGGTCCGCAGGAATGGGAGAAGATCAAAGACAAGAACTGGGAATCCGCTGGCATGGAAGTCTATGCGGCCATGGTGGATCGCATGGATCAGAACATTGGAAAGATCGTGAAGGAACTTGAAGCCAGTGGTGAGCTTCACGACACGCTGATTCTGTATCTGCAGGATAACGGAGGCTGTGCCGAAACTGTGGGGCGAACGGGCAACAAGCAGCATCCGGACATCGCTCGTCCCTCCGCACCGACGCTTCCTTTGATGAAGCCTCAGGATTTCGCCGCGGCCGGAAGCACGCCTGCGCAAACTCGCGATGGCTATCCTGTTCGAATGGGCAGAAATGTGATGCCCGGTCCCGAAGACACATATGTGGCGTATGGACCAAACTGGGCCAACGTCTCCAACACTCCATTTCGTGAATACAAACACTGGGTTCATGAAGGCGGCATCAGCACACCTCTGATTGCTCACTGGCCGGCAGGGATCACGGCGAAAGGAGAACTGCGCACGGAGCCTGGTCACTTGATTGATATCGCAGCGACCTGCGTCGAACTCGCCAGCGCTGATGTTTCGAAGAATCCGATTCCGCTCGAAGGCCGTAGCCTGGTTCCTGTGTTTGAAGGGAAGCAGCTCCAGCGAGAAGCCATTTATTGGGAGCACGAAGGAAACAGAGCCGTCCGAGCTGGCCAATGGAAGCTTGTCGCCAAACATGGCAAACCCTGGGAACTCTATGACATCAGCAAGGATCGAGTGGAAGCGATGAACCTTGCGGATGCTCATCCGGACATCGTCAACAAACTCACCGCGATGTACGACAAGTATGCTGCTCGAGCGAATGTGGAACCATGGCCGGTTAACAAGAAGTCCGAGTAAGTCTCGTGGCTCGGCGATTTGCGGGCGGCTCCCTTGCTGACTCATCACAACCCGAAACGTCAGTGAGGGATGAGGCTCGCCTGAGTGACCCGCAAAGCGGTAACCGCGGATCACTGCCAGACGTGCCAATGAAAGACACCCGCGGCTAGCGCCTTGCGGCTCAGTTTGTCCAGCCCCTTATCGCATCCAGCACGAATCATGTTGTTCCATGCCGATGTGTGGATAGTACGATCGTGCTTTGGGCGCGGCGAGAAGGATTAGACGAGTCTCATGTCCGGCGGCTGCGTGAGTCTCATCGATCAGTCGCTTGCCAATTCCCTGCTTCTGAAACTGCTCATCCACGGCCAGATCAGACAAGTACGTGCAATAGGCAAAGTCCGTGATCGCTCGACTGACACCGACAAGCAGTCCATTGCAGCGGGCCGTAATGATCACGTCGGCCCCTTTCAGCATGCGGCCGATGCGTTCGATCTGATCGACTGGACGTCGCTCGGCGAGTGCCGAGCGTCGCAGGACGTCGATGAATTCGTCCACTGTCAGCTCAGGTTCATTGGCGTAAACAATGTCCATGGTTTCTCACCGCTCAGCCTGGTGTTCGACGCACGGTCGGACGTTCCACTTCGAACGTCGGAGCGACTCGGCAGTACGATGATCCACCAAGGCGACCGACAAGATCCAGCAGGTTTGGTTCGGCATACCCATCGCTGTTCAGCACCGAATCCTGAATACAAAAATGGACGATGCGACCGACAACAATGTTGCCGCCACCGGGACCTTCGCCCACTGGAATGTGCTGCATGAGTTCACATTCAAAGCTCACGGGTGACGCTTCGACCCTGGGCGGACGAATGCGAACAGAAGGAGCCGTCTTCAGACCCGCAAGTTCGAATTCGGATTCTTCCGGAGGCACTTCCGCCGACGTCAGATTCATCGACTCCACCAGCGAGAAAGGGACAACGCCAACAACGAACTCGCGCGTTTCCAGGATGTTCCGCAGCGTATGTTTTGGGGAGCCATCACGTTTGTTGACCGGACAGAAAAGAAGGCTCGCTGGCTTTGATCCAATTCCGGTGAAGAAACTAAACGGAGCAAGGTTGGTCTGGCCACGGTTCGACACCGTCGACACCCACGCGATGGGCCGAGGCATGATGGTTCGAATCAGATGCTGATACAGCACGGGCGTCGCAAGCGTCGCAGGATCAAACTCCATGATGGCTCCGAAATCTCGGCCCTGCGTTAGGCAACTTTATCCAGCGGGATGAGTCGAGGAATAGCGATTCGAAGTCCGACGACCGATCCGCACTGATGCTGAAGCTCACTGAAATCCAACTTGAGGAACTGATACAGCTCGGACGGCACATTCATTCGAAGATACTGCTGAGCGAACACGCCCATCTGGCGATCGTAGTTCTTCTGGCTGCCCGTGTGAACGTAGCACGCACCGCCGAACCGCCGAATGTCCCCGTTGAACTCCGGGCTGATGTGATAGAGTTCGTGAAAGACCGTAACCATCTTCTCATCGAACGACAGGTTCAGAAACCGCGGCAGAAAGAAGGTCAGCAGGTACAGAGCTTCCTGACCACCGTGAATCACTTTTTGAACCGTCCACAATCGTCCTTTGCGACGTTCAACTTTCGAACCACCCTCAAATCGCAGCGGGGTAAGACGCGCCTGAATGCCCCATTCGACCGGCGATCGAGTCTGCGCGAAAGTGACCGGCACGCGATTCATTTCCACGTGCTGAAATTCGGGATGGCGACGACAGATGTCCTCGCACAGCGCCGTCATTGCTCGACAAAAGTCAAAATGTCGCACAGAAGCACCCGTTCCCTCGTTCTACAAACACCCGCATTCCACGCGGATTTGCCGGGAAAAGTACCGAAGAAGTGCAATCTCAACAACCCCACGATGCGAAGAGGACGGAAGAACGTAACGAGAGCCGCTACCGGTGATCAGGGCAACATCAGTCTCCTGTGAATCCTTTTCGTCACAATCCTTGATCAGCCCCCGATGGGCTCGCCCCATCGGAGCGAAAGGTTCACAGCCAGAAGCCAGTAGAGCGAGAAGAGTAATGCGTCAGCATCAGACCCCGACGGGCTTGCCCCGTCCGGTGAATCAGGCTCCCGAGCGAGTGGTTTGTCACATCAACACTTTGAGTTTAGTGCGCCATTTGTTTTGGCTCTTGGAACTCCACAGATCTGTACGTGTGGTTCAGTTGGACCATCGTGGGATTCACGCTAGAGTCCCCTTACGACAAGCGAGTGTCGAAGTTCGCAAGTCACCTTTTTTTGCGCCGGATAGAACACGAATCGAATAGATTGCAGGACACCATTGAGTACCATCGAATGCCAATGCGATTGTGGACAAACCTATCGTTTGTCCGAAGCGCTTGCGGGAAAAACTGCTCGCTGCAAAGCGTGTGGAGGAACTTTCCAGATCCCGAAGCCGACTGTGCCTGTCGAGCCGGAACCGGCAAAGGCTCCTTCAGCGAAGGCCCCCGCTGCGCCCGCCGCGAATTCGGAACGGCCGCCGGCTCCACGAAAGAAAGCTTCGCAGAGGCCTGGCAGATCGGAGGCCATTTCGGTGAAGTCCGAGGCCGTTGACGACTTTCACAGCTTTGGCGGCGACGCGGCATTGGAAGAAGTTCGACTTTCGATTGAGAAATATCTTCGAGGCGACAGGAAGACATTTCAGTCTGCTGAATTGATGGTGTCGGTGAGTGATTTCGGCGGCAACTCGCATGAACTCTGGATTTCGCTGGAGGTTTCGGGGACGGTCAATGACCAGACGATCGAGTTTCTGAAGGAACATCGAATTGACTTGATCCAGGAGAAGAAAGACGCTGCGTTTGTGACCGGTGCCGCCGTACCAATCACGGCATTCTGGATGGCCAATAAAGCCAAACGAGAAGCGAATAGTCCTCCCAAAGAAGTCAGTCGCTGGGTCATGCGACGACTTTTCCCCTTGCTCAAAGAATCATTGTTTCATCTTGAGCGTGAGCTCTATGCCGCGTGTGGAGTGAAAGACACCGTTTACGCGGACCGTTGGCGCAAAGTCACGATTGCCAGTCTGTACGTTTCTGCAATCGCTGGAGTTGTCACAGGCATTGCCGGATTGTTTGCTCCACGAGTCACCCCCTTGCTTTTGATGCCGATATTCTCGGTTGCCGCTGCCAGCTTCTTTCTTGTGCACGGAGCAGCGCTTCCCTTCATGCCGGATAGTTTTTTTCTTTATGAGCCGGCAGGACGGAATGCTCTGGCGTTCTCCGGGGCTTCCAATCCGACTGGAGCGCGAATCGTTGCGGTTGTTGTGGCAGTCGTCTGCGCCGCAATTGTCATCGGCATGTTGATCATGGCCGTCAAGATTGGTTAGTTGGTTTGTCAAACCGGGTTTTTGTTGAGCCGTCAGTCAGTCCCGTGCAGGCGGGAGCGCAAAAAGCTGCGTTTCCGCCTGCACAGGAATGACGAGTGCTCCATCATTACTCTCACCGAGCACTCGACTTGTTACCCCAGTTGGAAGCAAGCTCTTCTTCCTTCGCGGGCAGATCTCACTTTCGGCGATTCACAGGAAATCGTATCCTTCTCTGTAAAACCAAAAATGGGGTTGCAGCAGTGAGAGAGGAATGCGTCAATGTCTGAAACACCACTGGAACAGAGAATCCAAACACTCGAACAGCAAATGCAGGATGTGTTGAAGAGGATTTCCGTTTCAAGCCCTACAAGTTCATCCTCGCAAAACTGGCGGAAGAGTCTCGGCATGTTCGATGACCACCCAGTGATGAAGCAAATCGATGTTGCGGGGGAACGCATTCGCCGGCAGGATCGGGAGCCGGGCGCCGCATGATCATTCTGGACACCGATCATCTGACAGTGCTGAAGTATGCGAGAGACCGTCGATCATAAAACTGGCTGAGCGAATGGCCGATTCGGTCGACCAGGATTTCGTAACGACCGCGATTTCGCTTGAAGAACAGTTAAGAGGGTGGTTAGCCGAGATCAATCGATTTAACGACCCGGAAAAACAAATTCCTGCCTATTCCGAACTATCGGGCCTCATTGAATTCTTCAGCTTCTGGACCATCTTACCGCTGGACGAGGCCGCGGCTGCCTTGTTTCGTCAATTCCGGTCTCAGAAGATTCGCGGCGGCTCCATGGATCTCAAGATTGCAGCCATCGCAGTGTCTCGCCGCTGCACTTTGCTGACCGCCAACCTGCGGGACTTTGAGACCATTCCAGGATTACGAATTGAAAACTGGCTGGACTAAACGGTGGTTCCAGAGCATTTGACTTACCTGCGAATCCTGTCAACGCTTCGGTATGCGATTTACGTTCTTGCGACGTCAGGCACACGGTCTTGCATGGAATGAGCGAGAAACTGGGGCGAGGTCGGCTAGCGCCTCAGGCTCAGGGGCAACGAGCTTTTAATCTTCGTCGTCGTTGTCGGAGCGTTCCTGTTTCATGGCGTGCCACTGGTCCATCGTGCAGATGACTTCTCGCGCGTGGGCGCCGTTGTAATCGCCGACGATGCCGTCTTCGGCCATGTAGTCGATCATGCGGGCAGCTCGACCGTAGCCGATTCCGAGTGCTCGCTGCAGCAGTGACACGCTGCCTCGGCCTTCGCGAATCACGACTTCGACCGCATCGTTGTACAACTCATCATGCTGGCGCGAACCGCCTTCGGCATTGCCGTTGCTTGCGGCCATGCTGGTTTGAGAAGTCAGCTTCTGAAGTTCCGCGTTGTATTCCGGTTCCACGTCGCTAAAGAAGTCAATGATCGCATTGATCTCGTCATCGCTGACGTAGGTGCCCTGAGCACGCGTCAGATGGCTGGTCGACGGAGCAAGGTACAGCATGTCCCCGCTGCCCAGCAGTCGCTCCGCGCCGCATTCGTCCAGGACGACTCGGCTGTCCATCTTGCTGGCCACCTGGAACGAAATTCGAGCGGGCAGGTTCGACTTGATCAATCCGGTGATCACGTCCACCGTTGGCTTCTGAGTGGCCAGAACAAGGTGAATCCCGACCGCACGCGACTTCTGAGCCAGTCGGATGATGTGTGCTTCGACGTCTTTGCCGGACGTCATCATCAGGTCAGCCATTTCGTCCGCAATGATGACGATGAAGGGCATCCGCTCCGGTACATCAGCCGCTTCAGGATCGCCTTCGGACAGTCCCAGTCGTTCGAGAACTTCCGCGCGGCCGAGTTTGTTGTAGCTGTCAAGATGACGAACACCGACCCGTGCCAGAAGGTCGTAGCGCTCTTCCATTTTGTCGACCGACCAGGCCAGCACAGCCTCCGCCTTCTTCATGTCGGTGATAACCGGGTGCATGAGGTGCGGAATGCGTTTGTACGGACTGAGTTCGACCATCTTCGGGTCGATCATCAGCATCCGGACTTCATCCGGAGTGCGAGTCATCAGAAGCGACAGAATCAGCGTATTCAGACACACGCTCTTTCCGGTACCCGTTCGACCCGCGATCAGCAGGTGAGGCATCTTGGCCATGTCCACAATCAGAGGACGGCCACTGACATCCTTGCCCAGGAACAATGGCAGGCGTGATTCATCAGACGCTGCTCGCGTGCTTTGCAGCAGTTCACGCAGACGCACCATGACCTGCTTGTCATTTGGTACTTCAACGCCAACCGTGTTCTTGCCAGGAATCGGCGCGACAACGCGAACCGATGGAACTCGCAGAGCGATCGCGAGGTCATCTTCCAGTGCGGTGATCTTATTGAGGCGCAGTCCCTTCTCGAGTTCCAGTTCGAACTGAGTCACCACTGGTCCCGTATCAATTTCGGCGACCTTGACGTTCAGGCCGAATTCTTCGAACGCTTTCTCAAGCGTCGTAGCCGCAGTCCGAGCCTTCTTCGCCAGTTGCTCGTACGGAAACTCTTCTGATTCCGCAAGCAGATTCACATCAGGCAGCGAGAATCCTCGACGCTCCGGCACCGGAACGGTCATACCGTCCGGGTTATGGATCGCCAGCGTGGCTGGTGGATTGATGCGGATCGAACGACCGTCGACTTCTGTCGTGATCGCAGCGGGTTCTGCTGGATCTTCAGCCACCGCGGTTGGTGCAGCGAATGGGACAGTTGCCGGAGCGTCAGCATCCAGGGACTCAGGACGATTCACTTTCGGCGTGCGCACTTTGACCGCCGACGGACGGCGTACCAGAAGTGACGAGGAGTATTTCAGGGCCATTGCAGGCAGCACAGCCATTTTCATCGCGGGCTGCAGAATGTCAGAAATTGGAGTCAGCAGAATTCCGGCCGCGAAGAGACTCGCCCCCAGAATCAGGATGCCGGCTGAGGAAAACTTCTGCTCGAGCAGAATCCCAAGCATCGCGCCGATCTGACCACCGCTTCCGTACGTGGAACCAGAAGAAACGTTCGGCAACAACAGGTGAAGTAGCGCGCAGGAGGAGACGACGAGCAGTGTGACACCGGTCAGCGTCGGGATGGTTCGTCGAGCCTGTTCGCGAGAAAACAGCTTCAGGTCCCAAGAAACGAGGGTCGCGAGGATCATCCAGACCCCCAGGCCGAACCACTGGCGGGAATAATGAGCGACGGCCGCACCGTATTCTCCGCAAATGTTCGTCGGGACCTGCCGTGTTGGAAAGACGAGGGTGGAAGGGGGGTCGGCCGGGTCGTAACTGAGAAAACTCAAGCCGACGAACACCACCAGGGCCAGAAGCCCCAGGGCGAGCAGGTCGGTTTTGAGTCGGTCAGTGTCGAGCATGGCTAACGCAGATTGAAGGTTGGCGATTGCGGGACAGTGGCCGTCGCTCATGCGCAGAACACCGCCCCTGCGGCAAACCTAGCACCTCGACTTTGGTTCGGTGTGGCAAAAAATCAACATCCGTTTCCACGGGCCAACGAACAGGCACGACCTGACGCTTGTTCCGGCTGGCGAAGAAGTGCCGAAAATCCGCCTTGAGCCTGAATGCCGAGGAATCGGTGGTACCGCAAAGAACGAAGAAAAACTCTGGCTGTTCTGAATTTTTGAGCCTTGACATTCAAGCCCTTCACGGGAACTCCCCTCGTCAAATCGTCCATGGTCGATTGCCAGACAACGGAAGTCCGATCCTGCCGGCTGTAACGGCAATCCCGTTTGCAGGTTTCAGAGCAAATCGGTGGGCTCAACCGAGCCTGTCGGTTGAAGTCAACGGCGTGTTTGCTGTAGTACGCGCATTCCTTTCCTCTTCTCTCATCGCTGTCATCCTGGCAGGAAAGCCTCGACAGAACACTGGATCGCACAGATGCAACGGATCTTCATCTCTGGAATCGGAGTTGTCAGTTGTCTTGGGAACGATCGAAAGACGTTCTGGAAGAACATAATGTCCAGTCAGTGTGGCATTGACACGCTGACCGAGCATGACACAAAGGATCTGGAGGTCAATATTGGCGGCGAAGTGAAGAACCTCAACGAGGATCGGATCAACGTCAATGATCAGGTGTCTGCTCGCAAAATGGACAGAGCGTCGCAGTTCGCCGTCCACGCCAGTTATGAAGCCCTGGAAGACGCTGGCCTCCCTGTCGCGGCGCTTGGTGAAAACGTTGCTGTGATCCTTGGCGCAGGACTTTCCGGACTGGAAACCTATGAGTTTCAGCACGAGAAGCTGTTGACCAAGGGGCCATCCCGCGTCAGTCCGTTTACAATTCCGATGCTGATGCCGAACGCTCCTCCGGGAAACGTCAGCCTGGCTTTCGGAGCACAGGGAACCGCTTACACGACCAGCAGCGCGTGTTCCTCGTCAGGCCACGCCATGATTGACGCGTTCGAGTATTTGCGACGCGGCGAAGCGGACGTGGTGATCACCGGCGGAACGGAAGCGTCACTGACTCGACTGGGAATTTCGTCGTTCGTCAATATGCGAGCGATGAACAAGTCGATGAACGACCGGCCAAAGGAATCCATGCGTCCGTTCGATTCGGACCGTCGCGGTTTCATCATGGCCGAAGGCGCTTCGATCCTGATCTTTGAAACGGAAGAGCATCTGCGAAAACGTGGCGGTAAGGCGTGGGCAGAAGTACTGTCAGGAAGGTCGACCGCAGACTCATTCCATCTGACTCAGCCGGATCCGCAGGGTCGTCAGGCGGTCAAGGCCATTCAGTACGCGTTGAAAAAGGCGGGACTGGATCCTGCTCAGATTGCCGCGGAAACGTATGTCAGTGCTCATGGCACAAGTACTCAGTACAACGACGCAATGGAGACGGTTGCGTTGAAATCGGTCTTCGGAGCTGATGCGGCGAAGCTGCACATCAGTTCGATCAAGGGCATGCTGGGACACATGATCGGAGCGGCCTGTGCGATCGAAATGTCTGCCTGTGCTTTGGCACTGACTTCCGGCAAGCTGCCTCCAACGATCAACTACACAACGCCTGACCCGGAATGTGACCTGAACTACATTCCGAACAAAGCAATCGACAAGCAGTGCCGTTACGCAATCAACAACAGTTTCGGTTTTGGTGGCCACAATGTTTCACTGGTCATTGGCCGTGTTGACGACGCGGGGCTTGCCCGAACGGATCTTGTCTAGTGCTGGACGAAGGGATCTTTGGCAAGATCCATTACATCCAATTGTTTCACTCAAACTGATTGCCCTGCACCAGTCCCTCAGTCGGAGTATTTCATGAATCCGATTCGTGAACTTGAAGAGCTGGTTGGGCTGTTTCCGGAACCACCGGAGCGTCCTCTGTATCTGAAGGCGGAACACGTTGCAAAGGAAGCGACGCCGGAGCCTTACCGCCAGATGCTGGTGCACGAGCACCATATGACGATCAGCATGGAGTCGTACCATGACTGTTCCGTCGATGTGAAAGTTCTGGCATCAAGATTCGAAAACGGGCTGTATCTTCGAAAGATCATCCTGCTCAAGTCGGGCACCGAAGAAGTCGTGCAGTTCGGTTATGTTCGCTTCAACCTGGATTTCGTCACGCCTCAGGTGCGACAGGAAATCGTCGAAGAAAAGACCCCGCTGGGTCGAGTGTTGATCCAGCACAACGTCTTTCGACACGTGGACCTGGGAGCGATCCTGCGGTTCACAGCAGGACCGGCGATGGCGGAGTATCTGCAGATGAAAACTGGCCAGGTCACCTACGGGCGGCTGGCGACGATTTTCTGCAACGGGTCGCCTGCCATTGACCTTCTGGAAGTCGCCTCAGTTCTCGACTAGCCCCCAAAGCACATCAACGAAGTATTGGTCGCCTGGATTCACCGGAGTACACAATGAAAATCGCCCGCATCTTTGCTCACCGAGTCGACCTGCCTCTCGTGGAGGGATCGTACAAATGGTCGGGGGGCAAATCGGTGTCGGTGTTCGACAGCACGATCGTGGGCGTGGAAACCGCCTGCGGTGTTGTTGGCTACGGCGAAGTGTGCCCGCTGGGTCCGTTCTATCTTCCGGCCTACGCCGAAGGTGTTCGAGCAGGCCTGAAGGAACTGGCACCACATCTGATCGGCTATGACCCTCGCGAGATTGGCAAACTCAATCATCGCATGGACGCGGCCCTCAAGGGACATGCTTACGTCAAGTCCGGTATTGATATCGCGTGCTGGGATATTCTGGGGAAGGTGTCCGGACTTCCGGTTTGTACATTGTTGGGCGGACGCTTTGGCGAATCGGTTCGTCTGTATCGTGCAATTTCACAATTGCCGCCGGATGAGATGGCAGCCAATGTCGCCAGCTATCGGGCTCAGGGCTACACACGCTTCCAGCTGAAAGTCGGCGGCAACCCGGATCAGGACATCGAACGCATTCGCGCGGCTCGTGCAATTCTTCAACCGAGCGACCGACTAGTGGCCGATGCCAACACGGGCTGGACGCAGCACGAAGCTGTGCGAGTTGTGCGTGCGGTACGTGATCTTGATGTCTACATTGAACAGCCCTGTTTGACGTATGAAGAATGTCTCTCCGTCCGCCGATCAACCGATCATCCATTTGTTCTGGACGAGAACGTCGACAGCCTGGAGATGCTGCTTCGAGCCAAGTCGGAGCTGGCGATGGACGTCGTCAACCTGAAGATCAGCAAGCTCGGCGGCCTGACGAAGACTCGCCAGATTCGCGACCTGTGCGTGAGCATGGGAATTGCGATGACTCTGGAAGACTCTTGGGGCGGTGACATTACGACGGCCGCGATTGCTCATCTGGCTCACAGCACGCCGGAAGAGCTGCGATTCACCAGCACCGACTTCAACAGCTATGTCACGGTCAGCAATGCCACCGGGGCTCCTCAGCGAGTCAACGGGTTCATGCAGGCATCGAATGAGCCGGGCCTCGGCATCACGCCTCGCTTTGACGTGATCGGACCGCGGCTTGTTGATGTCACTGGCTGATTCGCCACGACTTCACCTCGACTTAGCAGCGTTTGTCGACATCACTCTGTGACTAAGTCGCTGCGATTCTTTTTCCTCAGTAGAACACGGTCTGCGCCTCGAATTGCAGATCGTGGCTAAGCGAAGGGTGGCTACATCAATCGATGTAGAGCAATTCCTTTTTGTTCAGCAGAACGTGGCAGACTTCTCGCAGCACAGCTTCATTACGAATAGCGCCGTTCGGATCTATTTGGCGAGTTGCTGCGACATCCGCAACGAACTGATTCATTGCCGTTCGTTCAGACTCCGTTGGCACTCTTGCGAATGCCTGCTGGTACGCGAGGTTCAACACATCAGCATCCGGCGGTGAAGCGGCAAGGCGCTTGGCCCAGACGTCGGCCTGAGCATGAACGAACTCACTGTTGAGCATGATCAGGGCCTGAGCCGGCACGTTGGAACGGGCTCGTCGTCCGACCGTCGTGGCCGGCTGCGGAGTATCAAACGTCAGCATAAACGGATTGAGGAAGTTGCGGTTCACAGACTGGTAAACGCTGCGACGTCCGGCACCATCAAGAGGCCCGGAGTTGCCAGGTCGACCACGTCCCTGCATGAACGGAGTCAGAAAGACAGGAATCGGAGGACCATACATCGCGGGGTCCAGACGTCCGGAGATCGCAAGGATCGAATCTCGCAGGACTTCGCTTTCGATGCGCCGCACGCTGAAGCGATGCAGCAGCAGATTTGTTGGATCCTTCTCTTCGGCTTCAGGAACTCGGGTGCTGGCGATTCGATACGTGCGACTCAGCACCATTCGGCGAATCAGTCGCTTCAGTGACCAACCGTCACGGCGAAATTCATCGGCAAGGTAGTCCAGCAGTTCCGGATGTGATGGTGCCTCACCGAGCACGCCGAAATTGTCCGGCGAAGGCACGATTCCACGTCCGAACAGTTCCTGCCAGACACGGTTCACCGCGACTCTGGAAGGGAACGGGTTGTCGTCAGCGAGCACTCGGTCCGCCAGTTCCAGTCGGCCACTGCGGTCCGAGTTTGCAAGCGGACGAGCCCCATCAAGCGCCGTCATCAAACGACGATGAGCGATCGGTCCAACGTTCTTGTGATTGCCTCGAACGAAGATGTGTTCTTCTTCGCCGCTGCCGTCGCACATCACCAGGACAGGTTCTCCTCCGACACCGACTTCAGCCAGAGCTCGCCATTTGGCACTGGCCTCCGCGATCTTCTTCTCAGCATCCGGATGAGACAGTTTCGCATCAAAGAACACGGGCGAGAATGCGGGGTCGGTGACAAGCGATGCTGCCGTGTTCGCAATGATCTGATCGATAGAAAGATCTGGTGTCACATTGGTTCGATTGGTCTCCGCAATCTCAACGGGCACTTCAAATGTCTGATCGCGGTTGGCGACTAGCCGAACTTCTTTGACCGCGAACCAGCCATCACCCTCGTCAAGGAATTCCAGGTGACAGCGATGTCCGGGATAGCGCCCGAGGTCACCCGCAATTCGGATCCAGCGAAACTGACCGTCCGTATCGATTGGCTGCCGAAGCCCGCTGAAGAGCAACTCGGTAAACTCATTCATGATGTAGCCGTCGACGACCAGGCGAACCCGAGCACCTCGACCGGCAGCAAGTATATGAACTTCCGGATGCTGCAACTCCCATTCAGGTGAATGAAGAGTTCCTCGCAGCATTGGCGACAGTGCTGCGGAAGAGACACCACCATGGAAGACCGGGCGACAGCTCGATGGCTCCCACGACCAGGTTGCACCGATCGTCGGGCTGGTGTTGGTGACCGAAGTAAACACAGCGCCGCCAGTCGGGTTGCTCACTGAGGCTACCGGTGAATCTGCCACATCTTTCGTGCGACAGCCATCGAAGGCCTGGCCATACGCGAACCAATCTTTCGGCAGTCCCTGACGCAGGTCCGCAAGCACAGCGTTCCCCGATTTTGGCAGGTTATCAAAGGTCGCCGAGTGACTGGCGAGTGCCTTATCCCGTTGTTCTAGCCACTGTTGGATCACGGTTCCTGGCGAAACGTCAGCCGCTTTCTGCCTGAGGGACGCCAGCAATGAAAGAGGATGAGACATCAGCTTCGATTCCAGCTTCATCAGAGCTTCGCGGACTCTGATGATTTGATCTCGATTCGGTTCTGATGCCCCCACTTCGCCATCTGCCATCGCGGCCATCAACATGCCACGAATCTGATCGGCATTCCAGCCAGCGATTTCTTCAGACAAGGTCTGTTCGTTGATCAGCTTGTTGCTCTGAATCTCGCTGATTAAACGGGCCTGATCACCGTTGGGATCCAGCCATTCCACACGTCGTCGAGAACTCTGCAGAAACCCTGACAGGGCGTAGTAATCTTCTGCCGTGATCGGATCGAACTTGTGGTCGTGGCATCGAGCACACGCGATCGTCAGTCCGAGGAACGTCTTTCCGAAAACGTCAATCTGATTGTCGACTCGCAGTGCTTCTTCGGCCTTCACGTCAACAGGAGCATGTTTGTCTTCGCACAGATACCAGAACCCGGTCGCGATGATCGATTCGTTGATGCCTGTCACCGGATGACGCCGAGGCTCAGTCATCAGGTCACCAGCGATGTGTTCTCTGACAAACTGGTTGTAAGGAAGATCATCATTGAACGCTCGAATCACGTAGTCGCGATATCGCCAGGCGTGGGGCAGCGGAAAGTCGAATTCGTGACCAAGTGTTTCAGCGTATCGAACAAGATCCAGCCAGTGCCGAGCCCACCGTTCTCCGAACTGAGGCGAGGCCAGCAATTGATCGACGACTTTCTCCAGGGCCTTCGGAGTCGGATCAGGATCATTGTAAAACGCGGTCTGCTGTTCGATCGTCGGAGGCAGTCCGATCAGGTCGAAGTAGACTCGACGAATCAGCGCGCGTCGGTCAGCATCGGGAGCAGGCGTAAGTTCTTTGCTCTCGAGCTTCGAAAGAACAAAATGATCGATCGCAGTTGATGGCCAGTTCGCGTTCTGAACCGCGGGCGGCGTCTGCGGTTCAATCTTCTTCCAGGCCCAGTGAGCCTGCATTCTTTCCTTCAGTGGGAACTCGGCTCGCGTCACCGGGGCGGCAGCCGCTTCCAGATCTTCCGGCCAGTGAGCCCCGTCTTTGACCCATTTCACAAGGATCTCAATCTCCTCATCCGGCATCTTGCTGCGAGGAGGCATCTGGAAGCTCTCATAGCGGACGGCCTGAATGATGAGGCTGCGGTCCGGCTCACCAGGCTCAATCGCTGGCCCGGTTTCTCCACCTTTCAGCAGTGCCTTGCGAGAATTAACGTGCAGCTCTGCTTCGACGGTTTCCTGACTGCCGTGGCATTCGTAACAGCGCGATTCCAGAATCGGGATCACTTTGCTGCGAACAAATTCAATCTGTTCGGCCGTCGGCTTGTCGTCGCGAACAACGGCTGACGGTTCACAGAGGGAACTCTTTGAGAATGTGGGGATCAGAAGGCCCAGCATCGCGACAAGCAGCAATTTGTCACGGCCGTGCCTTGGCGCCTGATTTGCACTCCCAACATAAGTCGTGGCGGAGCTTTCCAGGAGTCCAACAACTTGCACCATTGGAATGACGTCCATTCATGAGGCGGGATTCGTCGCGAGCCGACGCTGTCAGAATAATAGGGAGGGAACGGCATTTTCGCGACGAGCCGAGCCAAAATGCAACGTCCTCGGTCCGAAACACCCATCAACCCCCGAGATTGCTCGATGAGAGAATCGTTCGAACCTCGCATATTCCTCGCCCCCAAGTCGGCTTGTCCGACTGGAGCGTGCGGTCCGCAGGCTAGAGCGCAACAAAGCGAAACCAAGGCTTCCAGACGGGCTTGTCCCGTCTGAAGCAAAGGTTCGCGGGCTGGCTTCTGAGCCTGATTCACCAGACGGGGCGAGTCTGTCGGGGTCTTTGTGTGGGTGTTTCGTTTCCCGCTGTACAGTGCTTCTAGCTGAGAACCGTCGGCTCCGATGGGGCAAGCCCATCGGGGGCTGTATTCCTCGCCCCCAGTCGGCTTGTCCGACGGGAGCGTGTGGTCCGCAGGCTAGATCGCGACAAAGCGATCCCAAGGCTCCCAGACGGGCTTGTCCCGACTGAAGCAAAGGTTCGCAGGCGGGCTTCTGAGCCTGATTCACCAGACGGGGCGAGTCCGTCGGGGTCTTTGTGTGGGTGTTTCGTTTCCCGCTGTACAGTGCTTCTAGCTGAGAACCGTCAGCTCCGATGGGGCAAGCCCATCGGGGGCCGTATTCCTCGCCCCCGGTCGGCTTGTCCGACCGGAGCGCGTGGGTCCGCAGGCTAGATCACGACAAAGCGAAACTAAAGCTCCCAGACGGGCTTGTCCCGTCTGAAGCAGAGGTTCGCGGGCTAGCTCAGGAGCCTGATTCACCAGACGGGGCGAGCCCGTCGGGGTCTTTGTGTGGGTGTTTCGTTTCCCGCTGTACAGTGCTTCTAGCTGAGAACCGTCGGCTCCGATGGGGCAAGCCCATCGGGGGCTGGGATGGATTTGCGATCCACTCGGCAGTGTCTTTGTCAACAGCAAAAGCGTTGCATCTTGAAATCAGAAACGCCCGAAAACGGCGAAGAGCGATTCGGGACTTGACACCTGCGGCTCAGGAAATAGCCTGCACATTATCCAACCGTTCAGATTGCACGGAATCCCCTTCCGACACTGCGACCTGAACAACCCTCCCTGTGATCCCCGCTGATGAAATGTTGTGATCCTGATCGGATCCATCAACCAACCCATGCTGACATGATGTCGGTATTCCCGCCGAGCAGGAGAATTCCAATGACGTTCGCCCGGTTGACATTTGTCGCAGCAACGATGCTGCTTCAGACCTCTGTGCTTTTTGCCGAGGTCACCAAGATCGAAATAGGTCCATCGGAAAGCGACGCCATTGCGATCCGCAGCCGAGATGCTCGTCAGCAGTTGATCGTGTCGGCAACCCATGCGGATGGAAGCCAGACCGACGTGACTCGCGAGGTGACCTGGGCAATCTCCGATCCTGCCGTGCTGCAGATCGACGCGACAGGCATGTCGATTCCAGCGGCCGACGGTGAAATCACCGTGACTGCGACTCTGGGAGACAAGTCTGATTCGCTCAAGGTTTCCGTGAGCGGTTTTGCGAATCCTTTGCCGATCAACTTCCGCAATCAGGTTGTTCCCATCTTCACAAAACTGGGCTGCAACGGGGGCGGTTGCCATGGCAAGTCCGGTGGACAGAATGGCTTTCGACTTTCGCTGCTTGGTTTCGTTGCTGAAGAAGATTACGAGTTCCTTCGCAAGGAAGCTCGTGGACGCCGCATCTTTCCGGGTATGCCGGAAGAGAGTCTGCTGTTGACCAAAGCCATCGGAGCAAATCCTCATGGTGGCGGAAAGCGAATGGAAGCTGGCAGCTACGAATACAATCTTCTGGTGCAGTGGATCGAACAGGGCATGCCGTACGGCGCGGACACTGATCCTTACGTGACATCGATCAAGTGCGTTCCCGAAGCGCGTACGCTGACTCGAAATTCAAAGCAGCAAATCGCAGTGCTCGCCACTTACAGCGACGGCAGTGTCGAAGACGTCACTCGGATGGCATTGTACGAAGCCAACGAAAGCGAAATGGCCGAGTCCAGCGTGACGGGCCTTGTGAGTACTCTGGATCTGTCTGGTGAAGTGGCCATCATGGCTCGCTACCAGGGACAGGTGGCGACATTCCGAGCGACGATTCCTCTGGGTGCTGACACATCAAAGATGCCAGCGGCAAACAACCTGGTGGACCAGGCTGTGTTCGGAAAGTTGAAGCAACTCGGGATTCCGGCGTCTGAACTCTGCGACGACGCGACGTTCCTTCGTCGAGTATCTCTGGACGTGGCGGGAATCCTGCCTACCGATGAAGAGGTGCGGGCCTTCCTTGCTGACACGTCAGCCGACAAGCGAGATCGTCTGATCGACCGACTGCTGGACAGCACGGCGTATGCAGATCACTTCGCAAACAAATGGAACTTCGTCCTGCGAAACAAGAAGGACGGTGGTGAAGATGGCCCGGGAACGATGCTGTTTCACCAGTGGATCTGGAACCGAGTTTACGACAACACACCCTATGATCAGTTCGTCCGCGAGATCGTCACTGCGTCCGGGGATCCTCAGATCAACCCTGCGGTGACGTGGTACCGTGACGTCGACAGTGTTGAAGAGCAGGTCGAAGACACAGCTCAGTTGTTTCTTGGGCTGCGAATTCAGTGTGCCCGCTGCCATCACCATCCGTTCGAAAAATGGAGTCAGGATGATTACTACGGCATGGCGGCGTTCTACAGTCGAGTTGGAAAGAAGGTCATTCCCAACGCCAGCGGCAATCTTCGAGATCGTCGGGTGTTCCACAACGAAGGCATGGCATCCGCCAGCAATCCTCGAACTGGCAAGGCTCTCGTTCCAACTGGACTGGGATCGGCTCCGTATCAGGTTGCCGCAGACCAGGACCCACGAGTCCGTCTGGCCGACTGGATGACGGATCCGTCAAATCCATTCTTTGCCAAGTCCGTGGTGAATCGGTACTGGAAGCACTTCTTCAGCCGAGGCATCGTTGAGCCTGAAGACGACATGCGAGCGACCAATCCTCCGGCCAACCCGGAACTGCTCGACAACCTGTCCCGGCACTTTGTGGCGTCAGGCTTTGACCTGAAGGACCTGATTAGAACGATCTGCCGTTCCAAGACGTATCAGCTGAGTGCCTTGCCGAATGAGTTCAATGGAAGCGACAAGCAGAACTTCTCACGCTACTACCCTCGGCGGTTGAGCGCGGAAGTGCTGTACGACGCTTTCCACCAGGTTACGGACACATCGGAGAACTTCGGTGGCATGCCAGCGGGAACGCGGGCGATGCAGTTGGCCGACGCTTCCAATGCAACGTACTTCCTGCAGGTCTTTGGACAGCCGAAGGGTGATACGGCCTGTGAATGCGAACGCAGCATGGATGCAAACCTTGCACAGAGCCTTCACTTGCTTAACGGTCGCGAGATTCAGGACAAGATCGCTCGCGATGGAGCTCGAACGGCGCGACTTGCAGCGGACACTTCGCACTCGCAGGAAGAGAAAGTGCGGGAGCTTTATCGCTGGGTGTTCTCTCGTGAACCAGATGCGGAAGAATTGCAGGTGGCGATCGGTTACCTCGGTCGTCACACCGACAATGCTCGCCGAGGATTCGAAGACATCGTCTGGGCGCTGATCAATACGAAAGAGTTCCAGTTCAATCACTGATGGAACCCAGGAAACTCGCGCGGCTGGCATGATGTTCGGCCGCGCTGAGGTTTCTTCGTGAACTGATGCCCTTTGCTGATTCGTGGTCACGCTTCCCCCGCGTGCGCAAATGAAACGACTTTTTCAGAGACGGATTATGAATCACTTTCGCCTCTTCGCATTTGGGATTTTTGTGTCGCTGGCGACGAGTGCATTTGCGCAGCTGCCTCAGACTCGAATGACGTCTGTGTTTCCCCCCGGAGCCAAACAGGGCACAACCGTTGATGTCACGATCGGCGGAGGTGTTGACCTGGATGAAGTGGACCAGATGGTCTTTGGTCACCCTGGAATCACAGCGGTCCGGAAAACAGATGCCAACGGAAACCCGGTCGCCAACACATTCACGGTGACCGTGGCCGCTGATGTGCCTCCAGGACTGTACGACGTTCGATGTCGCGGACTTTTCGGAATCAGTAATCCGCGGCTGTTTCGCGTTGACACTCTTCCGGAGTTTGCTGAGACCGAGCCAAACAACACGGCAGCGACAGCGATGCCAGTGGCGATGGACAGCATCGTCAACGCTCGCGCGAACGGCGGAACGGATGTGGACTTCTATCGGATTCCAGTCAAGGCCGGTCAGACACTTGTGATTCGTTCCGAGGCCGCCCGGCTTGATTCCACGATGCAGCCGCTGCTTCAGCTGTTCAACTCCACGGGAAAACGTCTGATCGAAGCGCGACGAATTTTCTCACTCGAAGCCAGCCTGATCTGGACGGCCACACAGGACGAAGAGTTGGTGCTGCGAGTCCAGGATGCGGTCTACAGTGGCGGCGATCAGTTTGTGTACCGACTTGCCTTTGATTCACGTCCGATTGTGGACTGGATCAGTCCGCCGTTTATCGCCGGAAGCACTCCAGCGCGAGTCATGGTATTCGGCCGCAATCTTCCCGGTGGTCAGCCGACCGATCGAAAACTGAATGGTCACACGGTCTTTCAGAAGGACTTCACTGTTACCCCAGGACCTGTTCAGGCTCTGACGGGCGCCAGTGCGACATCGGCCTTCGCAGACAGCTTCTGGTGGAATGGTGTGGATGGCAATCTCGTGCAGGTTGGTCGAAGCGACAAGGCTGCGATTTCAGAGGCGACCGACGTTCCGGAACAACCCGTCACCGCGCCGTTTGATGCAACCGGTTCTTTTGCAGAACGGGGCGATGAGGACATCTTCCGCTTTGATGCAAAGAAGGGTGAGTCGTGGGTCGTGGAAGTCTTCGCCCAGCGACTGGGATCAATTGCTGACCCGTTGCTGATGGTGGAACGAGTGACCACGAATCCAGACGGCACCGCAACGTACGCTCGCCTGGCCACAGAAGACGACGATCGGCAGAACCCGGGCGGGGCGGAACTTCCAACGCTCAGCGATGACCCGTCATTCCGACTGGATGTACCAGAAGATGGATCGTACCGCATTCGACTGCGAGACCGTTACAACGAAGCCCGTGGCGATGCACGCCTGCAATACCGACTTTCAGTGCGGCAGCCAAAGCCGGACTACAGTCTTGTGGTACTCGATGCCTTTCCGTCCGCCGACGGCAAAGCGCCTCCCACCAGCGGGGCGGCCAGCCTTCGTAAGGGCGGCAGTTATGAACTGACCGTTTATGCCTATCGTCGTGACGGCCATTCAGCGGCAATCGATCTTTCTGCCGAGAACCTGCCTGCCGGAATTCAGTGTCGGCCAACGGTGATCGGGCCGGGGCAGGCCTCAGCCAAACTGGTTCTCGCTGCCGCTCCCGATGCCGCGGAACAGATCGCGCCGATTCGAATCGTTGGCAAGAGTGGTGAAGGCGAAGCGGCTCTCGTTCGAAACGCCCAGGTCGCAACACTCGTCCATGATGCCATCAACGGCATGCCTCGCACGGCCCGCCTGACAGAATCGCTGGTTGCAGGCGTGATGAAGGACGAGCAACCATTTTCGATTGTTGTCGATTCCGTGAACGCAACGTTCTCACAGGATCAACAACTGCTCGTGCCCGTTAAGCTCGTGAAACGCGGTGGCTTTGACGGCAAAGTAGATCTCTCGTTCTACAACATTCCGGGTGAAACGGACGCCCCTCCATTCGCCATCGAACCTGGAAAAGACTCTGCGATTGCGAGGATCTACTTCAAGGAAAATGCTCCCGTCACAATGAACACGATTCTGCTGCAGGGAACGTCAACGGTGCCTTACCGACGAAACCCCTGGCTGGCTGAACGAGCGAAGGAGCGAGTCGTCGCGGCAGAAGCGGCAGTGGTGGCAAATCAAACGAAGGTGACCACTTCCGATGCGGCCCTCAAGGAGGCACAGCAGAAGGTGGTTGCTCTGAACGAAGCCATCAAGAAGTTCGGTGAAGAGCTTGCGACGTATGCAACGCAGCAGCAAAAACTCCGCGATGATTTTGCGAAGGCAGTAGGGGATCAGAAGGCTTCACTCGAAGCCCTTGCAAAGGCTCAGACACTGCTGACAGGAAT
>JAEUII010000441.1 GCA_016795145.1 Planctomycetaceae bacterium
CGTCCGGGACTGGGGGGCCTGTGGTTTGTCACATCAACAATTTGGGTGGAGCCGTCATTCCCGCGCTGGTGGGAACCCAGCTTACAATGTTCTGGGTACCCGCCTGCGCGGTAATGACGACCCTCTTTTCGTTGTTCTGACGAAGCACTAGACATACGGTTGCGAGCATCAACCGCCACCAGCCTTATCAAGCTGAACGTTGGCGATGACCAGGCCAATGACACCCACGATCGCTGCGATGTTGCCGAGGAGCGATACAAGGAACGGAATCTTGATCTGGGAGAACCGGCTGATGATGTAGTAGGGCTGGTACAGTGGCAGCCAGACGAACATGAGCCCGCAGGATGTCGATTCCGCATAGGCCGCTTCACGAATCTTCCAGTGACCAGTCACGCTGATCAGCGCGCCGATGATAATGGCCCCGAATGAAACAGCTCTTCCTGCCTCGGGTGCTGAAAGCGACAGCACAATCGAAACAATTCCAACCACCAACCCAATGACGAAGAAAATCATTGGCCCCTTCAGAGTCATCTCGTCGCTTGAGAACTCTGCATCCGAAGACCTTGGTTTCTTTGCCGGAATTCCATACTGCTCATACTCGTGCTCTTCAATCGCAGGAGATGAATAGCTGGACATTGGCGTTGACCAGATGTCGTCAGGATCTTCTGCCTTTTTCCGTTTGGCTTTTTTTGCCGGGCCGGATGCCGCCTGTACCTCGGAGTCAGAAGCCAAAGGCACCGTGATCACGGTCTCGCAGGTCGGGCATCGAAGTTTCTTTCCAGCCTTTGATTCATCGACGCTGAGTGAACGATCGCAGCTCGTACATTTCAATCGGATCTTCGTCGACACCGGAAACCCTCGAATCGACATGACGAAAAACAATGCCTCTCCGGATGACTTCCGGAACTACACCGCCTGAAAGTACCTGAATCGTCGCCGAAATGCCAATGCGAAAAGGAGCCTCGCGCTGACCAACAAGCCATACTGAAACAAAGAATCAAGGCCAGCACCCGAAGGCCGCAGGGACGCACGTTGGTACACCTCCAGTGGGTGTGATCCGTCTCTGGTCCGAATGCTGACGATCAACGATCGGCTAATTCTGCCGATGGAATCACCGGCAGCCTCACGCGTCAGCAAACCGGCGGATGGTCTTTTCGACAAACGAACGGAACGTCGCGTGACAGTGAACCAGAGCCCAATGACTTGCCGAATTACGTCGTGGACGGCAGTCGGGTTTTCGCTGATGTATCGAAATGCCCCGAGCTCTGCAGACCTGCCAGCTTCTTAGCCCTGAATGTCCTACTGGTTATGCTGTGATGGTATGTCATTGGCAGCGAGCAGTTGCTGGAACCGTGATGGCTCTGGCAGCCTTTCTGAATGCCGGCTGCAGAACCGGTCAGACATGCTATACGTATATTCCACCTCGTGAAGAACTGCGACGAACTTCCCCGGACGTGAAGTTCGGTTATGGCAAGCCAAGCATCCTTCTGGATTCTGCTCAGTCTGTTGTAGAAGTGCCGCAGAAGGTTCTGTTCGGTGGGTCTCTGCCAGAACGAACTCCCGGTGCGCAGACTTGCGAAGTTCTGACCGACTACATGCAGCAAAACAATTTGACGGACGTGCCCGTTCTGGTGCGCAAATACGATCCGATCGGAGAATGGCAGCGGCTGGCGGCAAACGACCAGATTCGCCCCGTCTGGAAGTACACAGCAGGCAGCCTGAGCATCGTTCAATACACGATCTTCCCGGATCGAGTTTTCCGCCGAGACGTCTACAACCCGTTCACGAATTCTCTGTCCGTGAACTCTGATTGTCTCACGAGCGCGCTGCGGGAAGCGGCCTATGCAAAGGACGTTCGGTCCCGAGTCGCACCAGGAAGCTACGCTGCGATTAACTCAGTGCCCGGGCTGTCGCTCTGGAAGTCAACAGTGGCCGTTAACGACGTGCTGGATTACGCTCGCGCTTCCGATCAGTGGCCGATTGAATCAGACGTTTACCGCAAGCAGTATCCGTACATCGCCTGCGAAAGTATGACTCCCGCCACTTACTTCATGACGCCGGTTGCCGGCGTTGTGGCGACGATGGGTGGTAGTGCGACGGGCTATTTCCTGGGACGTTCGGTGGAAGCAAAACGTCAGAGCGAACTGGAACAGAAAACCGACGAATCCGAACCACAGAAGTCCATTCACTTCGCCGGTTATGTGAAACCTGTTGAGTCCGATTTCGATTCAACAGCCCCGGAAGAGACTCCATCTGGTCGAGCAGAACTGGAGTCCTCCGAGGATGACGGCACGGAATGGGAAGTGACCGAGCCACAGACCAACCGTCCGCACGAAGATCGCTGAGCTGCACTTGGCGAGTGCCTTTAGAAAACTGCGACGCGTTGTCCGCTACGATCGAATGTCCCAGCCCTTGCGATATTCCTTGCTCAGGTATTTTTCAGCTGCAGGGGAATTCGCGATCTTGCCCGTCGCTGGGTCGTATTCAATCGTGACACCGCTTCGGTACGCGACGTTGCCAAGCAGAATGATCTCTGTAAACGGAGCCGCATACGAAAACGGACTGCCCGTTCGCGAGCCCGTTTTGCAGGCTTCGATCCACTGGCGATGGTGCCCGGGCGATTCCGGCAGCGATGGGGCAGGGGCGACGTAATCCTTGAACTTGTCTTCCGGCAGCAGCTTCGGAAAGCCGTCGTGCTGGATCGCAATGCGTCCCTTGTCTCCGATGAACAAGGAACCGTTCATCGGGAGATCAGCAGCGATCTCCGGCTTTGGCTTCGCTTCACCTTCATACCAGACAAACGTGACCGGGCCGAGGTCACCGCGCTGGCCGAACTCCATGCGAGTCTCCATCCAGGTCGGGGCACTCCATGCGTTAGGTTCTGGCCCCGCTGAAGTGACTTTGACTTTTCCACCGAGATTCAAACCCCAGAACGCCGGGTCCGCAAGATGGATGGCCATGTCTCCGATCGCGCCGCAGCCGAAGTCCCACCATCCACGCCACTTGAACGGAACATACGCCGGGTGATAGGCTCGCTCAGCAGCCGGGCCAAGCCAGAGATCCCAGCTGAGATTTGCAGGAACCGCAGGCGTTTCCGTTGGGCGAGCAACTCCCTGTGGCCACCATTTTCCGGGACGGTCCGTGATCACATGAACTTCCTTCACCGAACCAATCGCGCCAGCTCGAAGGAGTTCAACAAGTCGGAGATATCCAGGATGCTCATGGTTCTGAGTCCCCATTTGAGTCGCCACTTTTTTCTCCGCGGAGAGTTTCGCAATCAATCGAGCTTCTTCGACCGTATGCGTCAGAGGCTTCTCGCAGTAGACATGCAGACCGCGTCGCAGCGCGCGGACGGTGGCCGGTGCGTGGTGATGGTCGGGAGTTGCGACAACGACCGCTTCCAGATCGGACTGTTCCAGCAACTGACGATAGTCTACATAAGTCCTGGCGGAAGTATGTCGAGCCGCCGCGGCTCCCAGACGATCTGCGTCGACGTCACAAAGAGCGATGACGTTCTCGGACGACACAGCATCCAGGTTCGCTCCACCTCGACCACCAACGCCGATCACGCCGACATTCAGTTTCTCGTTTGAGCCCAGAATCCGAGCATACGACTTCGCCGAAGCAGTCGCTGCAAATGTTGCAGCATTCACGGCAATCGCAGACGACACAAGAAACTGACGACGAGATTGAACCTGAGCCATAGCAAACTCCGGAAGGCAGGAAGGATCAAGAATCCATGAGAGCAGGGGAGACGATCAGTATCGCGGTCGTTCACAGATCGTAACAACCGCCTTTGCCGTCGTCACACCAACCCACACCCGAACCTTGCCGTTGCCATGCGAAGTGCGTAGACAAGCGTTGTACCGCTACAACATCTTAGAGTCCTTCCCGTGTAGGCGGGCAACCAACACTCCAATTCCATAACCGCGAATGTCTAGCGGTGGCTCAATTGGTTCGCCGGCGAAGTTCGGACTGCAGTGTGCTCGCTCGGTTTCGTAACGTCTCTGTGTCTAAAGCAAGCAACTCCGATTTGGCTGTTCGCGGTAACCCCAGTAACTCCTCCAGCAACAGGACCTTGCCGATGAGTTCACCTTCTTCACGACCTTCTTCCCGGCCTACATGGCGACCTTCTTCACGGCCCTCTTCGCGGCCTACATGGCGACCTTCTTCGCGGCCTTGTATCAACAGTCGGTCGGCAAGCGAGCCGGGTTCGAATTGGGTCGGAAGGATGCTGGCGAGTGTCTGCTTATACTGCTCGTGGTCAATGTTCTTGTTCACAGTCATGACATAGACTCCAATTGCCTGAACCCAATCTGCAAAGGCCGCAGCAGGCAACGCCTGGCCGATCAATTCCAGTATCTCTCGCAGTTTCTCAACGAGATGTCGGCTCCGGCTGTATTTTAGCAGCCGCAACGTATTCCTCAAAACGGATTCTCCCCGGATCTCAGCATCATCCAGGCGGCTCAAATCCAGCAGTGGTGGCTGAAAGTGAATCTGATATTCCACCAGAGCGGCCGGAGTCGGAATCAGTCCCGCCAAACTCCTCGCCGCGGTCCAGGAAGTCTCTCCGTGGTAGACCAACAACGGCACGATCGGACAAAGACACTCGCCGTCTCGTACTCGCTTCTCCCAGATTCGCACCATGTAGCTCAAAACCTGCAAGACAGTCAGCGGATCCGATTGGCTCTTATGCTCGAACAGGAAATAGACCAGCATTTGTTTGCTGACCGCGTCCGCAGGGGCATTGGCCAGTTCGACGGAAAACAGCAAGTCCGAGAACTTCTCGCGAAGATCGGGATCAACAAAGCTGCCCGTCTCCAACTGAAGCGTGTCGAGCTTCAGTTCCGCCAGCGCCGCCGAAGAGAGCTGTGTTTCAATAAGCCCCCGCGCGTTGGGCAAATGAGACAGCGCAAAGTGAAAGAAGCTGTTGTGAGGCGTAGGTAGTGATTCCATAGACTATTTAGTGTAATATCGCATTAATCCTCATAAAAGTCTGATCCAACACCAGAAGACGAAACTGGAAAGCCCCATCGCCACAGCGGGCAACAACTCCCAGCCACCCACAGACGGAAGAACGTTCGCTGAATGTTCGTACGCTTTTCCGGGAGTTTTGTGTGGAATCGCAGACCGGGGCGTTCGCACGACTCGTTCGCCAAAACTCAAACCGAATGGTCAGCAGTGCGGCACCTGAGCCGGAATGGAGTCTGATTCCGTTGCTCGACTGACAACAAACGGTTCGGCGTCTACATTGCGGCTGTTGTCGCAATTCTTCATTTCGAACAGGTCAATCAGATTCCAATGCCCACCACAATCACCGGTTTTGAATCATTCGACATTCGTTTTCCGACGTCACAGCATCTCGATGGATCCGATGCGATGAACCCGGATCCTGATTACTCCGCGGCCTATGTCGCGCTGAAGACAGATAGCTCGGACTTCAGTGGCTACGGCATGACGTTCACGATCGGGCGAGGCAATGAGTTGTGTGTTGCGGCGATTCGGTCGCTGGCGGCATTGCTGGTTGGTCAAACCGTTGAATCGTTAATGAAGGAACCGGTGACTCTGTATCGAAAGATCACCTGGGACAGTCAGCTTCGATGGGTCGGCCCGGAGAAGGGTGTGATTCATCTGGCCGGAGCCGCAGTCATCAATGCCGTGTGGGACCTGTGGGCTCGCATTCAGAAGAAGCCGGTTTGGAAATTGATTTGCGATATGACGCCGGAACAATTCGTTTCCGCCGTCGACTTCCGTTACCTCACCGACGTCCTGACACCTGGCCAGGCGAGGGAGCTGCTGGAGAGATTCTCTTCGACGAAGCAACAGCGCATTGAAGAGCTGATTGACGTCGGTTATCCCAGCTACACGACTTCCGCAGGCTGGCTTGGCTATTCCGACGAAGCACTGAAGCAGAAGTGCTCGGACCTGAAGACTCGCGGCTGGAAGCACTTCAAGATCAAGGTCGGGCGAGATCTTCAGGACGATATCCGTCGCTGCACGGTGCTTCGACGCGAGATGGGCGATGACGCGTACATGATGATTGATGCCAATCAGGTCTGGGATGTTCCTCAGGCCATCGAGTGGATTCGGCAACTCGCGCCGTTCAAGCCGTGGTTCGTGGAAGAGCCCACTTCACCCGACGATATCCTCGGCCATCGCGCGATTGCTCAGGCGATTGCACCGATTCGAGTGGCCACGGGGGAAATGTGCCACAATCGCGTGATGTTCAAGCAGTTCATGCAGTCGGGTGCTCTGCAGGTCTGTCAGCTGGACTGCTGCCGCCTGGGTGGTGTGAACGAAGTGCTGGCTGTTTTGCTGCTCGCGGCACGATTCAACATTCCCGTTTGCCCGCATGCCGGAGGAGTTGGACTTTGCGAATACGTGCAGCACCCGAGCATCGTGGATTACGTCTGCGTGTCAGGGTCGATGGAAAATCGCGTCACTGAATACTCCGACCATCTTCATGAACATGTGCATGATCCGGTCGTGATGAAGAACGGACGTTACATGCCACCGAAGGCACCTGGTTACAGTGTCCAGTTTACGGATGCGGCGATTCAGGGATATGCGGTAAAGGGCTAATGTCGTAGCGTCGCAGAACGCACGCTGGCGACTGGCAGAATTCAACATCAAAGCTGCCCCCTGCGTGTGAGTCACGACTCGTTATCAGATCACCGCGACTCCAGCTTCTTCCAGGCATCTGGAAGGAACTTCAGAATATCCGAAGCAATCATCCCCCGTTCGCTGAGCTTGTCTGCAGCAATGTCCCCGGCGAGTCCATGCACGTGAACAGCGATGGCGGCCGCTTCGAAAGCGGGCATGCGCTGGCCGAGCAGTGATGTGACGATGCCGGTCAATACGTCTCCGGACCCTCCCGTCGCCATGCCGGAATTGCCCGTGTTGTTTACGAAGCAACGATGACCGTCCGTGACGACTGTCCCAGGTCCCTTCAAAACAACAATGACGCTGTGGCGACGAGCATACTCCATAGCATGCTCTTCACGCTGACTTTCAATCTCGCCAATCGGCAATCCGGTTAGACGTGAAAACTCCCCGGGGTGAGGAGTGATCACGCACTGGCAAAGTCCCTTCTCCGAAATCAATCCATGCTCGGCAACAACGTTCAGTGCGTCCGCATCCAACACCAGAGGACAGGCGGCGTTTTGCAGGAGGTCTCGCGTGAGCTGAACGGCGGCTGTGGATCGTCCGAGCCCCGGACCACAACCGATGGCATCTTTTCCATCGGCCATCTGTGTCAGCTTTCCCAAAGGAACGGGCAGCAGTCCCTCTGCCGGATCTTCTTCCATTCCAATGGTCATTAACGACGGTTCATATCCCGCCACAATGGGCTGAATCGACTTCGGCACGATCGCCGTCACGAGTCCAGATCCCGATCGCAGCGCAGCAACGGACGACAAGCTGATCGAGCCACTCATGCCCGGCGAGCCACCAATCAGAATCACTTTACCGAACGTTCCCTTGTGCCCATCCGCCGGACGAGGAGGAATGGAAGGAA
The DNA here is from genome assembly GCA_016795145.1 of Planctomycetaceae bacterium. Classification (GTDB taxonomy): domain Bacteria; phylum Planctomycetota; class Planctomycetia; order Planctomycetales; family Planctomycetaceae; genus SXXK01. The sequence goes on from JAEUII010000441.1 coordinate 7,517, forward strand.
GTACGCCGCTGGAAACTGCTGGAGTCCGTGTTTGTGCCTGAGTCATGACGTCACTCTCCAAAAAAGAAGATCTGCCATGAATTTTGAAGGATGAGGCGTTCCTCTGCAATGAAGAGCCAGCTTCGTGACGGAGCAGTGGAAGGGCCGTAGTGGATCTTGCCAAAGATCCTTCAAGCACAGCACCATTCGCGAAGTCCATCACCCGAAATTCAAGGCGTAACGAAGGACAAAGATCCTTGCCCGCGGCGGTGCCACGGAGCACATTTTGTGATTCGCAACAGGCGTGTCATCAGTGGATTCACATCCACCGTTCGCCTTGTACGGTCCAACAGCACACTACTTCTCAGGCACTGCACGACGTCGAAGCGTTACACCGCCAGACAGGTTCAGCACGTTCTTGAAACCTCGCTGCAACAGGATTCGTTGAGCCACATGGCCTCGAACGCCAACACCGCAGCAGATCACAGTCGGCTTTGCGGGATCCAGTTCCAAAATGCGATTTCGCAGATCATCAACCGGAATCGCCGAGACCTTCGAGACCCCCGTGATCGGCGCCTTCGCGATCTCACCAGGAGTTCTCACATCAACCACTTGCCAACCAGACAGATCGGCATCCGCATCAAGCATCGAACCAAGACCATCCATCTCGTTGCAGGCAGTAAACGCCGCCTGGTGAATCGGATCTTTTGCCGAACCGAACGGAGGTGCATAGGCCAGGTCGAGTCCCGCCAGGTCTCTGACCGTCGCGCCGAAAGCCATGGCTGTGGCGATGACATCGATTCGCTTGTCGACACCATCGCGTCCCGTCGCCTGGGCTCCCAGAACTTTGCCGGTGTCCGGTGAGTACACAATTTTCAAAGTGATCGGATAAGCGTCGGGAAAATAGCCGGCATGCTGCCCAGCGATGACCGTGACACTTCGGCACTCAAGACCAGCGCGTTTTGCAGCTTTGACAGTCAAGCCCGTCATCGCGGCTGTCTGATGGAAGACTCGCACGATCGCAGTTCCCATCACAGGACTCATCGCGGCCGACCTACCCGTCGCGGCATGTTCACCGGCGAGTCGTCCGGCTCGATTGGCAGGCCCGGCCAGCGGCACTCTCATGCGCTGATTCTGAGGATAGCAGAGGTATTCCGCCGCGTCGCCTGCAGCATAGATATCGGGATCCGACGTCTGCTGAAATTCGTTGGTCGCGATACCGCCGGTCTTGCCAATTTCCAGCCCGGCTTCTATCGCGAGTTTGGTGTTGGGACGCACGCCCATTCCAAGAATGACCAGGTGACCTTCAATCTGAGTTCCATTTTCAAGCTCAACACCAACGACCTGCCCCTTGTCGTGCAGAATACGACTGAGTCCGCTTCCGAAATAAGTCTTCACGTTCTCCCGATTCAGTTCTTCCTGAAGCGGCACCACCATCTCCGCATCCATTGGCGGAAGGATGTGAGGCTGCAATTCGACGACAGCAACGTCGAAGTTTCTGGACGCCAGTTGTTCGGCCATTTCCAGACCGATAAACCCGGCCCCAATGACGACCGCCTTCCGCTGTGTTCCGGTGAGCGCATCAACAGCCGAACGAATGCGATCCATGTCGGCAATGTTTCGAAGGGCAAACACGCCTGTGGAACCAACGCCATCAAGATTCTGAACGATCGGCGACGCACCCGGGGTTAGAATCAGCTTGTCATAGGCAACATGAAAAACGGTCTTGTCGGGCCATTTGCGGACAGTGACGACCTTGCTGGCTCGATCGATCTGAATGACCTCGCTGTGAATTCGTACATCCAGTCGAAAGCGTTTGCGAAGGAGGTCCGCCGTGGCCACAAGCAGTTTCGCGCGATCCGGGATCTCGCCGCCGATGTGATACGGCATGCCGCAATTCGCGAACGACACGAACTCGTCCTTCTCCAGCAGCACGATCTCAGCCTGCTCGTTCATTCGCCGAGCACGAGTTGCCGCAGACGCTCCTCCCGCAACACCTCCAACGATCACAATTCTCAACGGGCCCGTCGACATGAATCCATCTTTCCTGCGCTGTATCGGCTCACCTGTGCAACTGCGTCACGTGGCAGCCACGATGAACCCGGGTCGGACGGCAAAAGCGAATCCTGTGCCGTCGAAGATTCAACCGCGCCGGACCGCCATGTCCATCCGGCGTAAGGTGAACAGAACAGCCTCCCTGACGCAAGATCGATGGAAGAATTGTCGTTTCACATACTCGTATTTCGGACGAGACAACTGAACACAACGTCAGTCCAAGAGAATAGGGGAAAGAGTTCACAGGGAAGCATCCCTCAGCCAGCCAGAAGGAAAGCCCCAAATCCGCCGCCAACCGCGCGCAGCGTTTTCTAAAATGTCAGTGTTTTCACTGGCAGAATCACATCAGGTGCATGGCACCGTGATCTTTGCCCCCATGGCACCGTGATTTTTGCCCCGACGTTTGATCGGGCTCGATTCCACGAACGGATCAAGACACGTCATATCCCCCAATCCCCCTCGACCGTCGTGGCGGTCCCGGGTCGGTTTGTCGCCCCAATCCCGTGCGCAAGCGATCGCAGGATCCCAGTCTTTTCACTCGTAAGACCGATCTCGGTGCATGGCACCTTGGGTTGGAGGGCGGTTGGATTTGGAATGAGCGGCGGCGATGCTGGACAACGCGGTGTTGTTCGTGGGATGCTACCGGGGAACTGTTCTGTGAACGCTCAGCGTGCGCCCCATTCGCACAGGGTTTGAGCGGCCGAATCACCATTCCAAGAGCCGAAACATGACGAATCTTCTTCGAACTAGTGTGGTATTTCTGCTCCTGATCCCTCCAACGTTTGCCCAGGAAAAAACTCAGGCGGTCGCGATGACGAAACGTGCCATGACAGTTGATGATCTCTTCGCATTTCAACGGGTCGGTGCTCCGACTTTGAGCCCGGATGGAACGGGTGTTTGTTATGCGAGCAGTGAAATCACCGACGCCAAGAATAATAAATCGGTGTCTCGTCTTTGGCTGGTTCCAACCGACGGATCCCTGCCTGCTCGTCAGCTGACGAATCCTGCGGCGAAGGACATGAATCCGAAGTGGTCGCCGGACGGTCGCTGGATCCTGTTCGAATCGACTCGTTCGGGTTCACTGCAACTATGGGCCATCAGCCCGTTCGGTGGTGAAGCACGTCAGTTGACCAGCCTAAGCACCGGAGCAGGCACGGCGGTCTGGGCTCCAAACAGCCGGCACATCGCGTTCGTCTCGGCCGTTTATCCTGAATTCTCCGCGCTGCCGTTCAAGGAAAGTGATGCGAAGAACAAGGCAAAGGCAGATGAGATTGAAGCATCACCGGTTAAGGCTCGCGTCTTCAAGAAGCTGTTCTATCGTCACTGGGACAGCTATGTGGAAGACAAGCGACAGCATCTTTTCGTCATCGATCTGACGGAAGAGACTCCAGGCGAATTGAAGGCCGGCGAACCTCGCGATGTGACTCCAGGCGATCGCGATTCTTACCCGACATCAACGACGTTTTCGGGGACTCAGGACTTTGCCTTTTCTCCCGACGGCAGTCACCTGATTTTCACGGCGGTTCCCAAGGAGAACGAGGCATGGAACACCAACTATGACCTTTGCCGGGTTCCAGTGACCGGCGGCACAACCGAATGGGAAACGCTCACGACCAAGAGCTCCGCCGCTGACGGCCTGCCAACGTTTTCTCCTGCCGGTAACAAGATCGCGTTTCGAAGCCAGCGGAAGCCAGGCTATGAAGCCGACAAATGGGAAGTGATGATCGCGTCGTGCAATCCTGACGGCTCACTGACTTCCGATCCTGTGTCGCTGACTTCTCAAATCGATTTGTCGTTCGATGAGATTCTTTGGCGCAATGACGGGCAGCTGATCGTTACGGCGGAACAGAAGGGGTCTAAGCCCGTCTTTGGTCTCGCCATTAATAAGCCGAATGAACTGGAGAAAACTCAGTCGACCGGAACCTGCGCGAATCTCTCACTGTCAGCCGACGGACAGATCCTGATCTGCAACAACAGCCGCATGACGTTCCCGAATGAAGTCTTCTCGACCTTCCTTGAGAAGGACGTGATGGCGTCAAAAACGCCGGGCCTGAATCTCTCCAGGGCCAATGCCAAACTGCTCGAACAGCTCGACCTTGCTGAGCCTACTTCGGTGTCCGTCAAAGGTGCCGATGGAGATCCCATGCAGATGTGGGTCGTGACTCCGCCAGGATTTGACAAGACGAAGAAGTGGCCTCTGGCCTACCTGGTTCATGGCGGTCCGCAGGGTGCCTGGATGGACGGCTGGAGCTTCCGATGGAACCCGATGATCTGGGCGGCTCAGGGCTATGTCGTTGCGGCACCGAATCCTCGAGGAAGCACAGGCTTTGGTCAGCGTTACACTGACCAGATTAGTGGCGACTGGGGCGGTCGATGCTACATCGATCTGATGGCGGGACTGGAGTTTCTTGAACAGCAGTCGTTTGTCGACACGGATCGCATGTTCTCCGCCGGAGCGTCATTCGGTGGTTACATGATGAACTGGTTCCAGGGGCACACGACTAAGTTCAAGACTCTGGTGACTCACTGCGGTGTGTACAACTTTGAGAGCATGTACACCACGACTGAAGAACTCTGGTTTGACGAATACGAACACGGCGGTCCTCCATGGGGTCCGAATCGTGAGTCGTACGAACGTCATTCTCCGCATCGATATGCTGCAAACTTCAAGACACCGATGCTGATCATTCACAATGACCTGGACTTCCGAGTTCCCGTGAGCGAAGGTCAGCAGCTGTTCACGGCTCTGCAGCGTCAGGGGATTCCGAGCAAGTTCATTAACTTCCCGGATGAAGGCCACTGGGTCCTAAAGCCTGCCAACAGCCATTACTGGCATAGTGAGATTTTCAGCTGGCTGAAGGAATACTGTCCTCCCGGCCCGCGCTGATCTCCACAGAAGCGTCGTGTTTGTAGCGGCAGCCCTCCGGTGAGTCTGCGTCTTAAATTCACCGGACGGCTTGCGCCGTTCCGCTACCTGCTAATCCCCAAGACTCCGCGAAAGTTTGCTCATGTCGGCCATTCAGGACTTTGAAAAACTCCCGACATCGTCCCCCGATGCAATTCTGGACTCACTGGAAGCGACACTGACGGCTCAGAAGGACTATCACCGTTTGTTCGATGCTCGACTCATTCGAGCTCGACACAAGCTGGGCCTGCCGATCACTCAGCCGACATCCCTGAAAGATGTCCCCAAGGAAAAGGATGCGGCGTTCCGCGAAGCCTATACCACGGCGGCTCGGGAGATTGGTCTGATGCTTCTGGAATCCGGTCATCTGGCCGACGCATGGGCCTATCTGCGAACGATCCATCACACGGAACCAGTGCGTGCTGAGATCGAACGACGGGTCGCGCAGGAACAGGAACCTGGCCCCGCGCTGGACGAGCTGCTGAATGTGGCCCTCTACGAAGGTGCTCATACGGTTGAAGGAATCCGCCTGTTGCTGAAGTCGCATGGCACCTGCAATACCGTGACCGCAATGAGTCAGATCATTGCTCAAATGACGCCTGAAGAACGTCGACGTTCGGCAGCCATCATGGTCGCTCAGCTTTACACCGATCTGCAGGCGAGTGTGCGTCGGGATCTGGAGCGACGGCAGCCGATGGTGCGTCCTGGGATGTCACTGCGAGAAATGATCGCGGGCAAGGAATTTCTGTTCGCGGACGGCAACTATCACATCGACGTCTCACACCTGCATTCGATCGTCGGCTTTGCTCGACATCTGCAGAAGGGCGATCCGGAACTTCTTCAGGCGGTCGAACTGGCTCAGTACGGAAGTCAGCTGAGCGAACATCTGCGCTACCCGGCGGATGTGCCGTTCGATGATTACTATGTTGCGAGCGAGTACTTCCTGAAGGCGCTGGCAGGGCGAGAAGTCGATGAGGCGATCGCGTACTTTACTCGCCGTCTGAATCAGGAACCGGACGTTCCGGATAAGCGGATGATAGCGTTTGTCCTCGTCGATCTGGCTCAGCGAGTCGGCAAAATGGGACCGGCCCTGGAAACCGCCGCGCCGTACTTAAATCGCATGGACGATCCGAACGGCTTTTCGTTCACCGCAAGCTGCATAGAATCCGGAAGGCTCGATCTGCTCGAAGCAACCGCTCGGGAAAATGACGATGTGCTGGCAATGGCAACAATCCTGCTGTCTCGACGGTAGAACAAGTGAGCCGCAAGGCGCTAGCCGCGGGTTTATGCCAGAAAAACACATTGAAAACACCCGCGGCTAGCGCCTCGCGGCTCAGTTTTGTATGGGAGCAACCACATGAAGATTGCCATCATCACGGCCGGTGGTGCGGGAATGTTCTGTGGCTCCTGCATGCAGGACAACACTCTGGCTCGATCGTTGAGGACAGCCGGTGCGGATGCACTGCTGATTCCGACATATACTCCGATTCGAGTCGACGAAGACAACGTCAGCAGTCAGCGAGTCTTCATGGGCGGGATCAACGTCTATCTGGATTCGAAACTTCCGGGCTGGCGTTACCTTCCCGCCTTTTTGAAACGCTGGCTCGATCGGCCGGCCGTCGTCCAGTGGTTATCACAATTCAGCAGCAGCACATCCGCGGCGGAACTCGGCGGACTGACCGTCGACCTGCTCAAAGGAATGGCCGGGCCGCAGCAGCGTGAGATCGATGAACTCATTCAGTTTCTGGCCGATGACCTGAAGCCAGACGTCATCCTTTTCAGCAATGCTCTGCTGTCCGGAGCCGTGCCCGAGCTGCGTCGTCGCTGGAAGGGCCAGCTGGCCTGCATGCTTCAGGGCGATGACATCTTTCTGAACGATCTCAAAGAACCCTGGCGAGCCGAAGCCATGTCACTGATTCGTCAGAACGCTTCGCAGTTCGACACGTTCCTGACCCACAGTCGATACTACTCCCGGTTCATGCAAAAGTACCTTGGCCTTCCCGCTGAGAAGTTTCATGAGATCCCGCTGACGATCGAAGACAGTCCCGATACAGCCTGCGGCGGAATGTTCCCGGAACAACTTGCGACCACCAAAGACGACGAGATTCGAATCGGCTACTTTGCTCGCATCTGTCGGGAAAAAGGTGCCTTCCGGTTCATGGATGCCGCGGAGAAAGTTCTGCCTCTGCGGCCATCGCTGAAGATGGTCATGGCTGGCTTCCTGCCAAAGCTCCATGAAGCCGCGTTTCAGAAACGGCTCGCGGAGATTCAAAAGAAGTTTGGCGAACGACTTCACTGGGCCGGCAGTCCCGCGGACCGTAATGCGAAGTTCACGATCCTTGGTTCGTTCGACTGGCTGTGTGTGCCAACCGAATACGAGGAACCCAAGGGACTTTACGTGCTGGAAGCCGCTCTGCTCGGAATTCCTTCCCTGCTTCCATCACATGGTGCCTTCCCGGAACGCATCGAGCAGCTGGGGCAGGGGAAGCTCATCGATCCATCTTCAGAACAGAGCCTTGTCGACGCAATCCTGACGCTCCAACCCCAGCGCGACGTCAACCAACGCCGGCGGCTTCGAGAACACTGCCTCACCCATCACAGCGCCACATCCACCGCGGCCAGTGTTCTCAGAGCACTCTCGGCACGCCAACAAATAGCGGAAGGACGCCAGCCCTCCGGTGATGGCATCCGCCCGTGAATGCCGAGTGCCGCACATGAACGGGAATCAAGGGTACCGGCCGGTTCACACCGGTTCACACCGGCCGCTCGCCTAAGCCTCTGGCCCACTACTTCCCATCCAGCGTCTTTCGAATCGCGTGGACAGTTCGAACGATGTGTTCTTCGACATCTGTTGACCAGATTGTTGGCAGGCCGTAGTAGATCATGGCTGATGCGCCTTCGTAGCCGCCTTCCATGAGGACTCGACGGGATGGGATGTAGGCCATGACGTCGTTGCTGTAGCCAGCGATCCAGTTGTGTGCACCGGGGAGTTCTGATCGCAGTCGCACTGCAAAATCTACGACGACTTCTCCGCCCAGGAATGTCAGCGTTGTTGCATCGCCAATTGCCCATGTCTGAATCGGATACGGATACGTCGGCGACAGTTTTCCGTCTTCAGCGATCTTCTTCATCAGCCATTTTGCTCGCCGTGCGATGTAGACGTCACTCGACTTCAGGTCATTCTCAACCTGCTCTTTGGTGGGCAACGTATCAAGTGCGAGGTCGATTTCCTGATACACAGTCTTCAACGAACCTTTCACAGGAGTCATCGGGCCGGCCAGAGCACGATCCACAGCGGCAGCGGCCTGACGACCATATTCCTGAGCCAGCTCAACGGTTCGTCGAGGCAGCGGATTTTGATCCGCTCCGCAGCCCGCCCAGAACAGTGCGACTGTCCCCGGATGGTTCTTTTCGAGTTCCACCTGAGCGAATCCTGGCCAGTCTCCGCACCATTCCATGCCGCTCAAAACCGTCGCGTGGCAGGCATAGCCGAACAGGACGGCTTTCAGCTTTCCGTCCAAAGTTCGTACCGACAGAACTGGAACGTCATGATCAACCGGGCCGACAAGCTGCCCCGCTTCACGAAGCATCGGAACGTCGGCTTCGCGATTGTTGCGGCGATTGACTGCGAATGTCGCCTGACCTTCTCCCGACTTCAAAATGGCTGGACCAAGATTCGCCTTTGAGTCCTTTGCGACGGCCACAACACTGTCAATCAGAAACGCCGTGTAGTCCTGAACCAGCTTTTGATTGGCTTCGTCCAGAGAATACATCGCCAGCAGATTTGTGCCGACGACAGGGCCAGAGTGCGTATGAGAAGTCGCCAGTGCAATCTGAGAACGCTCGACTCCCAGAGACTGCTGAATCTTCTCACAGATCGTCTGCGAAGTTCGACGGTCAATGCCAACAAGATCCAAAGTCACAATAACGCACGCCTTGCCGGAGGGATCCTGCAGCGTCAGAGCTTTGGCGTAAAGGTCATGGATCTTCCCCTGAGCCGGTTTGTCGCGCGATGCGTAACCCGACATCCACATGAACTGCGGCGGAGTAATTACCTTCGTTGCGACACCGGCCTGCCATGAATCCTCAGCAGACGCTCTGTTTTCGAACAGCACGGTGAACAACGCCACAAGCACCCAGCAAACTACTCGGCCCATTCGCATGACACACCTCTCCGGAAGTCGTGGAAGATCGCTCTCTGTCGAGGGATCATAAGGTGACGAGCACATTCCCGCGACCAAGTGCGCTGGTCAGCCGGAAGGGCGTTCAGTCGGAAGGCAGAAAGTAAGGGAGACAGGCCTAAACGACTGAGGACAGTCGTTCTACACTATGCGGCTTCGTCCATGTCTTCGTCATCATCGTCGGGTGTTTGAGCGATCGCGGGGAGCTTGCGTTCGCGGCGGAGCGTTGCGTAATTCGGCATGTCGTCGAGACGGCGAAGGCCGAACATCGTGAGAAACTGGCGAGTCGTTTCGTACAAGAAGGGGCGGCCGAGCGAATCGTCTTCACCGCCGATTCGCACGAGTCCTCGGTCCATCAGCTGGCGGATCATTTCCGCAGACGCAACGCCTCGAATGGCTTCGACATCC
>JAEUII010000458.1 GCA_016795145.1 Planctomycetaceae bacterium
CTTGCCGAGCGGCACTTCGCGGCATCGCCGCGACCAGCGACCGATTCGGGCTCCATTGGATCACCGGTGGACGTGGTATGAAGGCACCACTGAGCGTGGGCGTTGGGCGTAAGTGGCTCTGGCATCATGTGCATGCGAGAACAGGGTTCGCCTGTCGGCGAAAGTCCTTTCCGGCAGAAAGGACCTCCTGGAGGTGACGCTTGCCGAGCGGCACTTCGCGGCATCGCCGCGACCAGCGACCGATTCGGGCTCCATTGGATCACCGGTGGACGTGGTATGAAGGCACCGCTGAGCGTGTGCGTTGGGCGTAAGTGGCTCTGGCATCATGTGCATGCAAGAACAGGGTTCGCCTGTCGGCGAAAGTCCTTTCCGGCAGAAAGGACCTACTGCTGATTCTGTGGTGGTTCGTTTTGGGAATAGAAGCGAGTCAGGTCGATGCCGCCGCGGGTTTCCATGTCCAGAATCTTGAGGCGCTGTTCGATCTTCTGCAGCCGTGCTTCCAGAAAGCCAGGCAGCTTTTCCGTTGACTCAGCGGCTTTTGAGTGCGGGACCGCGGGATAGTCGAGATGTCTCTGCAGAGCGGCGAAGAAGTACAACGGATCGCGGCCCATGTTGGCTCGGGCGATACGGCCTTCCTGTTCGCCAAACAGCACGAGTCCCCTCGCGATGGCATCATTCGTTCGTCGGGTGCTGTTGGCCTTCGTGTAGAAATGCTCCGAGACTTGAAAGACCAGTTCGGACAGTTCACGTGTTCCCAGTTCTGAACGAAGATGCAGAATCCAGCGGCTCCAGTCATCGGCGTAAAGCGGATCTTCTGAGATCGCCTTCAGTCCTTCCGTGTAGCCCAGCCGATTTCGCGCGAGGCATTCAATCTGGTAAATGAACAGGCCAGCCATCTTCGGTTCGCGCGCCCGGTAGTTCGCTTCCAGCTCCAGAATGCGCAGTGCGGTCTTCTGTTCAAATCGCGCTTCATCGTCTTCGGCCCGACTCATTACAAAGGCCTGGAACGGCGCAAAGTAGTGAGGAAGTCGATACATCGCGTCGCTGATTCGCCCCTTGTGCAGAATCTCTGCCCGCATAAAGTCGATCGCCATGGGCAGGCGAGTCGTCGCGAGAATCTCTTCGTGAATCGTCTGCAGGATTTCCTGCGAAGGCACACTTTCCTCAAGCCGGTCGCGATAGACTCGAAAGAAGTACGCCTGTTCGATGTATTCATCGCGATCAAGAATGGGACCACGCATCGTTTATTCTCCGTACCACTGACACAACACCGTAATCTGATGGAGTTGAGACAGTTGCTGGATTCGTCGGCGGGCACCCATCAGTCCAAGTGCTGGTGAGTACCCAAAGTTGTGATCCACGGTGGCGAGAGCTGCCTGCACGTCACGCAGAAGCAGTTCGGACCGACCTTCGCGAGCCGCTCGCAGACGGGCGACCCAGATCGTTGCCGGCAGCATGAGAGCCAGCGATCGGAAGCCGTCGATCACCGAATAGTCATAGAATGCTGGTCCAAAGAAATGCATGCCCTGCAGTTTGACACGCAGGTATCGCGTCAGCAGTTCGTCGATTTCGATAGTCGCGCCAGGAAAGACGTTTTCGAGTTCCGCAAACTTTGGATCGTTCGTTGCCGACGGTGCGTTTGCTCGCTCCATGAAAGCCGTTCGCACGGAATTCGGATCGCCCAGCCAGGGGACTTTGCCTCGTCCCAGAGTGAATCGCAGACCGTGACTGAAGTATCGAAGCCGGTCACCAAGTCCTGTCTTCATGACGGTATCGTGACGCAACAGAACGGCGAGCAGTTGGCGGAACATCAACTTTGCTATTCCGCTGGGAGCCGTCCTTTCCGTCGCATCAACCGGATAAGCTCGGACTGACGCTTCGTGAAGCAAAGGCAGCAACGCGCCAAACTGGTCACTCTTCAGGGCTTCCGCTGGAGACTGTTCCAGCAGATCGAGCCACGACAGGATGCGGATGACTCGCGTGGTGAGTCGAACAGACGTATCACCGAGCGACCGCTCGAACCATGCAAGCAGCAGCGTCATCTCCTGCCACGTCAGCGAATGTCCTCGAAACAGTTCCGGGCCATCCGGCGTTCGATAGTCTGAGGGAACAACTTCCCTTGCGATGTCTTCTACTGCCTTACGTTGCTGGCTGACGGATGTGCCGGCGTTTTGGACGACTGACGGGCAGCTGAATCGAAGGCTGGTTGTGACGGATGTCCCGGCTGGATGAATGGCGTACGGATAAACTCGACACGCCAGCGGCTTGGCTTCTTCGCCAAAGCGAGCATGAATGCGACAGAGGCCTTTGGAGTCAAGAAACACACAGGCTCCGTCTTCCTGATGATTCAGTCGCCAGGCCGAACCATACGGGACGATCAGCGGACGATCGGACGGCGTGCCGTCAGCGGGTTTCCAGTCCTGCTTTTCGATCCGGGCCTTCTCTGCGGCAGTGATTGCAATCATGTGTTCTCGACAGCAACCACCACAGTTGTGGCAGCTCCAGTTCTGGATCACAGGAAGCAAGACACCGGGACGCGCCATAGATGCTGACCGATTCGGGACGACTGTTTTTCACGGTGGAAGAATCAGGGGATTGACATCCGATTGACATCCCCCGCTCGCCAAAGACACTGGAGATCGTGCAACAAAAAAAGCTCTGGCAGTTTTGGGCCAGAGCTTCTGATGATACTGAAAGTTGTTCTCAGCAGGCACTATCGCTTTGGAGCGGTGCAGGTGCCATCGGTTTCGGCCATTGACGTTTTCTTTTCGGTGATGCCTGGGCACTGAGATGCCATCTCGGCATTCAGGTCCTTGTAAGCCGCCCATTCCGCTGGCAGGTTGTCAGCATGGAAAATCGCAGCAACCGGGCATTCGGGAACACATGCTTCGCAGTCGATGCATTCTTCCGGGTTGATGAACAGAATGGCTTCACCTTCGTAGAAGCACTCGACTGGACAGACGACCACGCAGTCAGTGTATTTGCAGTTGAAGCATGGTTCGGCTACGACATGAGTCATCGAAAAACCCTTTCCCGCCAGAAATCCTGGACACTAATCAACGGCCCCTTGGCCGGTCTTTTTGAATTCAGATGAGGACGATTGTTGTCCTGCGATGTTTTATGACATCCTTTTCGGCAATTTCCAGATCGGTCCGAAAAGCAATTTCACACGGAAGAAATTGAGACGGAGTCTCTGTTCGAAACGGCCTTTTTGGCCGGTTGATGGCACATCGCTGAGTTGTCTCGTGGCAACGCTGTGAAGGATTTTTCTTGGCTGAAACGCTGTGTTTGTAGCGGCAGGGCGCGAGCCCTCCGGTGAGTCTGCGTCCTGAGTTCGCCGTCGTGGGCACTGCCAGAACCCAGCCTGATCTTCTTCGAACGGCCCCTGGCGATGGAAGACCCTGAGACTTCCGAGCTTTCCAGGGCTTATCTTCCTGCTGTGAGGTCTGATCGCGAGAAACAGGAAAAAACTAGCGGTTATCTGGCTTTCGATCCGGCGAACTCGAACCACTCTCCGTAAAGAAAGGTTGTTTGGACGGGAATTCGCGGACAGAATTTCAACAGTCAGACGTCCCTCTGATGATGAGTCCGACACAACTGCGGCAAATTTTGCCGGAACCAGCAAACGGTCAGACACGAACTAGGTCGTTCCGGGTTCTTTGATTTAGCGTCTGCCACTGTCTTCTTGTTTTTCTGCTATGGTTCACGGACGAGCGTCCTTCGCTATCAGGAGCCATGCCGTGCCTCTTACAGACCTCGATCGAAAACTGCTCAGTGACCTGCTCGCCGGACAGAGCGGATCGTGGAAACTGTTTGTCGACCGGTTCTCCGGACTGATCCTGCAGGTGATTCGCCACACCGCTCATGCTCACAGTCTGAAGCTGAACGAAGACGACCTGGAAGACCTGTGCGCGGAAACATTCACCGAGCTACTCGTTCGTGACATGGCGGCTCTTCGAAACTTCCGAGGCCGCGCTTCTCTGGCAACATACATCGGCGTGATTGCTCGCCGAGTTGTCGTTCGCAAGCTGACGGAACACCGCTTCCTGAAAGCGCTGGGTCATGTGAATGCTCATCAGGCCGCCGTCGACTTTGCGTCATCAGATGCTCCCGCGTCGCGTCAGGCGGAGCAGAAGGAACAGGTTGAGCATCTGTTTTCAAAGCTGCCAAGAGAATCCGCCAGCCTGCTTCGCTGGATCTATCTGGAAGGGCTGAGCTACGCCGAAGCTGCTCGCCGCCTTGGTCGGCCACTCAATTCGATCGGCCCTCTTCTGGCCCGCATTCGCGAATCCGTCGTCGGTTCACGCAGCGCCCAGTAGGTATCGCTTGCGCTCGGTTTCTGGTGCGGGACGTGGGCCAGGGAGTGGAAGAAATGGTTAATGATTATTGGAAAGTGTAAAAGGCAAATTGGATGTTCGTTCTTGTGGTTTCACTTTACATTTTTCAATACTCAATTTGCACTAGTCCTTGCGCTTCAAGCCGCGAAGCCCTGCTAGGTTCGTGAGGTGGCGATAATCCCGCCCGGCCGGCTGAATCGACCGTTCAGTCCGCCCACGCGTGAACCGCGAGCACTGGGCATTGCGCATGTTCCAGGACCTGCTCGGTTGTGGAGCCTCGCAGAGCATCAAAGAACCCGTGGCGACCGGCGGTGGTCATGGTGATCAGGTTGCTTCGAAAGTCACTGGCCTCGGTCAGAATGGTCGGCACGATCGGCCCTACTCGATGAGCCCAGTGCCAGTGAATTCGATCATTCGCCGGCAGGCTGATTTTGGGAGCCGCTGACGGATCGCCGATGTGAAGCAATCGAATTTCTGCAGGAGTTGGTGCAAGGGCTTGAACAAAATCGCTTGCGACTTCGGCAGCCGGTACTGGATCCGGATTGTGGTCGGCTGGCAGCAGAATTCGACTGAGACGACAGGCTCCGGTGTCCGGATCGACGAAGCCATCGTTTCCATAAGGGATGAATAGTGTGGCACCGTCTGTTCGACTGTTGATTCGTCCGGCGATCGTTCGATGAAGCCAGCGATCGAAGCCATGTCGTTGATGAGTCGCCAGGACCAGCAAGTCGGCCGGATGTTCTTCCAGGTAGTTCAACACACCGTCTGCAGGATCTTCTTCCGTGACCGACGCTTTGCTGATATGGACGCCCAGATGAGCAACATCGGTTCGCGATGCTTCGGGAGGCAGCATTTTCCATCGAATCAAAGTCTCTCGTACTCCCGGATAGCGGTCCCAGTCCGGCCGTTTCTGTTCTCGATCAACATGCAGGATCGACAGAGATCCTTTGGTGGCTATCGCCAGTCGAAGTGCGTGGAGGAAAGCCACTTCGCTTCCATGCGAAAAATCTGTGGGATGCAAAATGCGGCCAATCGACAATCCATAACGCTGTGACATGCCAGGCTCCGGCTTTCGTGGAATTACAACTGTGCTTCGACCACTGTGCTCGCTGTTCGATTCGCACAGATCGGTCGAAAGCAAGTACCGTTCCTTCGCCTGAGCATGCTCTTGCTGTGCTACGGGGACTTACGCCTCTGAGCAGATTCGCACATGCCGGGACGCATTGGCACGCTGTTGCTGGTAGGTCTTGTCGGCGCTTCGAGCCAACACTTCTGCGGCGAGTCTGACCGACGAGCCTGCGGCTTTGTCGAGGGGCTGGGGCTGGCTGGGATTCGGGGATCTTTAGCAAGATCCACTACAGCAACACTACAGCAAAGACGTTTAGCGCCGCCCACTGAGGCTCATGCCGTACCACTTCTTCAGGATGGCTTCGCCCAGCAGCGTGATCACACCGAACATCGCGGCTCCCAGAACTGTTGATACGGCTACGACCGCGTAAAGCTCCGGAAGATTCAGCGCGGCAAATTTTCGCTGGATCAGAACTCCCAGTCCCGGTGTACTCGAGCCCACGAAGAACTCACCCACGATGGCTCCAACGATTGCCGTTCCCGATGAGATCCGGATGCCGGAGATCAGGTAAGGCAATGCCGTGGGAACTCGCAGTTTCATCAGGATCTGCCAGCGACTCGCGCGGTACAGGCGAAAGAGATCCTGGTGACCGGAATCAATCTGCAGAAGTCCGGTCGTTGTGCTGGTGATGATTGGAAAAAGGCTGATCAGACAGGAAATCAGCACGATCCCAGCAAAGCCTCGCCCAAGCACCACGATGACAATCGGAGCAATGGCAATGATCGGAACAGTCTGAAGCAACACAGCATATGGGTACAACGCGCGGCGGATGAACGCGGCCTGGGAAAACACAAAGGCCGTGATTGTTCCGCCGAGAATGCTCAGCGATAGACCACTCAAGGCAGCCAGAAGTGTCCGGAAAAGTGCCGCGAGCAGATCGCTGCGAATCTTGATCATGGCATCCAGAACCAGCATCGGGCCCGGCATGACGACGGGGCTAATCCGGCCAGCGGTGACAATCAGGTGCCACGCACTGATCACCAAAAGGAACACGATCACCGGTGCGGCCACTTCGCCCATCAGAGTCCTAAAGGCTCGCTTCCGGCCTAGCGACGTCCCGCCGGTTTCATTCGTCAATGATGAAGAGCGTTGGATCATGGCTGAAACAATGCTCCTGTCAGTCGCTGCAGGGATCGCATCGTCTCTTCTGCCGTGCGACGCTGTTCCGCCGTCATTGATGATCGCTCCAGCTGCAGGTCCTGGCGGATCAACGCCGGTGCGGAACTCAGCACGAGAACTCGATCGCTGAGATACGCGGCTTCGTGCAGATTGTGAGTCACCAGAATCGTGGTGAGCTTCCTTTCGTCATGAATCCGACGGACGTCTTCCTGCAGTTTCATGCGTAGAAGATCATCGACGGCAGCGAACGGTTCATCGAGCAACAGAATTCGCGGCTCATTCACGAGCGCACGCGCCAGCGATAGTCGCATCTGCATGCCGCCCGACATCTCAGCGGGCCGTTTGTCTTTGTCGCTGTCCTTCAATCCCACCTGCCGCATCAAGTCCAGAAGTTCTTCTTCGCTTCGAACCTCTTTGGCGGAGCGTCCCAGTTCTGAAGGCAGTTGAAGATTCTGCAGCCCGGTTCGCCAGGGAAGCAGGTTGGGCTGCTGAAACACGAAGCCGATCTGCCCGGCACCGACATCCGAACGGCGCGATACTGTTCCGGCCACTGGTCCGAGAAGATCTGCAAAAAGTCTCAGGAGTGTCGACTTGCCGCAGCCGGAGGGGCCAACCAGTGCCAGGAACTGCCCTGATTCGACCTGGAACGAAAGGTCTTTCAACACCGGTGGCTGTTGCCCGAACTGCACCGTCACATCGCGCAGGACGAAGGCGGGATCGGTGCTCCGCTTCGCGTCTCCCAATTGGGCCGAAGCGGGATTCACCTGTGCCACCATGATGGCTGATGTGCTGTGAATTTTCTCTGAATCATGTGACGACTCTGATTCTGCGTTCTGCGTTAGCAGTCTGTCCGAAGTTCGGTGATCGTAGTCCCTAAGCCAGACGTGGCAAATCGTGGACAACTCGCGCGACGATCCGGGTTCAGCAAACAGCCTCGATTACTCGGCAAAAACTGCGATTCTGCCCGAAGAGAAGCATTCGGGGACCACAGAGTGAGTCCTTAACGGGAAATTCACGTTGTCTGCTACCGTCCTGCACGATAAAAATTCAGGGAATGCTGTTTTCGGTCTCAGGGACTCCTCGCCCTGTCCGTTCGAGAGGTGCCGGCGTTGCGAACTCATACATATCGTCCTGGTGACCTGGTGATCTACACCGTGTCAAAGCAAAGCCCCACGCCCGGTCCTCGCGCGCGAGCCATTCAGCCGTCGGAATACGGTGAGGATTACACCTACGTCGTCGACAAGTTCTGGATGGTTTCTGAGCTTGTGGGCGACAACCAGGTGCAGATCATCACTCGACGCGGGAAAACTCGTACGGTTTCTATCGACGATCCGCTGCTCCGAAAGGCGGGCTGGTGGCAGCGATTTCGATATCGCGACAGATTCCCCAGCCCGGAATCTCTGCAAAGCACGACTGCTGCGGCTCCTCAGAGTTGAACGGCTCTCAGTCCATTTTGAGTTCCGGAAAAGAATCAGGGGATTGACATCCGATTGACATCCCCCGCTCGCCAGACTGCGATTCGGTCGGGTGGACAAAGCAGGTGACTTCTTTCCCTGGCGCTGGTATCGTGTGAGCCTCACCTGATCGTACGCGAAACTCACTTTGATGAGCCTTCGCCGATCACTGCTCCACGGGAGTCCCTCGCATGCGCCGTGCTGTCCTGACTGTCACTTTGATCTTCACGCTGTTGTGCTCAGCACTGCCAGCCGACGAGAAGACTTCGCAGGCGACTCCGACGGATTCACCAGCCGTCCTTTGGGACTTTGAAAACGGCTCCTTCGCCGGGCGACAAGCGGGCTCTGATGCAACGGGCTTCGCGCCGCT
Organism: Planctomycetaceae bacterium; assembly: GCA_016795145.1. GTDB lineage: Bacteria > Planctomycetota > Planctomycetia > Planctomycetales > Planctomycetaceae > SXXK01. Next base: position 8,410 of record JAEUII010000458.1, read on the forward strand.
CGCAGTAAAGGGGCAGCCTTCGATTGCTCCGGATGGGCCGCAGCCTCCCGAGTTTCCTGGACAGGCTCCCGGCAACTCCGCATTGCAGCTGGACGGAAAGTCGTGGCTGGAACTTTCGGATGCGCCTGCTTTTCAATTTGCTTCCGGTGACTCGCTCAGCCTGGAAGCCTGGGTGCGACTTTCGGATCTCAATGACGGGCAGCAGGTTTACGTGGTCGGCAAAGGTCGGACGGGTCGACCAGGGACGATGAAGGAAAACCAGAGCTGGGCTCTTCGCGTTCGCTCCATGGGCGGTCAGTGCCGCATCAGTTTCCTGTTTCGTTCCGCCAGCGCACCTGCAGTCGTTGGTGCAGATGGCAAGGAAACGTCTGCTGCATACACGGGCGAGCTTCATCGCTGGAACTCTGACCAGGGTTTCGATGCCGATGGACAATGGCACCATATCGCAGTGACGTACACGTTTGGTGACAAGCAGGGTCCGCTTGGCTGGATCGATGGCCAGCCCACGGATGGCTCCTTTGACATGGGCGGAAAGACGTTCTCACGAGCCCCCTACTCGGACGACGACCAGGTGTGGGTCGGATCTTCCATGGGCGGTAATCCCGGCAGCAGCTTTCGCGGAAGTCTGGACGGGATTGCTCTTCATCGTCGGCGAATCACGGACGCGGAAATTCAGCAGCGGAACCGGTCCACTCGACCGACCAGTGCCATTCCCGAAGTGGCCAGCGGTGACATTCCATCTGGTGCTGTGGCATTGGATATTCGGGAGAATGTCCGCCAGACAGATCCATGGAATCGTGAGCGAACTCGACTGACGATGGCCTGGCAACAGCCTGCCGCCGCTTTGACCACGCTGCCTCGCAAATACATCGACGGTGGTCTGATTGGCGACCGGACAAACCCCTGCGTCCTGCGAATGCGACTGAACCTGAGCACCGCGGCCGTGAAGACTCAGTTCCTGATTCGATCACGTTCAACGGCTCGACTGCTGATCGATGGCAAGGAAGTCGCGACGCTGCTTCAGGCTCCTTATGCCTCAGACGGTCATCAGGAAGTTCCTGTTCCACCGGAGCCGCTCTATCCGACCATGCACCCTGTTCCCGCCGGAGATCAGGAAGCGGTCGCAGACGTCACCCTGGAGGCTGGTCGCCATCTGATTGAATTCGAAACGATCGTTGGCGGACGCAACATGCGAGTGGAAGCGAGCGAGACTCTTGTTGCTATGGGATCACCTCAAACCGGTTTCGAAATCCTCTCATCGACCGATGCGTCCTATCGACTGGACGAAGCGTCGTGGCGTTCCTTCGCGGCCGACTACCAGCGATTTGTCGCGCAACTGAATGCGACTGAACGTCAGTTGCAGGGCGAGGAAACGACAGCATGGTGGCACAAGCGTCACGAGACCGTTCGCCAAATGATTGGCCAGGACGCTGCTCAGATACAGTCGGCTGACATCGATCGGATGTTGCTGGATGTTCTCTCAAAGAAGCAGCTGACGCCTCTGCCGCTGGTTGACGATCTGACGTTTCTTCGACGCCTGACGCTCAACACGGTCGGCGTGATTCCGACACCGGAAGAACAGCGCTGGTTCCTGGCTCAGCCTGTTGCAACACGTCGATCGGCGGCCGTGGACCGTTTCCTCGCGGATGAACGCTGGGCCGACCACTGGGTTCCTTACTGGCAGGATGTGCTCGCTGAGAACCCGGGTATTCTGAAGCCTGAGCTGAATAACTCCGGGCCGTTTCGCTGGTGGATTTATGAGTCATTTCTGGACAACAAGCCAACCGATCGATTCGCGACGGAGCTGATTCAGATGAAAGGAAGCCGCCTCGGCGGCGGTCCGGCTGGCTTCGGCATAGCCTCGCAAAATGATGTCCCGCTGGCTGAGCGATCCATCGTTCTGTCGACGGCCTTCAGTGCCCGAAACATGACGTGTGCTCGCTGTCACGATTCACCAGTGAACGAGATGTCTCAGTCGCAGCTGTTTGCGATGGCCGCGATGATCAACCGGTCGGGCATCACGATCCCCGGGACGAGCAGCGTTCCGAAAGGTCCAAATGGGGAACGATCAAAACTGATCACCGTCAGCATTGAGCCGGGTCAGAGCGTTGCCCCTACATGGCCATTTTCAAAGGACGGTCATGCGGCTTCGGATGCATCTTTGTGGCAATCGCTGCTTCAGCATCCGGGTGATTCCCGTGAGCAGCTGGCTCTGCACCTGACGCATCCGACGGAATCACAATTCGCTGCCGTCATGGTCAACCGCCTGTGGGCTCGATTCTTCGGCCAGGGTCTCATGTCGAATGTCGATGACTGGTATGGTGTCCAAACCGACCATCAGACTGTTCTGACGGCGCTGGCCCGGCATCACATGGCTCATGGGTACGATCTGAAAGCGACCGCAAAGCTACTCCTGTTGACGGATGCGTTCCAGCGACACACGGCTCCAGCGGATGCCCCGATCGCGGAGAATTTCGGGGCGGTGACGTTACGACGGATGACGGCCGAGCAACTTCTGGATTCACTTTATGTGGCCGCTGGCAAGTCTTTTGATGCGGAAATGCTGACGCTGGATCCCGAAGGACGTCGACCTGACGATTCCTTCCTGAACCTCGGCGTTCCTCGACGCGCCTGGCAGTTCTGCTCACTGTCGAATGAACGCGATCGCCCGGCTCTTGCTCTGCCGGTCGCACAGAGTCTTGTGGACCTGCTGAATGCGTATGGCTGGCGAGATTCGCGGCCGCACAGCACATCGACGCGTGATGATCAATCGACGGTTCTACAGCCGTTGACGCTGGCCAACGGAAACGCCGGACATCGCCTGGTTCAGCTCAGCGACAATGGTGCACCGACCGAGCTGGCCATCAAAGCGGCTTCTCCGGAAGAGTTTGTGGATCGGCTGTTCGAGCGTCTTTTGACACGACAGCCGACTGCGGAAGAGCGTCAGCTGTTTGCTGCGGAGCTGGTTCCTGGATTCACGGAGCGTGTTGTTCCCGGGGCTCAAAAGCGGCCCCTGGAGGCTCGTCGTAACGCGGTCAGCTGGTCCAACCATTTGAACGCCGAAGCGACTCGGCAAAAGCAACTGCAGGAAGAAGCGGCACGCCTTGGAGATCCGCCGACCGAACGGCTGGCCGAACCCTGGAGACTGGTGGCCGAGGACGTTCTTTGGGCCGTGATGAACAGCCCTGAATTTGCGTTCGTTCCGTAACGAAGCGATCGTAGCTGGTGCTCCGTCAGAACAACGATGAGGGGTCGTCAACGAGGATACGTTCGTTGATGTGACAAAACCAGTGCGACCAAAAGCCGGCGGCAATCGCTCCGTCTACACGGTTGCTTTCTGCTTCTTTGACTGCTTCTTCTTCTTCCGCGCAACCGCTTTCACGAGGGTCTGCTCGGTCGCGGCGGAACCATGAGTGGCACCATCGTCATGCTTCTGTTGCTCGTCGTGCTTCTGTTGCTCGTCGTGCTTCTGTTGCCGACCGGTCTGCAATGTAGCGCCGATTCTCTGAAGCCGAGGCACTATGTCCTGATGGATCCAGCTTGCTGCCTTCTGAATCAGGGTGGCCAGCGCTTCCGCTTTGGTTCCTTCGCTTGCTGATTCCGTTTGGAGCTCGGCGTCACTTCGTCGCTTCTTTGAGGAATCCTTCGCTGCCTTTTGCCGCTGCTTCTGAGCAACCACGGAATCCTGGATGTTGCCCAGTTCCTTTTGAACATCGGACAGCAACTCTGACAGTTCGTCCGCAGCGGGACAGTCGACCATCTCGCCGATGCAGTCTGCCGCATAGCGAGTCTGCTTGGTTCCCAGGCGGAACTTGTGCAGCGTTCGAGCTGTGACGCTGGCGGGAACCTGTGTCAACAGCCGCTCGATCTGATGATGGATCTGCTGGCTCGCCCATGTCTCCGGCGCGATCTGTGACTCAGCATCCGAGCCGGTACTTTCCATGCTGCTTAGCAGGGTTCGTGAGTGTTCCTTGAAGCGACCTTTCTTCTGCAGCTTCTTCGTAATCGATTCCAGTGCCGGCTGACATTCCTTCCTCTGTTTCTGCCACGCACGAACGTGCTTCTCCGAGCCTTCTCCACCTTTGTGCACGGCATTGGACACCAGCACATCCAGATCACGAGCCTTGCCGGAAACCTTCAACAGTTCGCGAAGGCGTGCTGAAATCCAGGCGGCCTCTTTCTTCTCAGTGTACAGCGGATGAAAGAGTTCCAGGCAGACCTGAGACCGTCGTGCGAAGACACGTGCCTGATGCAGCGGCTCCGGATCCTTCTTCCATCGGTCTTCCATCTTCTTCAGCTGGCGTCGCACTTCACGCAGCGCACTGCGCAGCTGCACCTGGGCCATCATCTGCAAAGGACTTGCTGAGGATGGTGTTTCCGGTGAGCCTTCGGTGGTTTTGCTCTTCTTTGACATACTCTTTGCCAAACCCGCGCTCACTCTGTGAACGGCTCAAATGGACTTCGCCTCGCGCTTGCTGGTCACAATCCGTGAATTCACAGTGACCACGTGAACGGGACAGAGTGGTCAGGTTGGGGAAGCGTTTCAAACGTCTCTGTCCGTTTCATCCTGGAAAGAGCAACCTTAACAATTTTATTCGGCACCCCGCCCTTCAGGTGTACGTCTTAACAATTCTCGATGCTCCTCTTAAGGTCTTATCTGGCTGGCATTTGCAGCGTCTGGGTCTTGATGCCCTTGTTTGTCACGCTCATCGGATCGTCGTTCTGTGTCGCGAAGATCTCCTCCCAGGTTCGAGTACCGGTTTGCCTCACGTTGTTGATGTCGATTCCGTTTTCAGCGACTTCAGCTACCCTTACGAGGGACGTAGGGTACCCTGTTTTGGAGCGCCTGTTTCCGGCGTTCGCCACGGATTCCTGCGCCGACCGCCAAGTACCCGGCTCCTGCTTCTCCCCTGCCCTGCTTCACCCTCACCGCCCCTTTCCGGAGGATCGACTGTGAAACGCCTGCTGCTGCTGATTACGCTGTTGTCTCTTGTGTCTGCAACCGCTTCTGCTCAGGAGAAGAAGACTCGGGAGCAGAAAGTTCGCGAGGATCTGAAGAAGGTTACTGAGGAGGGTTTCTGGATTTACAACGACCTTCCGAAAGCCTTCGAACAGGCTAAGGAAACAGGCAAACCGATCGTGGTTGTGCTTCGCTGTATTCCGTGCGAGGAGTGCGTCAAGCTGGACGACGATCTTGTGGACACCGATCCCGTGCTTCGCCCTCTGCTGGAACAGTTCGTTTGTGTGCGAGTGGTTTCGACCAACGGACTGGACCTTTCATTGTTCCAGTATGACACAGATCAGTCCTTCGCCGTCTTCATGCTCAACGCGGACAAGACAACCTATGGTCGATTCGGGACAAGGTCTCATCGCACTGAGTGGGTTGGGGATGTTTCACTGAAAGGTCTTGCAGAAGCTCTGCAGGGCGCGTTGGAACTTCACAAGGGTTATCCCGGGAACAAAGCGACGCTTGCTGGCAAGACTGGGCCCAAGCCGATGTTTCCAAGCCCCGAACAGATTCCTGCCCTGAAGAGCAAATACACGAGTTCGCTGAATTATTCTGGCGACGTGGTGAAGAGCTGCATTCACTGCCATCAGATCGGCGACGCGCTGCGGGACCACTACCGAAGTAAAGGCGAGCCCTTGCCGGCTCAGATTCTGAATCCCTACCCACACCCGAAAGCCCTGGGTTTGGTACTGGATCCGAACAAAAAGGCGACCGTCAAACAGGTTCGGGACGGCAGCCTTGCGGAGAAGGCGGGATTCAAGGCGGGCGACAGCATCGTCAGCCTCAACGGTCAGCCGCTGCTTTCCATGGCTGATATTCAGTGGGTGCTCCACAATACTCCGGCTGAGGGCGGAACTGTCGCGGCCGTCGTGGATCGCGGTGGGAAGTCGGTTGATCTCAGCCTCAAACTTGCCGAAGGCTGGAGAGAGCTCGACGATATTTCCTGGCGAGTTTCGTCCTGGGGTCTGCGTCGCATGGTGACCGGTGGTCTTGTCCTGGAACCGGTTGAGGATTCTGAGCGGGGCAAGAATGGTGTGCCGAAGTCCGGGACTGCTTTGCGAGTGAAATTTGTCGGCCAGTACGGGGAACACGCTGCCGGGAAGAACGCCGGCGTTCAGAAAGATGACATCATCGTGGCTTACAACGGCCGCTCTGACCTGATTACAGATTCCGATGTGCTTCGCCACGGTATGACGAATACCAAGCCGGGCCAGAAGATCAAACTGGACATCGTTCGCGGCGGAAAGTCACTGACGATGGAAATACCGTCTCAGAAGTAGTGTTTTCGGGTTTGGAAGTAGTGGATCTTGCTAAAGATCCCTGTCCGGTTAGTAGCGACACTTACTCCGTTGCTGCCGCCCCTGTTTCTGGTACCAGATCCAGGGCTGCGGCATGAGGTGTCAGCGCGGCGATGATGAAGGTGATGTGTTCATCAAGGTTGACACCCAGATCTTCCGCTCCGCGAATGATGTCGTCGCGACTTACGGCGGCGGCGAACGACGCCTGTTTCATCTTCTTGCGAACACTCTTCGCTGTCATTCCGTCCAGCCGTCCCGGACGCATCAGAGCACAGGCGACGATAAAACCACACAGTTCGTCGCAGGCATACAGACATTTGTGCAGCCGAGTCACTCGCGGGCAATCTGGCAGATAGTCAGCGTGAGACTTGATCGCGTAGATCACTTCATCGCTGTAGCCGCGCTCCTTCAGGATTTTGGATCCCTGAAGCGGATGGTCCGGTGGATTGGGCCAGCGTTCGTAATCGAAGTCATGTAGCAGACCAACTGTGCTCCAGAGTTCTGCGTCTTCACCATAGTGGACGGCATAGGCTCGAACAGCCGCTTCTACGGCCAGCATGTGCCGGATCAGGCTTTCGTTGCTGACGAATTCTCGCACGAGTTTCAGGTTCTGCTCACGATCCATATCACTTCGCTCCACCGAGTGTCGTCTTGACCCGCTTCCAAAAGGCCTGCCGAGCCCCGATCGCGATACCGACGACAAATCCAGCAACGTGGGCGGCGTTCGCCACCGGACCAAACGCTCCTCCCATGCACAGCAGCAGGAAAAGAACGGAATAGACGATCTGATCCGAAGTCAACCCGATGCCAAGCCAAGGCTGAGTCCGGCCCTTCATCCACGCATAGCCGATGAGCCCGTAGACCACACCGGACATCCCGCCGAAACGTGGCCCGCTCCAGTAGAGTTGTGCCACATTGGAAATGATGGCGATCACTAACACCAGGAAGAAAAACCTGCGTGTGCCGCGAGTAAACTCGATCGCTCCACCAAGGCTCCGAAGCCAGCTCATGTTGAAGAAGATGTGCAGGAAATTGAAATGTAGGAAGATCGGCGTGATGAACCGCCAGACTTCCCCGCTCTTTAGTGTTCCCAACGCATCGACGGGACCATAGATGGATATTTCCCGGCCACCATAGGGAAGAAGGAACAGTCGCTTCTGAATGAACAGCTTCTCCAGCAACGGCGACTCGGCGCGATTGCATGTACCTGGCAATCCCCATGTACCGCGCTCGATGTTTTTCCAGTCAGTACACAACATGACGACCAGCACACTGATGGCCACCATGATGATGGTCAGTGGATAACACCGCCACCAGACACCATTCCAGCGATCCCGGATGTTGATCTGGTTCTTTTGACGGACCTTCTGCGCTTTCTCTTCTTCCTTCTGTCGGGCTTTGACTTCTCGAGTCGCCGACTGAAACTTCTCTGCTTCCGGGTTCGTCAGATATTCCTGAAGCAGCTGTTTTGCGGATTCGCGATGATCGTCGTTCTGAATCCAGACGACCCATGATCCTGATTCTTCCTCGACCACCGCCGGCATCGATCCCGCGGTTAGTGCGTCAGCAAATCGCTGAGCAGCCGTGGCCTGGTTGAATGTGTGTATTTCCCTCATTGGTGGTCTTTACTGGGTAACAGTGCGAGCTCGTTCGTCCGTCAGTCGTATTCTTACGCCGTCCGCCTGATTTGCGACTGTACCTGTCACCTTTCATTCGTTCTTTGCTGCGGCTTATGCCATCTGCACGGTCGTTGCATTTGTCAGCGTCGAAACACGTACAGCACTGGACTGTGTGGATCGTCTTCGTTTCCTGCGATGCGATCGATTCGATTCGCTGACTGTGATCGTGCGGTTGCTACCGATCGAAGGTACTGCTCCTCTTCGCGACCCGCGTCGTGGCCTGGGTAAGTGATCACGGTCATTACCCCGCCTTCCTCCAGCAACCGTTCTGCCACGGTGATGGCTCTGGCTGTAGTTTCGACTTGAGTCACCACATTCTTGTCCGCACCCGGAAGATAACCGAGGTTAAACACGATCGCTCGATAACGCTCCGTGGTCTGTTCCAGTTGCTCCAGCAGGATGGCGTGGTCACCCTGAAGCCATTGAACGTTTGGCTGATTCTCTGCACTCAATCGGGCTTTGGCTGATTCCAGCGCTTTCGGTTGAAGATCGATCGCGGTGACGTTTTCCGATCCCACGATCTTTGCCAAAAACAACGTGTCATGACCATTTCCCGCGGTCGCATCCAGAACTTTCTCGCCGGGCTGCAGTACTCTGCGAAGGATGTTGTGTGCCAGTTGAGTGACAGACTTTCCGGGCCGCCCGTTCTTTGTCCCTGAGCCTTCTGGTGCCATCTGCTGAATGGTCAGGGCTTTCTCCGCGGCCCATGGTGCCAGCAGACTGCCGCGTGACCCCAGACCATTGACGACGATCAGATTCGGATAGTTTTCGTGGCGACGAACCACGATCTGGCGATTCGCCGTGGATGCCCTTATTGCACTGTACTGCGCGATCACTGGTGCCTTCTGGTCGGTCACTTGCTGAACAAAATCCAACAGCGCTACGCGGGCGTCTTCTGTCGGGCCACTGGACAAATTCGTGCGATCATAGGTCGCACCTGCAAGGTAGTCGTGAGTGCCGTCTGAATTGCTGCCCAGGAAGGCTGGTGCGAGCCAGTACTCGGTGCACAAAACATGTTCCGGTGCTTCTGAAAGCGTCACTCGGATGATTTCCCCCCGCACGGGTCGATCAGGCACCTTTGGAAACCATGGATTTACTGTCTCTGAATACCCCTGGCAAAAGTAGGCTCGCCCGGCTCTGACGTTGAGTCGCCTGATGACGACTTCGCTGTCCGTCACTTCCATGTCTTCGGGAAGATTCAATTGAGCTTCAATGAACGCTCCGTCAGCTTCGAAATGCTGTCGAGTCGCCTGCAGGTACAGCGGGACATTCAAGCGAGCCCCGGACATCAGGAAGCCGGTACCGTCTGGTTTTAGGGTTGTTGCTGTCTTCGCCGTTGAGACGCGGTGATCGTATTCTTCCCGTTGGGCTGGATCATCAAAGCGTCGTTCCACCGTGATCTCGTGGAACAGCGGCTGTTTAACAACCTCTTCCACTAGCCGGTAGAAGCGGGTTGCTGTGGCCAGGATCGTTTCATAATCCGGCCACTCCGCCATGCGCCGACCGCTGATCGGCATGATCAACCCGGCAGCGATTCTGGATGCGGACGAGTCTGTGCCCGCATCTATCACCAGCGTCTTCTGGCCTTGTTGTCTGAGTCGCCAGGCCACCGCCGACCCAGCGAGTCCCTGACCGACCACGATGCTGTCATACGACAATTCCGGCACGGCTTAGATCACCAGGTCGAGGTTTCTGAGCTGCATCAGCACTATGCTTTGCCGCTGGCCTTCTTGATGACCCAGCCGATCCCGGCGGCTCCCATTGCTGCCAGAGCTACCAGACCTCGAATTGCTCCGCCACGCAATCGGAAGCTGCTACCCCCTGAACATTTCGGGCAGGCATCTCCGATTTTCACGCCGTCAGCTTCCGTGAACTCCGCGCCGCAGTTGTCGCACTGGTACACGTTTTCAAACACCGGTACCGATGCCGCTGGTGGCGGATTGAACTCTGGCGGCTGAAACTGAGGTGGCTGAAACTGACCTGGGTCCGACATCGCCGGTGTGTCTGGCGGACCGGACATCCCTGGATTAAATCCCGCTCCTGGCCCCATTCCCGGGACATTGCCTGGAACATTACCCGGACCCATTTCCGGTGGCTGCATTCCTGCTCCCATACCCGGTGCGCCAGAAATGCCTGGTGACCCGCCTGGTGGAATCATCGGGCCTGACATACCCGGCACGCTTCCTGGCCCCATTCCTGGTGCTGGTCCCATCGCCCCGGAAAATGCACCTGGTGCACTCATTCCCGGACCACCCGGACCACCCATTCCTGGGATCATCGGTCCCGGTGCACCTGGCAAACCTGACGATGGTGACAGATTTCCTGGCATGTTTGGCAGACCCGGAAAGTTGGCTCCCGGCTGTCCTGCTGGCATGCCGCCTCCGGGCAAACCATTCGCTGGCACTCCTGGCAGTCCCGCTCCCGCGCCGGCGCCGGCCATGCCTGCTCCAGCGGTCTGAAGATACTGTTGGTCCTGAGCACTAAAACCTGTCACTGGAAATGTCTGAAGCTGCCCTGCTGCGGTTCGCAGCTGCACCGTCAGCCCGTTGACGGATACCAGTTCGGCCTCAAGCTTATTGCCGTTGATGTCTGTCCATGTTCGCATGCCGGATGGTGAATCGCCTTCTTCGCCATCCTTATCAGCCATTCCTTCTGACTTGGAATCTTTCTCGGATGAATCGCCTGACTCACCTCGCTTCAGACGTTCCACATCTGACTGTCGCCCCATGGAAATCAGGTTGCTGTGGACTACCTCTTTGTCTCTCTTGGGCAGTTTTGAATAAGGTATCGTTTCGATCCCGCCGGTCGGTGTTCTGATGATGACATCAGTCCCTTTGACATCCTGAAAGTCGCCAAGGACTGCTCGGCTCCCCACGGGTCGCCATGTTCTTGCTTCGGCTACCGCTGTGATGCTCAGCATAAGCAACATGAACAGGAGTCGACGAGTCATTTTGGTTCTTTCCGGCGGTCTCAAATGCTGACAGGCTTTTTCAGACGGCTGATCTGGCTCTTTCAACGCCATACCGCCGTTTCATATCGGGACACAGTACACGTCACCTGACCAACCGTCAATGTTTTTGGGATGGCCTTGACCAGTTGGCGTGCCAATCGACTTTCCTGAGTTTGCGGGTTGTTTTCTTTATTCCTGACGATTTTCATCGCTACGGCCGACGCGTATGCTGCGATTGTTACTTCCGCTCCTTTGTTCTCACCTCCTGTTTCCTGGTGTGGAAACCGTGGCCTGCGCCTCGCGACTTTTCACGACCTTCTTGTCCCCTTCTGACTTTTTGAGAGAGTCCCTATGACCAGTCAAAACTCTTCAAGTCGTCGTTCGTTCCTCCAGACAACGACCTCTATTTCCGCCGGACTGCTGGCTTCTTCGCTGTATGCTGCTCCTGGAAGTTCTCGCCCCACCCGAAGCCCTCTGGAGAAACTGAACATCGCCTGCATTGGCACTGCCAACCGCGCTGCTGAAGACGTCAACGGGGTCATCGGAGAAAACATCGTTGCTATCGTCGACGTCGACTCGAACTACCTCGATCGTGCCAAGGCGATGCTCACCGAGAAAAAGGGCGTTGAGCCTCGATGCTACGCTGACTACCGCGAAATGATTCAGGCGGAAGGTGACAAAATCGACGCTGTCGTAATCGGCACTGCTGACCATCACCATGCTCCGGCTTCTATCCGTGCGATCCGAGCCGGGAAGCACGTTTACTGCGAAAAGCCACTGACTCACACCGTTTTTGAAGCCCGCTACATTGCTAAAGCGGCCGCCGAAAAGGGCCTGGCCACTCAGCTCGGTACGCAAATTCACGCGGAAAACAACTACCGTCGCGTCGTGGAAATCATCAAGGCCGGCGTGATTGGCGACGTTACGGAAGTGCACGTCTGGGTCGGAAAAGGCTGGGGTGGCGGCGAACGCCCAGCCAAGGCGGATCCCGTTCCAGCGACTCTGAACTGGGATCTCTGGCTTGGACCTGCACCAGAACGTCCCTATGCGAACGGCGCTTATCATCCAGCAAACTGGCGTCGCTGGTGGGACTTCGGTCAGGGCACGCTCGGCGACATGGCCTGCCACTACATGGACCTGCCGTTCTGGGCTCTTGATCTGCGACATCCGACTCGCTGCGAAGCGGAAGGCCCAAAGGTCCATCCTGAAACCTGTCCTCTTGGCCTGATCGTGCGATACGACTTCCCGTCCCGTGGATCGATGCCGCCACTCAAGCTGACCTGGTACGACGGCGACCTCATTCCAAAGAAGGTCGCTGATCAGCCAGTTCCAGCCAATGGAGTGATGTTCGTTGGCAAGGAAGGCATGCTGTTCGCCGACTACGGCAAGTACAAACTGTTTCCAGCCAACAAGTATGCTGGCTTCAAGCCACCCGCGGAGACGATCCCGAACTCCATAGGCCATCACGCGGAATGGATCAAGGCTTGCAAAGACGGTTCGCCAACCACCTGCAACTTCGACTACTCTGGTGCTTTGACAGAAACGGTGCTGCTGGGCAACGTCGCTTACCGCCTTGGCAAGGCTCTGGACTGGGATGCTGAAACGCTGACAGCAACCAATGCTCCTGAGGCGGCGAAGCTGATCAACAAGGAATACCGAAAGGGTTGGGAAGTCGCCTGATCCGTTCCTGAAGCGAGCGATTCATCTCGGAACCTCGATGAGACACCTCATCGAGGTTTTTTCATGCGTTTCCACAATGCAGTTCTTAAAAGAAAAAAGGATAGAAGTGCTATTAGAAGAACGCCTGAAAAGTGTTGATAACTCAATGGTGAATCATCGTAAAATGAATATCAATAACGGGTTACGTCTGACTGAAGGTGTTGATAACTCGTGAAAAAGCGGTCTTGCTGAGGTGCAGAACAGTGGCAGGAAAGCGCGTCGCTGTTGAACACTCAAGGGGCGGTCGCTGAGGATCAAACGCCAGACGCGGGAGTAACGAATCAGGTCCGTCGAGTTATCAACAGACAGTCAACAGATGGCAAGAATTCCCTATTCGGTACGACCTGCACTAGAGGCGGCAGGTCGCGGTTGAAAACACGCTACTGACCTTCGTACTCAACCTGAATCTGAGTCGTCGGAAGATTCTTCTTCAACTCTGCTACAGCCGCTTCGGAGGCACCGAGCGCAGTGCGGGTGATCTTGAGGTCCTTCAGGGTCTTCAGATGAAACAACGCTGGAGCTCCAGCTTCCGTAATCTGAGTGGATCCCAAATGAAGGAAGGTGAGCTTGTTCATGTCCTTCAAACAAGGCAAACCAGCATCAGACAGTTTCGTGTTGTCCAGGTTGAGCCATTCGAGGTTCACCAGTGGTGCCAAAGCAAGAGCGCCCGCATCAGTGATTTGAACGCGCCAGAGGTTGAGCTTCTTCAGGCTGGTGATCGCGGCCAGGTGTACCAGTCCCGCGTCGGTGATGATGGAGTTCTCGCTGAGATCCAGTTCCTGAAGAAGTTTGCAGGCCTTCAGGCTTTCCAGAGCGGCATCGCTGACAGACGTTTTTGAGAGTCGTAACTTCTTTAGTGAAGGGAACTTAGAGATCGTAGCGATGGAGTTGTCTTCAACGACAGTGGCCGCCAGATACAGCTCTTCCATATGGCTCAGCTCAGCGATCGAATTGATGCCGGCGTCGGTGATCCACAGATCATCCAGAGCCAGAAGTTTCAGGCTCTTCAACGACTTGAGCGGCACCAAACCCTCGTCCGTGATCGTGGTATTGCCGTTCTTCCCGGAGAATCGCAGTGCTCGCAGTTTTGTGAATCGAGCCAGCGCCGGAGTGGCAGCGTCAGACAGCTTGCAGTCGCGAAGATCGAGGTTAGCGAGGTCAGCAGGAAGCAGGTCGATAGCAGGCTTCTCGGCCCCAGCGGCGGCGCAGTGCTCATCGGAGAAATTCGTGCCGCTCAGATTCAAAGATCGCAACAATGTAAGGGCCGAGAGATGCTTGAAGAGCTCCGCCTTTACATCACATTTTCGAAGATCCGCGTCAACAACACGGCCGTTTTCGTCGTTTTTCAGCACGGCCCCGGCATCGGTTAGCGCTTTGGCGGCAGCAACTTCCTGTTCAGGAACGACCGGTTTTACATCCGGCTCTTCACAACCAACGACAAAGCACACAGTGAAAAGAGTGGCCAGGCAGGAAGTCAAAGAAACGAAGCGCATGAGCAGACGGTCCGGGTAGATGCAGGATCAGAAAAGGTAAGTGCTGGTGAAGCAGTGTCAGGGGGATCGCAATCGTACAGCGCCAGCAGAGGAACTCACCAGTGTCAGCATCGTCAGTCCGGCAACAGCCGTGAAAAGAGCCATGAAAGAGATTTCCGGGGCGTGGTCGAAGCCAAGTTGAAGGCGAATCGCGGTTCTGGTACTTTCCCGGATCGCCAGGAACGCCAAAAACACACTGAATTGACGAGGCTTTGCTCTCGCCGACATGAAAAGTCGACGATGTAGCAACAGCAAAAAAAGCAGGGAAAACGCGGGGATAGAACGCGTCAGACTTGCTCGAAACGGAAATCAGCAGGCGTCATAACAGCCACAGGGTCCCACTTTCGCAAAGAGCAAAAATGCACAAGGTTACTCTTCTCCCAGGTGATGGTGTTGGTCCGGAAATCGCCGAAGCAACAAAGAAATGCGTCGAAGCGACCGGCGTGAAGATCCAGTGGGATGTGCAGGAATGCGGGATCGAAGTTATTGAAGCCAAGGGCGAAGTCCCAAAGAGCGTGCTGGAATCCATTCGAGCAAACGGCGTTGCTCTGAAGGCACCGATTACGACACCAATCGGTAAGGGCTTCCGAAGTGTCAACGTGTTCCTTCGCCAGGAACTGGGTCTGTACGCATGCGTTCGACCCTGCAAGACCTACAAGGGTGTTCGAACCTTCTTCGAAGCCTGTAACGTCGACCTCGTGATCGTTCGCGAGAACACCGAAGACCTCTACGCCGGCGTTGAGTTCAAAGCAGGCGAAGCCATCACGGAAAAGCTGATCGGCCAGATCAACGAAGCGGCGACCGGAAAGAAGATCTCAACCGGCATCAAGACGACCGGCGTCAGCATCAAGCCGATCTCAGTAGAAGGCACGACTCGCATCGCCGACTACGCGTTCAAGTACGCGGTGGACCACAAGCGAAAGTCGGTCACGTCGATTTCCAAAGCCAACATCATGAAGTTCACCGACGGCTTGTGGTACGACGTAACTCGTGCAGTGGCAAATGCTTACAACGCAAAGCACGAGTGGGCTGAACTGGCAAAGAACGTGGCCCCATCAGCTGCCGCAAATGCCGGCAAGCAGGATGGCAGCGGTGTCGTTTACATGGAACGTTTGATCGACAACATGTGCATGCAGCTGGTTCAGAAGCCCGAACAGTACGACGTGCTCGTGATGTCGAATCTGTATGGCGACATTCTGAGTGACCTGTGTGCAGGACTGGTCGGTGGTCTAGGCGTTGCTCCCGGCGCCAACATTGGTGTTGACGGTGCCATCTTCGAAGCGACTCACGGAAGCGCACCGAAGTACAAGGGTCAGAACAAGGTGAACCCAACCGCTTTGATTCTGTCCGCTAAGCTGATGCTGGAACATCTCGGCGAAGCCAAGGCCGCAGCGAAACTGGAACAAGCGGTCGCAGACGTTATCGCCGAAGGCAAGGACGTGACCTACGACATGAAGGCGGATCGCAACGACCCAACCGCTGTGGGAACTCAGCAGATGGCAGAAGCAATCTGCCGCCGTATTCAGCAGCTGTAAATCGAACCTCGTTTCGCAACAGAAACCAGAACCGCTCAGAAATCCTCTGAGCGGTTTTTGTATTTCCTCTCGCAGGCTCGAACGGTCCAGGCATGCACAGAGTCGTGGTGGATGAACCCTATCAGTTCGTACCGCCCTACCGCGGAAAGTGGCTGTCGTGGCTGTTTCGACTGTGGCTGAAACCGTGGCTGCGAAAAAGCTACGGGATCATCGGCTGCTCTTTTGAAGGCATCGAACATCTCCGAAACAGCATCGCGGCCGGCCACGGAATTCTGCTGTGCCCGAATCACTCGCGCGACTCGGACCCCATGCTGATGGGGATGCTGTGTCGCAAAGTCCCAACGCACGTCTTTTCGCTGGCCAGCTGGCATCTGTTCAAGCAGGATCCGATCGAAAGCTTCGTCATTCGCCGCCTGGGCGGTTTCAGTATCTACCGCGAGGGTCTCGATAGACAGGCTCTGGACGCCGCCGTGCAGATCGTGGCCACGGCGGAACGGCCGCTGATCATCTTCCCGGAAGGTGTGATCACTCGCGCCAATGACCGGCTTGGATCACTGATGGACGGAGTATCGTTCATCGCCCGAGTCGCCGCCAAAAAGCGAGCAGAAAAAGACCCCGCCGCTAAGGTCGTCGTTCATCCCATGGCTCTGCGGTATCAACTGGTGGGAGACGTCGAAGCGAGCGTAAAGCCAATCCTGACGGCATTGGAAAAACGCACGTTCTACAAAGCTCACGAGCACGAACCGATCCAAAATCGCATTCGTCGGCTGGCCCTGGCGGTTCTGGCCAGTCGCGAGGTGGAAATCCTGGGAGACTCCCAGCAGGGAGCGATTCGCCCGCGAATCTTCCGCCTGCTGAATGAACTTCTGCAGCCCTACGAACGCCGCTGGCTGGGGCGTGCCAAAAAGGGCGACGTCGTGAGCCGCGTGAAAGATCTGCGGGCCGCGATCGTGCCGGAACTTCTGAGCGGGACTCTCCAGGAACATGAACGGGCCGAACGGTGGCGAGTTCTGACGGACTGCTACTACGCCCAGGCACTGTCGATGTATCCGGAAGACTACCTCGACGACGGGGATCGAGGTACCGTCACACCAGAACGAATCGTAGAAACCGTCCATCGACTGGAAGAAGACCTCACCGACAAAGTGACCGTCCGACCCGAATGGAGAGTCCATTTTCGCATCGGTGAAGCCATCGAAGTGGAAACCGGCCGCAAACCGCGCGGCGAGGACCCGTTGATGACGGAGCTGCGACGGCGGATGCTGGGGTTGCTGGAGATTCAGGATTGGTGGCCGCCAGAACCGGTGGAACCCGTGGAATAGGCGAACTCGACTTCGCGGACAAACAAGCTCGTGGAAGACATGGTGACGTATCCGCCCATCGTGGAGTTCATCGTTGAGCCGTATCTTTCGGGATCCCGGATCGACAGCTTCCTCACAAAGCACCTGCGCAACTACACATCGTGGCGGCTGCATCGATTGGTTTGCTGCGGCTATGCGAAGATCGATGAGCAGCCAGCGGAAGGAGCAGATCGCGTCTTCCGAGGACAGCGAGTCTCCATCAGGCTCGTCGAACCGCCAGATAAGTTGCTCGACCCGGAACCAGCGGACCTGACCATCGTCTATGAGGATCCGTGGCTGATCGTCGTCGACAAACCGGCAGGTCTGGTGGCTCATCCGGTGGGAGATTTCCAGGACGGGACACTGTCGAATGTGCTTCAGAGCCATCTCGATTCGCAGGCCGCGGTCAAGGGGCTGCTCCGTCCAGGCGTCGTCCACCGACTGGACCGCATGACGAGTGGCCTGATCGTGACCGCGAAAGAACACCTGACGCATCGTTTGCTGTCGATCGACTTCCAGCAGGGCAAGCTTTCGAAATCGTATGTGG